>NZ_JAIQUM010000029.1 GCF_020075705.1 Metabacillus rhizolycopersici | reverse complement strand
CTCCCATCAATTCGCTCGACTTGCATGTATTAGGCACGCCGCCAGCGTTCGTCCTGAGCCAGGATCAAACTCTCCAATAAAGTGTTTGACTTGCTCATAAGTTTTGTACTATATAGTACGTTTTTGTCAATCGAAATTAACGTTGGCACGCTTGGTTTTGTTTAGTTTTCAAAGATCATTTGTTATGTCGTTTCTCTCAGAAGCGACTTTATCAATTTACCATATCTGAGTTATTGTGTCAACACTTTTTTAAAAGTGTTTTTTCAAAAACCGAAGTTTTGTATAACTCGCAACTGACTTTTATTATATTATCAGCAATCAATTGTAGAGTCAACAAAAAAATCATATTTCTCAAATGTTTTTTCCAATCATATTAAAAAGAGAGGAAAATAGCGCAATGCACCACCTTCCTCTCTTTCCTCTTTATACTATGAAAATAAAATACAAAATAAAAATAACAAACAGCCCATACATGATTGGATGTATTTCTTTCGCTCTTCCCTTTAAAGCCATTGTAATAGGATAGAAAATGAAGCCGATCGCAATACCAGTTGCAATACTATATGATAATGGCATCACAATAATCGTTAAGAATGCCGGGACTGCAATTTCAAAACGTTCCCAATCAATTTTCCCTAATGATGACACCATTAGTACACCTACTATAATTAAGGCTGGCGCAGTTACTGCTGGAGTAATTACTCCTAACAATGGTGAAAAGAACAAAGCTAGTAAGAAAAGCCCACCTGTAACAACTGATGCAAACCCTGTTCTGGCACCTGCTGCAACTCCCGCACTTGATTCGATATAAGATGTAGTGGTAGATGTACCTACAATCGCACCTACTACTGTGGCGGCCGCATCCGCAAACAAAGCTTTTCCGGCCCTAGGCAGTTTATTTTCCTTCATTAATCCCGCCTGATTCGCTACCGCTACTAATGTGCCCGCAGTATCAAAGAAGTCTACAAAAAGAAAAGTAATAATGACAACTAACATTTCAATCGTAAAAATTTGATCTAAATTCATTAGTGCTTGACCAAAGGTTGGTTCTATACTTGGGATAGATCCGACAATTTGGGTCGGAACATTAATTAGCTTAAAAATCATTCCTACTATTGCAGTAATGATCATGCTATAGAAGATTCCACCTTTAACGCCACGAACCATTAGAATGACTGTCAAAACAACACCAAAAATCGCTAAGAGCGTTGTTGGCTTTGATAAATCCCCGAGTCCGACTAAGGTTGCATCATTGTTCACGATAATTCCGGCGTTTTGGAAGCCGATAAATGTAATGTAAACCCCAATACCTGCACCTACAGCATATTTAAGCTCAGTAGGAATTGAATTAATAATTTTCTCTCTCAACCCCGATAACGTAAGTAAAATAAAGACGATACCCGAAACTAACGTACCTGATAACGCAGTTTGCCAAGGGATACCCATTGTTAAAATGACAGTAAATGAGAAAAATGCATTTATCCCCATCCCTGGTGCGAGCGCTATTGGATATTTAGCTATGAATCCCATAAGCAACGACCCAACGGCTGCAGCAATTGCAGTAGCTACGAACACTGCACCTTGATCCATTCTCATTTCAGCAGGTAAATCAGGAACTGCACTCAATGATAGGGTTAATGGATTTACAAACAAGATATATGCCATCGACAAGAAGGTCGTTAATCCCCCAATAAATTCACGGCGATAATTCGTACCTAATTCTTCAAATTGAAAATATTTTTTCATGAATACTGTACCCCCTAGAATTTTATTCAATTGTAGTATGAAGCAAATGGTTATTATGTATTTCCCTCAAAGCAAAGACAATCATTTCCGCAGAACAAAAGCGCAAGCGCCTTGATCAGCCCCGAAAAGCATAAGACGCTTTTGAATAGAAGGTGTTTTTTGCCTTCAATTCAAAAGTGGCTTAGAACCAAGAGGGGCTAGGCGCTGGATCTGGATGTCGTACGCTTATCCACAGTCACAGTACAAGAACTTTATAATTTCTTATAACACACAAAAAAAGCGTTCATCATATAAAATGAGAACACTTGCCTACAACTTAGTTAATTAAAGGTCATCTCCCTTTAATTACTTCGTAGTCAAGCCTTTTACGGTAGCTCGGTAGAAACTATTGGGCCATATCCCCAAAATTATACGATGTGATTTGAGTTATTCAATTTATAACCACTATACTGAAATAATGATGGTTAGTCAATAAAAAACGAACGTTATCTTAGATAACGTTCGTTTTGTTCGTGTTTTATTCCCACTCAATTGTTGCAGGTGGTTTACTTGTAATATCATAAACAACACGGTTAATGTGTTTTACTTCGTTAACGATTCTAGTAGAGATAACCTCTAGAACATCCCAAGGAATTCTTGCCCAGTCAGATGTCATTCCATCGATTGATGTAACTGCACGAATACCAATTGTATAGTCATATGTTCTAGCATCACCCATTACTCCAACACTACGGATGTCAGGTAAAACAGTGAAGTATTGCCATATATCACGTTCAAGGCCAGCCTTTCTAATTTCCTCGCGTAAGATATAATCTGATTCACGAACAATTTCTAGTTTTTCATCAGAAATCTCACCAAGAACCCGAATACCAAGACCTGGTCCTGGGAAAGGTTGTCGCCAAACAATTTCATCAGGTATTCCTAGCTCTGTACCTAAAGCACGAACTTCATCTTTAAATAATGTGCTTAGTGGCTCGATTAATTCGAATTCCATATCTTCTGGAAGTCCACCTACATTATGATGAGATTTTATTGTTTGTGCTGTAGCAGTGCCACTCTCAATAATATCTGTGTAAAGTGTACCTTGCGCTAAAAAGTCAATACCTTCTAACTTAGCAGATTCATCGTCAAAAACGTAAATAAATTCATTTCCGATAATTTTTCGTTTTTGCTCTGGATCTGATACACCTTTTAATTTGTTTAAAAAGCGATCCTTTGCATCAACTTTAATAACATTCATATTAAAGCCTTCACTGAACGTCTTCATTACACCTTCAGCTTCATCTTTACGCAATAATCCATGATCAACAAAGATACATGTCAATTGGTCACCAATTGCTTTATGGATTAAAACCGCTACAACTGATGAGTCTACTCCACCACTTAACGCGCAAAGTACTTGTTTATTTCCTACCTTTTGCTTCAGTTTATCTGTTTCCATCTCAATGAAGTTTTCCATTGACCAATCGCCAGCGCACTCACAAATTTTAAAGACAAAGTTTTTCAACAATTCATTTCCAAATTCAGAGTGACGTACCTCTGGGTGAAACTGAACTCCATAAAACTTACGATCTTCGTTACTCATAGCCGCATATGGACAAGATGCACTTATAGCATCCACTTGGAATCCTTGAGGTATTTCCTTCACAAGATCCCCATGACTCATCCACACAACTTGTTGCTCAGGTAAGTCAGCAAAAAGGGATGGTTGTCCTTGAATATCAATCGTAGCTTTTCCATACTCACGATGATCTGCCGGTTCAACTGTTCCACCGAGAGTGTGCGTCATAAGTTGCATACCGTAACAAATTCCTAGCACAGGTATACCTAAATCAAAAATCGCTTCGTCACATTTAAAAGCATTTTCTCCATAGACACTATTAGGCCCGCCCGAAAGAATAATTCCCTTCGGATTCATTTGTTTAATTTCTTCCGCTGTTAGTGTATGTGGATGCAATTCACTATACACACCAAATTCGCGAATGCGTCGTGTAATCAATTGATTATACTGACTTCCGAAGTCTAACACCACTACCATTTCATGATTCTTTGCCACTAATGTCACCTCATCCGTTTTTTCATTGCAATATTGCGATTATACTAAAAAGACTATAGCCGTCATATAAAGTATCATACCCTAGTAAATACTAACTATTATCAGCACTTCATCTAAATAGCAAAAAAACTAGTCCTCTGTCCTTCAACAATTGAAAAACCTGTCTTATCGCTAAACCAAAATGGCGAAAGCTCAGTTTTTCTTATACTCCTACTTCACGATTAGTATAAAAAGAAGGCAGAATCCTAATTCCACGTACGTACTTATTCTGCCTTCATAGTCAGGTTATTTTCGGTTACCCGGTAGAGACTCTCGAACCATATTTTCGAGGATATATGAAGGATGTATGTAATTTTTTCTATTCTATCAATCTCTAATCCAATGGTCAAGATGATGTCCCTTTAATTAAATTTTCCCACAATTCAATTGATCGCTCCCATTCTAACTTTGCATTATCACGACGGTACAATGCCTTTTCGTAATTTTTCGTCAATGTTGACATATGTCCATTCTGAAAGTAGCTGTCAATTTCCTGGGCATAATCTCGTAAAGTTTGACCTTCACGTCTTTTCATTCCGAAACGATCCAATTGCTTTAATAGTGATTCATAGGCTTGAAAAAATACTTCATCATCGGTGCGCTTTTTATATTTATTAATAATAAGCATCGGCAGCCATCTCATTCTCGTTTTATAGAAGATAAAACCGACGAGAAGAAGCAACAAGGTTATTCCATATAAGGAAATGTGAGCAAGTCGACTACCAAACAAGTTGAATCCTGGATTAGCAGCCATTGAAGTTGACTCCTTTTCTTCTTGGACTTGTTTTTCTTGAGTTTGCTCTTCCTTTTTAGCACTCTCATCTTTTACTTCCTGCTGATCTTGTTCTTTCACATTCCCATAATTACTTGTCATCTCGTAAGGATTCACAAAACCCTTTGTTGGTTCAAATGGAACCCAACCAACACCTTCAAAATAAACTTCCACCCATGAATGGGCATTATTATTTGTCACTTGATATTCCTTTTCATCATTATTAATATTTCTAATAAAATCTCCTTCTGTGTAACCCTTCACCCATCTTGAAGGAATATCATTTGCACGTAATAAAGCAATCATCGCTGTTGAAAAGTTGTCGCAATAGCCCTTTAATGTCTCAAAAAGGAATTGATCAACATAATCTTGATCTCTCTCAGGGATTGTGACATCCTCGGTTTCATATGAAAATTCTGCTGAGTTGAAATAGCTCTCAATCGCTTTCGCCTTATCGTACTGATTTTCCTTATCTGCAGTAATCTCTAACGCAAGCTCCTTAACACGGTTAGGTAGAGCATCAGGTAATTGTGTGTACCGTTCGATAAATCCTTCTGGCTTATCAGTAAAGCGTTGTTCCTTTCTCATCTCATTGATTGGATAAGAAGGGAGGTCATAGCTAACTTCGTATGTCATAAATTCCTCTCGGGAACCCTCATTATCTAGAAAAGGAGTAATCAATTCCGTATTTTGATTAAGATAAAAACTCATAGCTTGATCTGTGCGAATCGACGTTAGGCCTAACGGATACATCAGATGAAAATGACGATAATTTTCATCAATCGTTACGGAAGATGTTAAGCTTTTCGTTTCTACACGTTCATCAGTCCAGCTTAATTTTTCAGCTACATTTGTCAGTTCTTCTAATTTAGATTCTGGATCAGATACCTCCCAGCCCTTCCCCGTATAGACATCCTTTGTTTCAACGCGCCAATAATGGCGATCAGCTGACACATGTGTAAAGACATCTGTATCATCCTCAACAAAACCTCCACCAAGCTTTTCATCATTTTGACTAAAACCAATTTTCTTCATTCCTCCAGCAGCATCGTCCTCACGCCCAATGGCTGTAATAAATGGGACTGGATCAGCCCATTGCGGTGAAGCCTTTGGTGCGATCAGGGCAAGAAACATTGAGAGTAGAACGAATGCAAGTAGTGGTACCATCCAACGAATGGAGGTCGCTCTCTTCACCTTTAAATTTTCTACTATTTTTAATCGATCAAAGTGGAGCATCCCAAGCATGAAAAAACCGATTAGTACAGTTCGTACAATCGCTAGTGTCGCATCATAAGGAGTAAAGGTATCTAAAACCGTAATATAAAGGAGTGTCAATAGAAGGAAATACAAAATCCTTTTTTGAAAAAGAATCCAATAATGAATCAAATAAACGAGTAACCATAATAAAATGAAGAACAAGAGTGACCTGTACGATGATGTGATATTATTCCAATTCCCACTCTGTATTAAACTTGTATTACTAATTATATCTCTGATAAATTCCTCCATCCAAAGGAAGCGAAAGAAGATACCGTCGAAATAAAGCCCGTGCAGGATAGTCAAAATAAGGATCATTTTAATAGGAAATGTCACATACCAGCGTAATTTAAGAAATAGTAGTAAAAAGCCAACCCCTATAAAGATGACAAAAATATACGTATTTGCCGTATCCGTCACTTCCTGAAGAGGCCTCAGCCACTCCCATAACAACATAAACGCAAAAAAATAATAAACAAAAGCTGTTGTTTTTCTTTCATGAGAAGTTATTATTTTCATACCTCCCTCACCTCTTTATATCCTCTACCATCATCTCGACTACTAATTACTTTTACATCAATATGACGCTTTTTTAATCTTTCAATTAAGACCTTTTCTTCATTTAACGTTTTATCATGAACACTTTTAATGACAAAAAGCATGTACGATTGTTGCAATTTCACAAGGTATTCAAGTCTCCGAGCGAAATCTAAAGTCAATTGACTAGTAACAATAATGTTTGTTACTTGCTTCATTTCAGTTTTGAATACATCTTTTTCTAACAAGGTAGACAATGGTTCTTTACTATCACAGTCAACTTTTGCAAGGTGATAAAACATGTTCCTCCCATGCTCCTCATCAGATTGTAACGGAAAAATATGCCGATCACTTCCGATTGAAATAAGACCAACTCGAGCTCCACTTTTCATTATTGCCCGAATGAAAGACGCGGTATATGTAACAATCGATTCAAACATGTCCGACTTTACGCGGTCTAAAATGATGACAACATCATGACTTTGCATTTGTTCAAATTCCTTTGTCATGATCGAATCTCTTCTTGCGGTTGCTTTCCAATCAATCCAGGATAATTTATCGCCAGCCTGGTACTCTCTAATCCCAACAGCCATTGTTGAATCGTGGAGGTAATTTGCTACCGTTGAGGCAGACCCTTGTTCAAAGCGTCTTTGCTGTGGATAATATCGGAAATTAACAAATGGCGGATAGACTAGAAAGGTGTTTTCGACTTCAAAAGTCACCTCTTTTTCGATTAGTCCAAAGAAATCCCCGGTTCTAATACGAATGGCGGAAAGTTGATGCTCTCCTCGTGGAAGTTCAAGTAATACATAACTAAACGAAACTCTCCGCTTAAACCATGGGAAAAAGAGCTTCTTAGGCTCTGATACTTTTTTACTTCCTTGTAACTTTTCAGTCATTTCGTCCTCTACTAATAGATAGAAGAGCGGAAAAGGAAACCTTCTCTTAATCGTAATCATCCCTATAAGTCTTTGGCCAACAGTATATTGCTCTTGGCTAACTGTTCTAGAAGCCATAAATGAACGAATCGGATAGAGCAGTAGTAAAAGCGAATACACCGCAAAAGGGAAAAAGCTATAGAAGAGAAACCAGCTTACAAAGCCACCTTGAAACATCGCATAGCTAAATGCCGCTAACGTGAGAAATAGGAGGGAAACTAGTTTCCACACAGCACGGAGCTTTTTATAAAATTCTTTCATTACCGGCTTAACGACTTTCGAACAGGGACAGACGTCCTATCTAAAAGTTCACCAACTATATCCTCAGCAGTTTTCCCCTCGAATTTTGCCTCAGACCTTAAGATCATTCGGTGCGGCAACGCAAATTGCGCTAAATATTGAATATCATCAGGAATGATGTAATCTCTACCTGTAATAAATGCATACGCCTGAGCTGCCTTCATTAATGAGATGGATGCGCGGGGACTTGCACCCAAATAGACAGATGGATGCCTTCTCGTGTTCCCAGTAATCTCAATAATATAATGCTTAATCGTTTCATCAACATACACATGTTGAATTTCGTTCTGGAGTGCAACTAATTCCTCTTTTGTAATAACACTTTCAATCGTATGAATCGGCCTTTCTTTTTCAGCTAATGTAAGAACGTCAAATTCTTCACTTTTAGTTGGGTAACCCATTCGTAACTTAAATAAAAACCGATCAAGTTGAGCCTCAGGTAATGGATATGTTCCCTCGTAATCTACTGGATTTTGGGTTGCCATTACGAAGAATGGTTTAGCGAGGATTCTTGTTGTGCCATCAACTGTGATGCTTCCCTCCTCCATCCCTTCAAGTAATGCAGATTGAGTTTTAGGAGATGTACGGTTTATTTCATCTGCTAAAATAATATTTCCAAAAATGGGACCTTCACGAAACTCAAATTGAAGTTCCTTAGGGTTATAAATTGAAACACCTGTTACATCTGATGGCAATAAATCAGGGGTAAATTGAATTCGTTTAAATTCTACACCTACCGACTTAGCAAGCGCACGCACCATCATCGTTTTCCCAACACCCGGCACATCTTCAAGTAAAACATGCCCATTAGCAAGTAACGCAACAAGACTAAGTACACTAACATCTCGCTTTCCAACCATTACATTTCCAATATTCTCTATCACCTGACCGAGTTTTGGATGCATTTCTTCAATTTGAGACATAATCTTCCTCCTATGATGAGTTTCAACCTCATTTCCTAATTATAGTATTCCTAGAATATTTATCAAAACCCTTTTTATCATTTTCAATATGTTTTCGTCTTTTATACAAGCCGATATACCTCTCATAAATTCAACCTTATTTTGATAGAGAAAAAAACTATAAATAAAAACTTTTATAGGGTATAATTGTTCGATTAAATCGACGCAGTATTCTAACAAAGGAGAACTACCTTCATGTTTAAACTTAAATCTTTAAACAAAAAATTATTACTCGTATTGTGCTCAACAGCAATCATTCCATTAGTTCTTTTAAGTGGTATTCTTTTATTCAACATAGATCGTGGTTTTTCAACACTCACGAAACAAACTCAAGAATCGACTAAGAACTCTGTTATCAATAGTCTAAATATTGCTTCAATGGAACTTTTAGAGCTGACAAAACTCTATGCCCAAGACAAAGAACTTATCAATACTTTCCGGACAAGTACACGCGATTCCTTAGCTGTAGAAGTTCAACCGATTTTTGATCGATTGCATAAAGAACAGAAACTAAGCGTATTTGAATTTGGAGATGAGCATGGAATTGTTTCTTTCAGAGGGCATAATCCTGCAAAATTTGGTGATGACAAAGGTGGGCTTGCTGCTATCCAGGCAACATTGAATGGAGAAGAACTATCAGGGTTTGAATTTGGTAGTAGCGGTTTGGCCGTTCGTGCTTTTGTTCCAATTAAATATAACAATGAAGTTATAGGTACTCTGCAAACAGGAATCGATGATCACTTTCTAGAGAAAATCACACAATCAATCCAAGGCGTACAACTAAACCTTTATAATGAAAAAGGAGAAACCATTGCTTCATCTAATAATGATCAAGTTGGTACGTATTTAAAAGATCAAGTAACAATTGATAAGGTACTTTCTGGAACAGAAATATCTCTTGATAACGAGGAGTCTCTTCAAACCTTCATACCAATGTATGATCCTACTAAAACAGTCGTTATCGGAATGATCGGGATTACACAAGATATTTCGATCATAAAACAAGTCGATCAAACGACTACATTAATAACGCTCATTGTTTTAGGTCTCACACTTCTACTTGTTACCATCGTAGCCCTATTATTTAGTAGATCGATTTCTCACCCAATAAAACAAGTTGCGTATTTTATGGATGAGCTTGCTAAGGGGAATTTTGACAAACACTATCAAGGCAAAGAGAGTGCTGACGAAATCGGACTACTAACAAAATCTATGATCCAAATGCAGAAAAACTTTAAAGAAATGGTCCTAAAAATTAGAAATACTTCAGATGTCATTAAAAATCAGAGCACCCTTCTTACGCAATCAGCTAATGAAATGAGTGCTGGAAGTCAACAAATTGCTACTACCATGCAAGAATTATCCGTTGGAGCTGAATCGCAAGCTAATTCATCATTAAAGTTAGCTGAGAAAATGTCAGACTTTTCTAGAAAGACTCAATTTGCAGCCAAAAACGGTGATGAAATATCCTTCACAACAAAGCAGGTGTTAGAATTAACAGAGCAAGGACGCAAAATGATGGAGATCTCAGTAAAGGAAATGAGTTTGATATATAACATTGTGACAGATTCAGTAGCCAAGGTAAATGAATTAGATGAACAAGCGGAACAAATTACCGAAATGATTAAAGTCATTCAAAATATTGCTGAGCAGACGAATTTATTAGCTTTGAATGCAGCAATAGAAGCAGCTAGAGCCGGAGAACATGGGAAAGGCTTTGCTGTCGTAGCTGATGAGGTTCGGAAACTTTCGGGGCAAGTGAAGCTCTCAGTTGGTGATATTACACAAACTGTAAACAGTATTCAACACGGCTCAAAACAAGTAACGGCTTCTTTAGAAGAAGGGTATGAAAAAGTCTCATCAGGGACGATACAAATTCAAACGACAGGAAAAACATTTGTAGAAATAACTGATGCAGTTTCTAATATGGTTGAAAAAATCAATGGCATTGTTACCAACCTAGCACAAATCAACAATGATACCGCTACAATCCAATCAGTTATTGAACAGATCGCGTCAATTTCTGGGGAATCTGCTGCAGGAATTGAAGAAACAGCAGATTCTTCACAGCAAACAAGCAGTTCTATGGAACAAATTAGCAACAATGCTAAAGCCTTAGAGAACCTTTCCAAAGATTTAAATGATTTAGTCCGTCAATTTAATATTTAGTAGTAATGAATGAATCAAAGAGGACGACTAAACAACAAAAGAGTCGTCCTCTTTCCTGCTATTTAGTCAAAAAATTCTCAGTATAATATGGACGTGATTCTGCATTAAAAGCAACACCTACTGCTAATGATTCAAAATCGGATTGCAAAATATTTTCCCGGTGACCAAGTGAGTTCATCAAGCCTTCGTGAGCAAAAATACTACTTAATTGTCCCATTGCGAGGTTTTCTCCAGCCATCCGATAGGAAATACGGTCTGCAGTCATGCGATCAAAAGGAGATTGTCCTTCAAGATTCGTATGGCTGAAGTAATTGTTGTCGGCCATATCTGTGCTGTGGCCACGAGCAGTCTCTCGTACCGCTTCCTCCCAGGAAAGAACAGAGAGGCCGTGATTCACTCTCGCGGCATTCGTCAGGTCGAACAATTGATATTCAAATCCCTCTTTCAGCTCAGCACTTGCATCTGTAAAAAATTTTTCCTTTTTCTGTTCAAGTTCCCCGCTGATGATTTGAATGGCCGTGACCGAGTTGTCTTCGTGTTTATCATAAAAAATCGTCACATAATTGTTATCAATAAGAAACGTATCATATTCTTGATTATTTTGAATTTGGTAAGACACAAATCCCTTTCGTATGCTTTCTAGAGGGTCATTCGTCATTTTAAGAACGGATTCTCTTGAATTTTTGAAGGTAATTCCATTTGTAGAGGCTAATAAATCCTGATTTGTATATAATCCAACCACTTTATTTTGTTCATCATAAGCAGCCATGAAAAAGTTTTGATAGTTTTCGTGGTAAGCAACCCACTCGATTCCATATTCATTCAAGGTAGACCGCTTTGCAGGACCTACTTGCTGTTCTACTTCTGAACGATCATCACCAAGTTCGACATTATGAATGGAAAAGGATTGTTCAGAAGGTGCATCCAACTGTGGCTTTTCAGCAACATTTTGATTTTGTGGTTCGTTTTCTTGTAGACTTTGCGTTAACTCACCCAACCAATGTTGAATCTCATTGCTCGCATAATTAACCGCAGCTATTACTTCTGGATTCTCTTTTATTCCATTAATATCTGAACGAATTTCTGAAAAAACGCCCTCCACACCGAACTGGTTGTATGTCTCTCCGTAAAAATACCAAAACCCACCTACTACAAGTAATAGAGCGACAATATTTCGTATTTTCGGCAAAATTGACACTCCTGTCTTATATTTCATTTATTATTTTTGCCATGATTGTAGCAAATTCTTAAAGTAAGAACAAATAATAGAGGCCGATTAGCAACAAGTGATGTTGGATTAACAATTATTCAGAAGGTGTTGTCAAAAAGGATACGATTAAGACAGATTCGAATTATTACACCCTAGGGAATCCCACCTATAAAAATAAAGTTGTTGTAAGTTATAAAAAAGGCGAGCTGTTATCCGCCTCAGCCTTAGCCTTCTTAATATGGCAAAAGTAACCTACCAGCAAATCTAAAGCACAAGTGCTGGATGTCGTGCGCTTTTCCACAAGACAAGAATTTGGGTGATGATGGAGATTTCCTTGATAATAGATGATAATCTATCAACTTTGCGCAAAAATCTATCAACTTTTTGGATTTATCTATCATTCAGCAAATTTCGACATCTACTTCTAAAGTTAATCTCTCAAGAACAAAAGCATAAGATGCTCACAGAACAACAACCAAAAAGCCCCATGCCAAATCATTCTCAAGGCATGAGGCTTTTTCTTCTTCAACTAAATCCATCTTTATACTTCCATTGAAAAATCCCCTTCAGGCAGACTATCTGAGAACCTATTAGCATGCTCTCTTTTTTTCATGTCTACCTAAAGAGGATTAATACGATAAATCCTTAGGATTAGCAGATTTTTTTATTATTAATAAGTTAATCCATGACCTAGTCTATAGACATTACCATCGCTATCCTTATATGCATATGATAGTCCTGCAGGCATATATTTGTCCTTGTCATAGCCTGGTACATCGTTTCTAGAAACACATTCGCCATTTTGACGAACCGCGATTACATCCTCACTCGCTGGTAATGTTAATGGTAAAACACCTACTGGTTTACTATTACCTGCGATAACCTCAAGCTGTGCATTATAGAAAGTATCATATCCAGCGATTAATGCATCTGCCATTGGCTCAATATTTCCTAGTATCCATGGCAATGTTACATTCACACTCATAACGACTTTTCCACCACGGCTATGAACATTGTTTGTCACTTCTTTTAGATGATCCATACCAGTTATAGTCGTTTCCTGATACAATGAGCCATCTAAAGATGATACTACTTTGTCCTCACAAATCTCAAGCTCTAATAGTCCAGGTGTCGCGTTGAAGTAAGAGCCTGATTTTGGATGTAAGAATATAATTGCTACGTCAGCTTCTTCATAGTTATCAGTCATTGTAAATAGACCAAGCTCTTCACATTCTTTTCTTGCTTGCTCAGTGTATTTTGTTGCTCTTTCTACTTCCTTGTGTAGTACTTCCACATAAACCTTTTTATTATCAAGCTTTTCAGCTGTTAATGGTAATGTTTCGTTTTGGTTTTTAAGAATTGTTACAGATTTCTTATGTCCTTCATAAGCTGCGTCCCAATTCTCTTTATTGCTAACTACAGCTGTAGCCGCTTCTGGTGAATTATATGTACGATCATCAAAAATACCTAATGTAAACATTTCTGTTAGAAGTCGTACGTTTGCTTCATTAATACGCTTTTCACTGATCCAGCCTTTGCTAACAGCAATTTTAAGATTTTCGATATCATTTGTGTCAGCAACAATATCTGTCCCAGCATTAACTGCTTTCGCAAAACGTTCAGCTTCGCTTAATTTTTCCACGCCCCAGCTCATATTATTCACAATACCGCTGTCACTGTTAATATAGCCTTTAAAGCCAAGCTTGCCTCTTAAAATATGGTTAATGAAATAGTGATTGAATGTGAAGCCTACTTCTTCGAATGGAATGTCTTCGCCTTCAAACTCTTGTACCACACTCTTCTTGATGCTTGGGATAGAATAATATGGCATGATAGATGATGTTCCATGCTCTACCGCTGCTCTAAATGGTGGTAAATGATATTTTTCTAAGCTGCCTGGAGTTGGGTAAAGATTCCACTTTCCTTCTTCATAGTGAGGGTCAAATCCATTCTCCCTTGCTCCTCCACCAGGGAAATGCTTCGTTGTTAGTGCAATACTGTTCTTTCCTAATTCCTCACCTTGGAATCCATCGATAAGGCGACCAATAGCATCAGAAATAAATTCTGGATCTTCTCCAAACGTACCATACGTACGTTGCCATCTCGGATCTGTAACCGTATCCGCCATGTACATATAACCTTTTCTAATACCAGTAGCATCCCACTCTTTGCGGGCGATTTCAGCAAATTCGCTAATAAGTGATGCATCGCCACCGTTTTTAATCTCTCCTTGTGCTGCCGCTGCAAGTCCTAAAGTTCCAGGCCATGTAGAGAAAACTCCTCCTGCATCATTCATACCAAAGATAGATTCTGCATTTTCATTTCTTGAATTCGATGTAACTAAGCAAGGAATACCTAAGCGTGTTCCTTCAGCAATCTCATTCATTTTGTTAAGCCACTCTGCGATTTCAGCTGGGCTAAAGTTATCTCTTAAAATGAAGTGTCTTAAATGTCTTTTCTCAAGAGTATGTGTTGTTCCATATACTTTTGATGTAGCAAATATACTTTGCCCTTTTTCTACAATTGCCTCGTCTATTACACCATCATGACTGGTCTTTTCCTTATCTTCCTGAGAAAGTCCCATTCTGCGCGTATTAATTAGCATCATACCGATTTTTTCGTCGGTATTCATCAATGAAACTAGGTTCTCCGCACGCTCTTTAGGGCTTAAACGCCAATCCTCATAAGGATCTAGCTTCCCATCATTATTTAAATCTTTAAATTGTAAACCATCAACTTCAATAATCTTCTTGGATCTAACCTCTAACTCAGGTTGTTTATGGTTCTTTTCCATTTTAAATCCTCCTAATCTTTATCTCCCTTTAATTACACCTTGGAGATGAATCTATTTTGCTTTTCTACTGCTAGATACTCCACATATTGTTCCCACTTAGATATCTCTTATAATAAGGGAACTCAATTTTGAGATTTCTAACAGCTGTTTGAGAATTTTGATAAACTATCGATTCGTTCACTTTTATTCATAGAAAACTTAATAAACTTAATATCATTTTCTTATTCAATGTTATAATAACAACAAAAACCTAAAAATAAATGATACTTATTGCTAAAAACATTGTAAATATTGCTATTCGAGAGGAGAACATCATAATGAAGCAAGCTGCTCTCATACCAGTTATAAATAAAGGGTTTGAAATTAATTACTTTAGCAAAAAAAATCAATTCTATGATCGGCTCAAGAAATATAATGAATCACCAGAGATTTTTTCCCAATTAGAGCCTCTATTCCGATTACATCGGCACGATGCTTTGGAGATTCTTGTCTTTTTAAACGGGGAGTGTGAATTCTTTTGTGAAGGAAAGACATATTCCCTAAAAAGAGGAGATGTAGTTGTAATACCTCCTTATGCTGTTCATAAAGCAATTGTTAAAAGTCCCGATAGCTATGAACGCATCATTGTTAGTGTTAATGAACACTTAATGGACGACTTTATATCGAGTTCTCCATCAATGAAAGAGAATATTGTTTATCAAAAGACACGAGGTTCTTATCTATTACATCTGCATTCAAAAAACTTTCAGGATATCATTTCTCTCCTTCAAGAATTAAATGATCGAATAAAAAATGGTGAAGATACTTTTTCTTTTTCATTACATTACCTATTATTTCAAGTGCTTCAAGTCATCTTCGATCCTGCAAGTAATAGGCCAGACCTTAGTAACAAGGATGAACTAGACCAAAGGTTCGTATCGATACTTGAATACATTGAATCACATTTGACAGAGCCGGATTTAAGTTTAGAAAATGTATCTAAACATTTTCATTTAAATAAATATTATTTTTCTCATTACTTTAAGAAAAACATGAATCTACCCTTTTACCGTTACGTCTCATTAAAGCGTCTATCGTTTGCAGTAACAATGATTAAACAAAATCAGCTCTCCATCGAGAAAATTGCCTTGAATTGCGGCTTTCCTGATTATTCTAGTTTTTACAGACTCTTCAAAAAGGAATACAATCTTTCTCCAAAAAGGTTCCAAAAGGAGTATAAAAATTTATATTATGATCGATCCAGCACAGCACTTATTTGAGCACACCTTTACGCGCTTCTTGCTTGAACAAAGATTCATAGTAAAGAAATACAATTAGACGATTGGTCATTGTGATAGCAATGCTTCTAGGATATATGCAAGAACATTATGAAAAGCGCAAGCGCCTTGTTCAGCCTCGGGCAAATAAGACGCTCAGGAATAGAAGGTGTTCTTTGCCTTCAATTCCTAAGTGACTTAGACCGAAGAGGGGCCGGATGCTTGCGCTGGACACGAAAACTAGGTCAAGAAATTTATACTTTCTTATCATTAAAAAGAGGCTTTCCTTTAAGGTCACTAGCTTAAGGAAAGCCTCTCGAATCTAGCCTTTATAATTGCTGGTCCAATTTGCAGTTATGTAACAACATTCATCATTTATATATAGTAGATTCTCTTTGCAATAGTCTATTTAACTGACGGCAGGTTCATTAAACGGACATGTTCCTACTTTAATAGATTCAATGGACATACTTCTTCCGCATCCTCCAAATCCCCGACAGATTCTTCAGGCACTGCCTCAATCCCCTTATTATCATCTAAAATAACATAAGAAATTCCTTCCTCATCATAAGCGAAAATATCTGGTGCAATAGACTCACATGTCCCGCAAGCAATGATAGAAGGATTCCGTGTCCATGATTTTCAATCTGTACGATTTCTAGTTTTATAGGTATGATAGTGATGGAGGTTGATAGAATGGATACAATTATTTTTGATGTTGATGACACATTATATGATCAGGCATTATCCTTTAAAAATACATGCAAGAGAATCTTTCAAAAACCGTTTACAGAGGAAGAGCTAGAAAACTTTTACAAGGTGAGCAGAAAGCATAGTGATGCGCTATTTGATAAAAGTGTAGCGGGTGAACTATCAGTAAAAGATATGCATATACGTCGAATTACAGATGCATGTGACGAGCTTGGCATTGCGATTAGTACGCAAAAAGCAATGTATTTCCAAGAAGCATATGTTGAGGAACAACAAAAAATAGTCTTATTTGACGAAGTTGTAGAATTGTTAGAATTGCTGTATCAGCAAAAGAAACAACTCGCTATCCTTACAAATGGGTCTGAGGGTCATCAAGCGATGAAAATAAAGCAGTTGAACTTAACTAGATGGATTCCTGAAGAGCATCTATTTATTTCTGAGTCCATTGGCTACTCTAAACCAACAAGAGAAGCATTTCACATCCTCGAAACCAAACTTCAATTAGACAAAGCAAAAACAGTCTATATTGGTGATTCTTTTGATAATGATATGGTAGGTGCAAAACAAGCAGGCTGGCATGCCATCTGGATGAATCATCGCAACAGAAAAATGCCTAAAGGCACTGTGAAGCCAGATCACATCGTTTATAATGCAAAAGAGTTACTGGACATATTTAAGACCAGTGAAAGACATTCGATTATCCTTAAGTAAAACTTACAACATGGAAAAACATTAGAAATAGTACTATTAAATACATCGAGTATGAAATCACATAGGTTTTATACTCGTTTTTTTATTGTCATTTAAAGATTTATGAAATATAGCAATCAAAAAAGCAAGACAAATATCTATGCTCATATGACCACAAACATGGAAAAAAGGCCTCCTAACGGTTTGGTAAACTGATGAAAGACCTTCTCTTATAAATATCACTTTTTAAATTACGTGAACAAAATTTTATTACTAATCGGTAAAACGTTGATGTAAAAGGGATATTAAACCCTAATTACATCATGCCGCCCGTAAGATGAGAGTGTGTAATATCTTTAATGTTGTGTTCAAAAAGCGCGATATATCTAGGTCTGTAAAAATTAGGAGCGTAACATCTTTAACATAATTTCATTATTTCTACTTGATTGCGTTAGCAAATTGTTAGCGTGTCTTTCCTTACAAATATTCTAACTTTCCCTTTCGAACTTACCTAAATTCCCCATATGAACTTTATGCAAATGCCAATGAAAAATTAGAATCCATTTTCCACTAACCATTTCATAATGCTTTCTTCTCTTTCCTTAATATCGTCATGCTGCGCATCGTATTTACGCATTTTCTTCTGTGCAACAAGATTTCCATCTACCATATACAATACTCTTTCGGTTTTTGCTGCCACCTTTACATCATGCGTAACGAGCATTACGGTTGTCCCTTTTTTATTAATCTCTGCAAGAATTGACATAATCTCTGCTGTCGAATTGGAATCTAATGCTCCGGTCGGTTCATCTCCAAATATGATATCCGGATTATTTATCAATGCTCTGCAGATGCCGAATCTCTGCAGCTGTCCACCAGAGCCTTGAGTGATATTATGATCTGCAAGCTTTTCAATTCCTGTCATTTCCAACAGTTTTTTTGCTTTTTGATGTACCGCATTTTTATCCGCATCTTTTGATACAAGAGCAGGAAACATAACATTGTCAATCAATGACAGATTCTTTAATAGATTAATATCCTGAAAGATAAATCCCATTGTTTCCAGTCGAATCTTCGCCAGTTCTTCTTCTTTTAGACTGCCGATTTCACGGCCTTTAAATTTCACACTACCAGAAGTAATTCTATCCATACCGCTTACATTATATAGCAGCGTTGTCTTCCCGCTTCCGGATGGCCCCATGACCGATACGAATTCACCTTCTTCTATATCCAGATTTACATCCTTTAAGATATGAAGCTCATTATCTTTTCCTAATTCTACTTTTTTGTTCATACTTCTTGCTTCTAATATATTGCTCATCTATATTCCTCCAATGCCATATATTTAAACCAAGGTCTATACCGCAGAGACACCATGTAATTCCTTGTTTTTCCAGAAACGTACATTCTTTTCTGCATCGATGCCTTCATGCAGGAGGCTTCTTCCATCTTCGGTGATACGCCTCAACCCCGACCTTTTTCAGCCGTTCTAACTTCTTAAAACTACTGATAAATCATCTTCTACTGTTACCTTACAGCACACAGAAATAGTAAGTCCAACGACTACAATCAGCGCTAACGGGCATAGCAGCCAAGTCTGCCAGGCAACATTAACCAATTCAATTTTTGCAGCTCCCATAGAGGACATTGCCATACTTACAAGAAATTCCCCTAAATAATTAGAAGCCAGCACTCCAACTATGATTCCCAATATGAGTACCATCATAGTTCCTGCCATATATTGATGTTTAATATTTTTAGAAGTTAATCCCATACTTCGCATGATGGCAATCTGAGACATATCCTTTGATAATAACATCCGAAGGAATAATGCAGTTATCAATACAGCAATGATTACTGCTATTGCGATTCCGCCTATAACAATCTGGCTCATCTGATCAATGATATTTCCAAGAGTCTGCCCAGTATATTCTTTGATATCATTTACCTGCGCAGAATCGTAAGCATTCTGGTAGTAGTCCATTTTCACGCGTTTATCAACGCCCGGAGCCATATCCATGCTCACAATATACCAAAGAACAGCCTCTTCATTTACCCCAAGACTCGTATGCGCCTTTGCTGTTTTTCCCCCATTTGTAATATCCTGATAAATACCCGTGACTGATAAAGTCTGTTCTTCCCCGCCAACCCTGACGGTTACCTCATCTCCCACTTTCTTGTTTAATCCATCTTTTGACGCATTTGCATAGGAAAGTGAGATTTCCCCTTCTCCCTTCGGTGCTCTCCCTTCCAGATAATTTAATGGAAATACGGAAAAATCTCCTGTTTCAATATTAATATAGTCCCAGGAATCTTCCGCGTTTTTGACCTGGTAGGAACTTGTAATGTAGGTCGCATACTTTTCAATATCTGAATCATTCTTCAGCTCTTCCTGCAGCTTTTTAAAACCTTCTGTAATCGTATCTGTCCTTCGAAGATCGATTCTCATGTCGGATTTTCCTATTCCCATGTATGTGGAAAATTCCGGTGAATTCATGGTGTTATAAATATTTAACGGAAGGATGACAATAAACGTACATACGACAAAAATAAAAAACAGTAACCTGTATAATTTGAAACGCTTAAATACATCCCTAAGTCCCATGTAAATATTGGTGCTGAAGAATTTGTTCTTAAGAAGTGGAAAACTGTATTTTCGGCTCTTTCCACGCTCCATGATATCCGAACGTAATGCTTCCACCGCAGAAATCTTATCGATTCTTTTCAGTACTTGCTGGCAGTACATCACAATCATGAAATAGACAAGTAATGGAGCTATAAGCGATAGTACATATTTTAAGCTACCTGATAAATCGGAAGATATGTAAAGTCTCATATTACCGTTTAACAGATTTACTGCTGCAAAGGAAAGCAGATAACCGATAATACCGGCTGCTACTGAGATGACTCTGTACTTGTTAAGATAGACCTTTTTTATATCTTTTTTAGATATCCCCATTGCTTTCATAACACCGATTTCTCTAATATCTCCATCAATCGTTGCCAGAAATGTAAGTCTGATACAGAGCGAAGCAATCACAATAAGCAGAATACTAATAAATATAATGACAATCGCAACTGCCATATCTGACATGGCATTAAACATTGTAAATATCTTTCCTTCGATTATAGGACCATTTGCCGGAAGACTCGCTTCGATATAGGCAGTCTGAACAACAGCAGAATCCCCATTTTCATACAGCTTGAATTCGATCAGATATTCCAGTTCCCCAGCCTGCATTTCAAGCATTTCATCATAGTCATTCTGATTGATCACAAACCGTTTCGAAGAAGTAAGGGAAGAGTTCATCTCAAAATCTCTTGCATAATCTGAAATGACAAACTCTTTCTCATACCCTCCACTTTTCACCTTAATCGTATCACCTATTTTTAAGTCATATTGTTCCATGAAATAGATGGGAACGGCAACGAAACCTTCCTTTACATCCAGCCTTTCATTATCCAAATCCAATATAAAATCAAATTTCTTATTCTGTATAACAAATGAAATATCCTGTATAGTTCCAGCCATCGTTTGATTTTGGCCAAAATGAATTTTGCTTCCATCAATATTCTGAAGAACCATCGTCTCCTGCATCGCTATATAGTCACGGTATTGTTCTGTGAATTGGTCAATTTCTGCCTGGTCATATTCTCCAGCATGCATCACCGTAATGTCAGCTGGTACTGCACTCTCCTGAAAATCTGGCATCGCCTGAATCAGATTAGCAATGTTATTGATGGCACTAGCTGCCAAAATAACGGCCATCGTGATAAATATAAATACTGTCATCGTTACAATTTTGTTCCTGAGGAAATCATTTTTGACTATTTTCAAAAACATTATCTTTTCTCCTTCCTGCATCGATAAAATTTTTCTGTTTTATCCTTGTCTCTATCAATCTTTGTCATTGCTTCAGAAGAATAAGTTCCATCTACCTTTTGAATTAATAATATTCTTACATACTGGTTCCTTAGCAAAATTAGCTTGGAACGATTTACCAACTAAAATAATCATACAAAATGATATTTATTAAATTAACCTGCTAGAGCCTAATGATTTACTAAGTCCGCAGCCCTATTTTAGTAAGTTGACTATGGGAGGTTATTAGAAAATAATCGAAATGGAGGGAAGGAAGTGGAAGGAGTAACTATTACGTCAACTGCAACGGACAATCATGAAGAGTTAACCTCAATGTATTATTATTGGGATTAATAATACGTTCGCCACTTGCAGAATCTGTTGTTCCAATCGAACAAATCATGGACAGGCAAGCCATTCAGACGATTAAATAACGAAAGATGTATATCTTCATGTCACCAAATAAAAAAAGCTTTCCACAAGTTTCAAACTCATGAGAAGCTTCACTTAAATCCTTTATGTCAGCAAAATGATAGCATTTCACTCTCATCTTACTCAAAAACCCTTATATATCAAGGATTTGAGGGGAAGATTACATCATGCCGCCCATTCATCATGGCATTTAATAGAAATAAATAGTTTTATAAAATCATTGATATTATAGTTTTTCATCTTTCACTTAAAATATCTTAAAACAGAAGAAAAAATGTCTATGAGCAAAATTATGAGCAATTTTTACAACAGAGATTAATAAAATTTTGTATTAACCTCTGTTAAATTCCTTCATACTTGTTGAAACAAAGAACTTTCTATCTCTTGAATAAAAGGCAGTGCTTCAATCGCTCCTATTTTTGTACAAACGAGAGCTCCAACCTTATTCGCAAAAGTCACAATATCACGTAGCTGCTCAAAATCATTATTAATAGATTTAATATGATCAGTGTTCGCTAATCTGAATAAGGTTGCACCGACAAAAGCGTCACCTGCTCCTGTAGAATCAATTGATGTAACAGGAATGCTTTTTACAATTTCTTTTCTCTTTCCATTAGACAGCAGTGTTCCTCTTTTACCTAGCGTAACCGCTATAATCTTTGCTCCAATTGCATGAAGGATATTAACACCTTCTTCATACTCTTTAGTACCTGTGATTATCTCCAGCTCGTCATCACTTACCTTAACAAAATCACTTAAAGCTATCGCCTTTTTTGCGAATGTAACAAACTCATTGACTCTTCCCTTCCATAAATCGCCGCGATAGTTAGGATCAAAAGATATAAATTGACCCAAATCCCTAGCATTGGACATAAGCTTTAAATAGGTTGTACAAAATGGATCAGATAACATAGCCGTTGCCGAACCAAAATGGAGAATTTTCGCTTCACTTATTTTATCTTGATCTATATCCTCCATTGTTAACAGAGCATCTGCTCCCCTTTGGAAGACAAAGTCTCGCTCTCCATTTTTCTTTAATGAAACAAAGGCCAGCGTTGTTGCTGCTTTCTTATCCATGACAAGCATGGATGTATCAACATTTACAGTATTCAATGTTTGTTTTAAAAAATAACCAAACGGATCCTTTCCTACTTTTCCGCTAAACGCTGCGTCTCCACCTAATTTTGCTATCGCAGCTGATACATTGGCCGGTGCACCGCCAGCACTTTTTAAAAATTGGCGTCCCTCTATTAAATCAACGTCAACTTCAGTACAAAAGAAATCAATTAATAATTCTCCAACACATACAACTGAAAGATTTTTACTTCTATTATTTTGCACGTATATCACACTCTTTTACTTATTCTAAATTTATGTTAGTCCAAGAAAGATTTACATCTCTGTTGATTAATGAATAACGATATTCACTCCTAGTTAGACCTTTGCTCTAACTCTGAAATCATCTTTTTATATACTTTTTCAGTTAAAGGATAGAAGCAGATGATTATGATGGAAAGTAAAATAAAAAGTCCTGGTATCAATGCATTCATATTTTTAATAGCGTTTAGGGAAGTTACTGTTTGATCTGCATTAGGAATATATCCTGCTATCCCTAAATAAATTGCAGAGAACGACCCAGCAAGTGCAACTCCTAATTTATTCGTAAAACTCATACTTGAAATAACAACTCCATCTGCCCGAACTCCAGTTTTCCATTCAGCATAATCGACACAATCTGCAATCATACCCCAAGCAAGCGTATTCAATGGAGTAGTAAAGAATCCCGAAGCAAACAACCAAATTAAAATGAAGGTGATCGAAGAATAGGGAGTAAAATGCAGCCCGATGTACGAAATAAGAGATATAGCGGCCGATATAATCATCACATTCTTTCTACCCCATTTTTCAGAAAATACAGGTATAAATAAGTTACTAATTAACGCTGCACCAAAAAATAAAACAGTTCCAAAGAACACTAATTCCTTTTGATCGACATTGTACGTAAAGTAGTACACCATTGTACTGAGTTTAATATTAAACCCAATGGCAAACGCCAAAAATGATGAAGAAAGGATTAACAAAGGCTTGTTTTTAAACAAAACAGATAAAGTCATTTTCAACCCATGCTTCTCGCTCTTTTTCGGGACAATTCGCTCTCGTACTGTAAAAAAGCTAAAAAGGTTCAAAACGATACTGACAATCGCGTAGACTAAAGCTGTCATCTGAAATCCAAATGCTTGGTTCTCCCCACCTAAAGCTGTAGCAAGTGGTGTTGCACATGCAATGGAAAGGAGGATTCCAATATAAACCAATATCATACGTGTTGTCGTTAATACCGTTCTTTCTTGGACATCATTTGTAATCCGCCCGGTTAAGCTGTTAACTGGAATCGTTTGCATACTAAAGGACATGCCGAGTAAAATATAGGTAATGTACGCATAGATAATGTTTCCAGTTGGTCCAAAGGAAGGAGTCGTAAAACACAAGAAAGTGAATAATGCAAAAGGAAGTGAGACCCATAATAAATATGGTCTTGCTTTCCCCCACCTCGTGTTGGTCTTATCTAAAATAACTCCCATAATTGGGTCAAAAATCGCATCTAAAACTCGTACGACTAGAAATAAAGTTGCGATCACCGCGGGATGAATCCCACCGACGTCCGTATAATAGAATAGGAGATACGCGTTAACAAATTGGAACACAATATTATACGACATATCCCCTATTCCGTATCCAATTCGTTCTAACCAGGGCAAGCCCGCACTAGATTTAGATTTCTCGTTGTCTTTAGACTTTACTACCGGTAATTGTTCTGTTTCTATCATCACTTATACCTCCAGAATCCGTTTTCATTATTCATTTCATTGGAAGTACTCAAGTCGATAAGATGGATATGCCAAACCAATCTCTCAATCCCTCTTCCTATAAAAAGTAACGCCTTGGTTTTTGAAACTTAATCAACGTTCCTCTTCACTTACAATCTTTTAAAGATAGAATTGGAAACGGATTAACCATAATCATTAAATCCGCTCCAAGAGAATTAGACTTATTACTAATTAAAAGGCGAGTACTTTAGCCTAAGTGTCGGAAATATTCATCATTAGCACAGGTTAGTCATTTGGATAGACGATAATTTTTAAACATTCATTTTTAAAATTGAGTGCTCGTTCCATCGCTTCACGTGTATCTGCTAATGAATAGCGATCTGTTATAAGATGCTTAGTGTCAACGATACCGTTAGCGAGGAATTGAATCCCTTTTGGATACGTATTTGCATATCGGAAAATGCCATAAATATCAATTTCATTGTCAGCGATAAATGGGACATTAAGCGGTATTTCATTTTGTGAAGGTAAACCGACAATCGCAAGTTTTCCACCACGGCGCACAGAAGCTAGTGCGGATTTTAGCGCTGCTGGATTTCCAGCTGTTTCCCAAGCAACGTCAACTCCTCTGCCATTTGTAATACAAGAGATTTCATGGAGAGCGTCTTGTTCACGAATATTGATCACATGAGTTGCACCCATTTTTTTTGCAGCATCAAGTCGTAACGGCTCCAAGTCAGTCACGATGATGGTGCCTGCCCCAAATGCTTTGGCAGCAGCAACAGCCATTAACCCGACCGGGCCCATTCCCATAATCGCAATCGTTGATCCGGGTTGGAGATTCGTTCTATTCGCTGCATGAATACCAACAGAAAAAGGTTCAATTAAGGCAGCATCTTCAAAGGAAAGCGAGTCTGGAATCGAAAAGACAAAGTCTTGGCGCATTTTGATATATTGGACAAACGCACCGTCTACCGGTGGTGTTGCCAAAAACTGTACATCTGGACAAAGGTTATAACGGCCCTCTTTACACGCTTCGCAATGTCCGCAGGTTACACCTGGTTCGACCGCCACGCGATCACCAACTTTAAATTGATTTACAGATGATCCAACAGTGGCAATCACACCTGAGCATTCATGACCGAGGATAAATGGCTTCTCCACAATGTATTTGCCAATTCTGCCATGGGTATAATAATGTAAATCTGAACCACAAATTCCAACGGCCATGACCTTAATCAAAACTTCATCACGGTTGATTTCGGGTATAGGCAATGTTTCAATGCTAATTTCTCTCATGCTGTGCATAACAGCTGCTTTCATGTTTTTCGGTACTGTGTTATTCATCGACAATTTCCTTTCTTTCATCAGACTTGTCTATACATGACTAAAATCATTTTGATAACTTCATCTTGTTTTCACAAAGTACATCCATTTATTCTGTTCTTGTTGACGATGATGCCTCTTAGTGTCACGATGTAAGTGCATACATATCAGATCTCTCTGTTACAAGGCTAATTCTACATGCTTATCCAAAGGTCGAGTAGCTTTTTATACTGTATAAAAGTACAGTAACGCTGTACCTTTTACTTGTTAATTTTTCATATACAAAAAGAGATCTATTGGTAAAATAAAAATATTAGGAGGTGGTAGGTACTATGGCTGAACTTGAAGACCAGAAAAATTTCGCGGAACTGTTATCTTCTGGTGTTAAGTCCTTAAAACTCCATCCTGATTATAAGATTCGAAGGAAAAAAAATGAAACTAATCCATCAGGACAATCTTATTTAGATAAAATTGCTTACCAGCTAGGTGTCTCTTCCAACACGATTAAAAGTTGGATTGGACAAATGGGCGCAAAATATATTCCCGGCCGAATTGACGATGGAAAGCTTTTCGGGATTCTCTGGGTCATTCTTGAAAAAACGGATATGAATATCCAATGGTTTACCAAACTACTCGAGACCACTACGATACCTGTTATCAAACCTGCCTTACCTGTATGGGTAACGTCATGTCTTAAAAAAGCAAAAACGTTACGAAATGATGAGTCATTCGGTGCACCTCTTGATGAAGATATTGAAAAAGTAGTGACACGATTGTTTCACGATATACAAGACAGTGACACGAATACATATCAAGAACAACCATTAACGCATAATTTGCCAACACGCTGGACAGGCAACTTTATCGGACGGAGATTTGATGTGGAAGCAATCCGTCAGTGGCTTCTTTCTCCTTCACCAGTTTGTTTAATTACCGGATGGGCTGGTATGGGAAAAACGACAATTGCTCTTGAGGTAGCCTATGCCTGTGCTGGGGACCCCTACGGAGATACTGTTAGAGTTGGCGTAGATTGGCCAACATTTAAATGTATCATCTGGGTTAGTGCAGATTGGAAAGGGTTAAGCTTTAGTGATTTTTTAAATACAATTGCTTACCAACTCGGACGTGTGGAACAAATAGATAAATCGATTAATGAAAAACGGTTTGTTGTCCGTAATGCATTAGCTCATTATTCCAGGAATGAACCTGTTTTGCTTATTGTAGATAGCATCGATACCGCCGAAAGTGAAATACACGAATTCATTACTAACCTTCCTCAAGGTGTTAAGGTCATCCTTACATCTCGCGAGAACTTAAATCTAAGATATAGGGATGCCTTTCGGGAAATGGTGACCACTCAGCTTAAAGGCCTTGAAAAAGAGGAAGCTCTTAATTTTCTTTTTTATGAAATACATCGTTACTTACAAACATGTAATTCTCCAATGAAACGAAAAAAAATCGAACAGTTATTAACGATATCCCCTGAAATCAAGCATCAGTTAATTTTAGCAACCGCTGGAAATCCTAAAGCGATGGCCCTAAGCATAGTGTATATTTCAGATGATGACATTCCAGCTCAGCAACTAATTCACGAGCTAGGCAAAGCGGGCTACTCCCTGTTAGAACTTTTTGACTTCCTTTTCGGGCGCACATGGAAACGATGTGATGAAAGTACTCAGCGACTATGGCAGGTGCTATGCTTTTTCAGCAAACCTCCTGATGAAGAGAGCTGGGCTGCAGCTGCGGGATTAGATGTTCGAAAGTTTCATTATGCGGTTGAACAAATGCGGACTTATGCCCTAATTCAGCCAGAACGTGTTGAAGGGAATTTATATTATCTCGGACATCAAACTGTCGTAGCCTATGGCGAACAACACTTGTCTGAGAATCAAGATTTTGAAAAGGAAGCGCGCATTCGATGGGGCCATTATTATATTCATTACTTAGAAACACATTTAAAACGAGAACAGCCAAATTCTGTTTATTGGAGTTATCTTCTCGGTCGTGACTTGGAGCAAATTAAGAAAGAATGGCCGAACATCCTTAAGGTTTTAGAGTGGTCAAGTCAAGCTAAAAAAAAGGAGCTATTAATTGAACTCATCACCCGGATAAGTCATTTTTTAAGTCGGATTAACTTGCCATTACGAATCGAATATGGACTAAAAGCGGCTGATTATGCCAATCAATTAGAAAGAAAGACGCTTGAAGCATTTTTTAGAATTGATACATTAGGTTGGGCACTTATAGAAGTCAATGACTTGGACGGAGCCCTTCAACAAATCGAAGCCGGTCTTCAAATACTCGAGCATTTAAATTCTGATCATACGGATGTTTACGACTTAAAGGTTTGGGGACTTGCCTTAAAATCGCGACTTTTTTTAAAAGCAAACAAACGAGAGAAAGCGGAAGCTATTTTAGAAAAAGTAAAGGACGTACAGACTACACCTATTATTCAGCATCGAGTTTTATTAGTTCGAGGAGACCTATGCTTATTGCATAGAAATTTTGAAGAGGCAATCCAATTATACGAAGCGGCCAACGAAATCAGCTCAATCTATGGCGGTGAAAAAACGATTGAAGCCTATTTTCATCTTGGTGTCGCCTATGTGAATTGTGACGAATTCGAAAAGGCAAAAGCAGCTTTTGATCATATTCTCTATGACAAAAATAAGGCGAATCAAATTGAGTTAATTTATTATCATTATGGGATGGCCCAATTGTTATCATGCAAAGGAGATTATACAAAAGCGCTAAAATCAAATCTAAAGGCTATCAACCTTATAGATTCATGGGAACCAACCATTAGTATTCGAAAAGAAGTAGAACAGCTTAATAAGTTAATTGAAAGTAATTAAACAGAAACAATAATTAAAACATTTTAAAAGTAATTCTTTATGGTTTTAGCCCTTAAAATTAAATAAAGGTTTAAACAACTTTAAAGGCATGAGTTCGATATTGAAACGGGCTTATGCCTTTTTAATTTTACAATAAAAGAGATTCACCAATGTTTAAGTAATACAGATGTTAATTCAAAAAGCAATGAACATTTATTCATATAACAGCCAATATAAAAGAAAAGGCCTCTCATCAGTTCTGTAAACTAATGAAAGACCTTCTCTAATAAAATGGTTTTTGTAAAGAATGAGCACCTTTTACTACTATTAGTAAAAGTATGAGCATTTATCTTTTATTCACTTAAAAACCATTAATTATCAAGACTTTATGATGATTACATCATGCCGCCCATTCAACAAGGCATATAATAGATGAAAATAAATTTATAAAATCATTGATATTAAAGGGGTTTCCTCCTTTGAATTAAAATAATTTAAAACAGAAAAAAAAGGTTATGAGCAAAATTATGAGCATGTTATGACTATTTGGTAGGGCACTTTTCCTTATCCGTCTCCACAATAACCAGCTTTTTGACCATATTTTTTCGTTCTTTTTATGTTTGCCTATAGACTGAAGTAATTAGAAATATATTTATACGAAGCCTGATTTATCGTACTTTTTTATGTTTAATGAATAATGGATAAAATACCTTAATACTCAGAATGTAGTTGATCTAGGAGGTCAATAATAACATTCATTCGGAGAAAATACCTGATTCTTGTGGCAGCCGAAAATGCAGCTCAAAAGAAAAAAGCAACTAGACCTTAGCTGTCTATTTTTTCATAATAAATGCCAGTTTATAGTACGGATTCATTATGTTAATTGACTTTCCGCTACCTGCTGAGTTTGTCGTAAAGTCGTGGCTATGAGCTCCCGCTTCAGATGTCGTAAAGTCGTGACTATGAGCTCCTGCTTCAGATGTCATAAAGTCGTGGCTATGAGCTCCTGCTTCAGATGTCGTAAAGTCGTGGCTATGAGCTCCTGCTTCAGATGTCGTAAAGTCGTGGCTATGAGCTCCCGCTTCAGATGTCGTAAAATCGTGGCTATGAGCTCCCGCTTCAGATGTCGTAAAGTCGTGGCTATGAGCTCCTGCTTCAGATGTCGTAAAATCGTGGCTATGAGCTCCCGCTTCAGATGTCGTAAAGTCGTGGCTATGAGCTCCTGCTTCAGATGTCGTAAAGTCGTGGCTATGAGCTCCCGCTTCAGATGTCGTAAAGTTGTGGTTATGTTCCCCTGCAGGAGATGTGGTGTAAATGCCGGAAGTGTTATTGGCTGCTGCTTGATTCCCGCCTGCGGGTTTATTAGTGGTTGTGTCGCCACGATCAACGTATTGGTGTGAATGTATTCCAGAAGGATCTGTCATACCAGTATGCGTGTGGTCTCCATCCACAGTCGTTGTTCCCGTATGCGTATGGTTTCCTTCTACAGTCGTTGTTCCCGTATGCGTGTGGTCTCCATCCACAGTCGTTGTTCCCGTATGCGCATGATTTCCTTCTACAGTCGTTGTTCCCGTATGCGTGTGGTCTCCATCCATACTCGTTGTTCCCATATGCGTATGGTTTCCTTCTACAGTCGTTGTTCCCGTATGCGTGTGGTCTCCATCCACATTGGTCGTACCCATATGCGTGTGGTCTCCATTCACATTCGTTGTTCCCGTATGCGTGTGGCCTCCATTCACATTCGTCGTACCCATATGTGTGTGGTCTCCAGCCTCATCCGTGTTGCCGGTATGACTATGGGGAGCAAGTTGAGATTTTTCTAGTTTTATTCTTTTATGTCCGCCCGTGTCGCCAATTTCCGAATTTTTAGCTGTTCCCAAAACAAAGCGATCCCTCAAATCTGGAGTTCCTTTCGTTCCATCACATAACAACCACCCTGTTGGAATATTCTTAATGGAACCGCTCCACATTACGATAACCCCACTCGGAATTCGTTCATAGTTTGTCAATGTTACCCTCTCCTGAAAACAATAAATTTTAATATATTTTATGCTAGGTAACACCTTTAGGGCTGGACTTTTTGTTGAAATAAATAGATTGAATATTGTGCAGTATGAACACACGGAGACGCCCATCCCTACCATAAGCGGGTGTAGGAGTAAAGGAAATTCAGCGGCGTTTAGGGCATACAGACATAAACACAACTATGAATATTCGCTCATATGACTGTCAATATGGAAGAAAAGGCCTCCCACCAGTTCAGTAAACTGATGAAAGACCCTCTCTAATAAAATGAGCTTTTAGTTTTGAAATGAGCATTTTTTTACTCACTATGAGCAAATGTATGAGCATTTATCTTTCTTCTATCTAAAAACCCCTATATATCAAAACTTTATGATGATTACATCATGCCGCCCATTCATTTTCATATATAATAGAAAAAAATGGCGTATAAAAAAGGCTTTAAATCAACATTTTTTAAAAGTTTGATTTAAATATTTTAAACGCTATATAAAACATCGGAGGACAAACCGGAGGACAAATTCAGAAGTGATAAAGTATAAAGCCCATCTCAATTGAGATGGGCTAATACATCAATTGAACCAGTGACCCCAACCCTGTCAAGGTTGTAAAGCGAAGCAGATTATAACAGATTTAATCTGAAAATGCTAATATAATAGGCTTTTGTTTTTCCTTATTATGATTTAAACAGATGGAATTGGTGGCAGTATGTTTCTTTTTGCCACCAGTCTGCCACCAACTTGCACCCAGCTAAAAACCTTGTATTTTAAATGTTTAAAGGACTTTTTCGAAATAACACGGCCTTGTATAATTTCATTTTTATTATTCTACCTAGAACACATGCACTCAAAATACTTTTAAATTATTCGGAATTGTATGATGCTCATCTATATGACCCACAACACTCTTCTTTAACTAACGCACCCATTCGTATTAAAAGGTCAGCCAGATTTCTGGTTGACCATTTTTATCTAGTGTATTATTTGTTCCAATACGCTTTTGCTTCTTCCTCAAGCACTTTCAACCTTTTATAATAATCAGGAAATTCATTGAGATGAGCCAATGCAATTTTTCCAGTAGTGATAGGTTCATCCGCAGTAACATTTGTCTGATTGTATTTTCTTCCATGTTCAAGTTCAGTATTTACTCCCATCCAAAACTCATTTAAATCAAATTTACTCTTGGTAAAATCAATGCCTAAAAGTAAAGCTATTGCAGCTGCTTCCTCTTTAGAAAAGCTAGTTTTAGAGGTGTTTGAATTAGTTGTATTAATATTTTTTGGTCTAAACATATTTGAATTTTTTGTAATTATATTTTTGTCATTGCGATGACCGTAGGCTTCTTCCGTAGCTACTGCATCTGATTTGGTAACATGAACAGTACCAAATGGATGGTTAGGAGGAGCATATATCGAGTAAAGTTTGAGAGGAATATTACCTGTATTGGTTAGATTATGCCATGTTCCAGCAGGTATCATTATTGCAAAATCGTCATAGACATTTCTTTCAAAGTCAAAATTATCTTTACTCTTGCCCATTTGAACAATCCCCTGTCCTTGTTCAATACGTAAGAATTGATCAACGTCAGGATGCATTTCCAAACCGATATCTTCGCCAACATTGAGACTCATTAAAGTAACTTGCAAACGATTCCCTGTCCATAAAGCGGTACGATAGGTTTTGTTTTGCTTCGTAGCCTCATTGATATTAACTACAAATGGTTCTGGTCCATAATCTTTAAAACCATATTGGTTAGTACCATTAGGAATATTACTGTAAACAGGCTGTCTTTCATAGTTATGCATTGGTGCATTAACATAATAATGATATTGATATTGATTTTGATATGGATATGGATACATACTAGGGACATTGTCCATTTTTTTTCATTCCCTTCACAGATATACAAAAACATCATATGCCTATGCTTAGGGAATGTTCTTCTATTTATATTAACTTATAATCTGAAGATCTATATAACACACTCAATTCTTTGCAATCAACCTATCAATGGTCTGTGATACATCTTGTAAAATCGTTTTCCATTTTTCTCTTATAGTTTTGCTTAATCCAATATGGAACCTTATCTCATAAGGCTCCACTCCTATGAGATAACCCTTTATTGATTCTTTCTGTTGATACAATGATTGAAACAAGTGAAAGTTATGCGCTGATATGTCTAAAGTTTGATATTCATGTAAATTGGCAAGTGGATAAACGGTAAGCTCTCCTGGTTTGTTTCCTGAAAATACAGCATCCACAATGATTACAAATGTAGTTTTCATTATTTGATCCATGCAGTAATCAATATCTGATTCTCCAATCAAAAAAGATACATGAGGTGTACGATTCAGCTTGGATAGTTGCTCAATTAGATAAATTCCAATTCCATCATCCATCATTAATCGATTGCCAATACCTAAAACGATTATTTTTTCCATTAAAACACCTTTATGGTTTTTACTTGTTTTCCTGGACTATATACATGAGTCGCACATGACATACACGGATCAAAGGAACGAAGAATTCTGCCAATCTCTGCAGGTTTATCTGGATTCTGAATGAGTGTACCGACTAAGGCTTCTTCAGCAGTACCTCTAAAACCATTATCATCCCTAGTTGAAAAATCCCATGTGGAAGGAGTAATGATTTGATAGAAGGAGATTTTCTTATCTCGAATCTTTAACCAATGGCCTAGTGCCCCTCTCGTTGTATCCACTAACCCCCTTCCAGATGCCAATTCTGGAAGTTCATATTTTTTTTGCACATCTACTCCTGGAATGATTTGCTGAAGTAATATTTTCATAATTTCTGTGATTTTCTTTGCTTCTAGTGCTCTGGCAATCGTTCGATCCATAGCGGAGATTCCATTGTTATACGCTCCACTTAATATTAATCTGGCCAACGGTCCGACCTCAAAAGGGAGACCCTTATATCTTGGTGCCTTCACCCAGGAATAGGCTTTTTCTTTGTCCATATCCGGCTCTGTCACTTCTTCATTTGGTTGATTGCTGTTAGTTATTGATTTGAAATAGGAGTAATCTATTTTTTCTTGAATTTTACTTTCATCAAATGCTTCAACAGACTCCATTGTGGATACAAGCGGATCCACATATAGTGTGCCTAACTCCTTATAATGGTTAAAAGCACCGTAGGTTAAAAGGTTGCCATACCCTCCGCCTATGCGAAAATAGTCTGCATAGAAGCGCGCAATGTCATATACATCTGGGATCATTTTTTCATCAATAAATCTGGCAATTTCCCCTAAAATAGAATCGATATGAACGACTTTCTCGGCTGTTGCCTGTGTTGTTATCCCTCCAATAAAAACCCCATGATTATGGGGAGCTTTACCGCCTAAAACGGCTAACATCTCGTGAGCTAGACGACTGAACTTGAGGGAATCAAAGTAATGCTGTGAAATCCGGTCATTAATGTTTTTGGGTAATCGAAAATCGTCATGGTCGGACTGGAAAAGAGAATTTTGTTCAATCTTTACAAAGTCAGGAACAGTATATTGATAAAAATGGCGGATATGATTTTGTAAAAACTCACAACAATGGATGATGTCTCGTAAATATTTTCCTTGTTCCATTGGTTCAATGTTTAAAGCATCTTCTAAAGCACGGGATGAAGCCATTGAGTGGGCTGCAGAGCAAATGCCGCATATTCGCTGAGTAAAATAAACGGCATCGAACGGACTTCTGCCTACTAACATTTGCTCAAAACCTCGAAATAAATTTCCTTTTGTTTTGACATCAACGACTTGATTCTGGTCGATAATCACATCAATTTCCATAAAACCGCTAATTCGTGTCAACGGATTAATCACGATTCTCTTACTCATTCTTCACCACCCTTGTCGTGTCATAGCTAATGAACGGCGCCATGGCATCTGGAAAACCAAACTGAGCACAGCCAATGCATGGCGTATTATCTCCTATCGGCCAATTCACATGACCATTCCATTGCCTTGTTGGACAATCTACTCTCGTCACAGGGCCCCGGCATCCGAGCTTAAATAAACATGTTTTATCCCCTAATTTTTCAGCAAAAATCCCTCGGTCAAAAAACGGCCTTCTTGGACAACGGTCATGGATAAGCGTGCTATAAAACATTAAAGGCCGGTCTAAGTTGTCTGTTTCCGGCTCCCCATATAATAAAAGATGCGCTAATGTCCCTAAAAACCAGTCTGGATGAACAGGACATCCGGGAAGTTTAATCATGTTTTTGTCAGGCAGGACCTGTTGCAGCCCCACAGATTGGGATGGATTGGGTTTTGCTGCTGACACCCCGCCATGTGTGGCACAAGCCCCCACTGCTAAAATATGTGAAGCCTTTTCCCCGAGCATCTTAGCTGCTTGAAGGCCTGTAAGAGGCTTTCCTTGCCAGCTCCCGATAATATTGTATAAACCATTGTTTTTTAACGCCACAGCTCCTTCAACTGCTAAAATATACTCTTCGTCCATCGCCTTTATTAGTTTCTCGATGGCCCGCTCTCCTTCAGCAGCCATTAAACTATTGCAAAACTTAAGATCAACCATTGAATTTAACGTGTACTCAAAGTCGGGATTCTGCCCGTTTAACAAGGAAATGATATTACCGGAACAACCATTTAATTCTAAGTAAATGAGGTTTTTTTTCTTGATAATCCCCTTTTTGAGGCTCTCCAGTGCCGTACTTGTTAACCTTTCCGCAATGGCTTCATTTGTTAAAGACTCTGGCGGCAAAATTTGTCCTTCCATTAAACCAACCTCCCTACAACGGGTAGTGTAGCTAAGATTGATTGTTGCCCAGCATGACAAGAAGCAAATTCCTGTGTGTAATCTTTTCCTGCTGTTAAGCCAAAGTGAGTAGCCGCAGCCCAGGCCCGGTTGTTAGTCACATCATAGACAATGCCATTTACGGCAACATAGGCAGGCCTTCCATTTTTCCCATCAAAGGTTGCTAATTCTCTAATAGTAAACGTTCGTTGGTTAGGCTGAGTAATGGGCGGAATCTGCAACTGATTGAAAGTCCCTGAAGAACCAGCAACAGCCGTTTGTGGGGGTAAAGCATGATAACTTGTTATGGCTTGATTTGCCAACCATTCACTAAGAAAATGAATGGTCGATAGTGAATCCCATAATCGTTGAAGAATTTGTTGCTTCAAGGATGTGTCACTCAATGTAGAAAGTGTAAAAATATCATGATGTGCTTGTGTAACAAGATAATTTATTTGCATTCTAATCATTTCGATGTTTTGCATGATGTTCTCCCCTTTAGGCCGTTTCCCCCTATCCTATGCTTACATATCAAAATGATTAACAAATTCTAGGCAAAAGCTGACCAGATAGGCGATTAAGTCTTCTTGTTGTACCAACAGCTGTTTTTAAAAGTAGTTTCCCTGATTGAACATGACAGGATGTAATTTGACCAATCACACTTGCATCCTTTCCCATCTCATGATTCTTCAAGATATCAAGTGCCTTTTGTTTATCATTTGAATCAACGATGATAACTACTTTCCCTTCATTTGCTAGATAAAGAGGATCATAACCTAAAATATCACATACACCTTGAACATCCCTACGTGCTGGAATAGAAGCTTCATCTATTTCAATTGTAAAATGAAAGTCTTCACATAGTTCTACTAGTGTTGTGGCTAATCCCCCCCTTGTCGGATCCCGCATGATCCGAATTCCTTTGATTTCCTCCAAGAGTTCATGAATCAGGTGGTTTAATAATGCACAATCACTCCTAACATCTGTGAGCAACCCAAGCTCCTGGCGTGCACTCAGGATAGCGACCCCATGATCCCCTATTGTACCGCTAATGATTACGGAATCTCCTTCTTGAACCATTTCAGGTTTCAATCGATGCTGTTCTTGCATCACACCGATCCCTGTCGTATTAATAAATAGGCCATCCACACTCCCCTTTTCGACTACTTTTGTATCTCCGGCAATAATGTTCACCCCGGCTCTTTCTGCTTCCCCTGCCATAGTGTTGACAATCTCTTTTAGACTTTTTATTGGGAACCCTTCTTCGATAATAAATCCAGCAGTTATCACGTGAGGAATAGCACCACTTACAGCTAAATCGTTCACTGTTCCTGTTATCGCCAGCTTCCCTATATTTCCACCTGGAAAGAAAATAGGTTTTACTACGAAGCTATCTGTTGTTACAGCGATGGTTTGTGAAGGAATAGTAAGAATGGCAGAATCAAACTGTGTTTGCTCTGAATGTCCAAATGATTGAATGAAGATATCTTGTATGAGTTGGTGTGTTAATTCTCCACCTTCTCCATGCGCTAGACTTATTCGCTGCATCAAGGTTACTCCTCCCTCATGAATTGATAATGTGCCGAACAGGTTCCTTCTGTTGATACCATACAAGGACCAATAGGGTGAGTGGGAGTACAACCTTTATTGAACAGCACACACTCCTCTGGTGTAATTAATCCTCGAATGATTTCACCACAGCGGCATTTTGTTACTCTCGGTTCCCCTATCGAAATTTTAAACTTCTTTTTCGCATCGTATAGCGCGTATTGTTCTTTAAGCACTAATCCACTTTTTGGGATGGTACCTATCCCCCTCCATGCCTCGTCATGAGTTTCTAAATATTCTTCTATTAAGTTTTGAGCAACTACGTTTCCTTCATCACTTACAACATATGTATAATCATTAAGGATCTTAACCTTTTTTTCCAGCTGAAGATGTAGCAGCTTATAAATCCCACTGAGCAATTGAACGGGTTCAAAACCAGTAATGACCCCCGAAATATCAAATTCTTCCGCTAAATAACGGTAGCTCTGTTTTCCTATAACAATGGAAACCTGACCAGGTAAAAGAAATCCATCAAGTTTTACATCTCCTGAACTAAGAAGGACTCTTAAAACAGGTTCCACCAATTTTGTTGTCATCCATATCGAATAATTCTTTAACTCCTTTCTTGTTGCCTCTCTAACAGCAAGAGCGAGAATTGGAATCGTTGTTTCAAATCCAATTCCTAAAAAAATGACTTCCTTATCTGGATTTTCTTCTGCTATTTTCACACTATCTAACGGAGAGTAAACGACTCTGATATCCTTTCCATCTGTTTTCGCTTTCATTAGGGTAAATTTAGAACCAGGAACACGCATCATATCGCCAAATGTACAAAGAATCGTGTTAGACTCTTCTGATAATTGAATCATCGCATCGATCGACTTTTGATCTGTGACACATACAGGACATCCCGGCCCAGCAATAAGGTGTACATAATCTTTCAATCTAGTTTTTATTCCTGTTTTGGCTAAGGCCATCGTATGTGAACCACATACCTCCATAAATACCGGGATTCTACCTTTTTCTTTTTTAAATTTCTTCGCTAAATCGATAACAGCCTCTACTGACTCACGAGTTAAGGTCGGTTCCGAAAAAAGTTCCATGTTTACCATCTAACACATTCCTCCATTCTTCTATACTTTCCTTGGCAAATTCCTCATCCACTATGGTCATGGCCTGCCCAGCATGGAGTAAAACATAATCATCTATCCTAACCTCTGGAACAAAAAAGATCCCTACATACATCCTCGAACCCATCACATCTACTAGAGCTCTTTGCTCTTCTATTTCAATGACTTTAGCGGGTACTCCTAAGCACAATTGAATTCACCACCTTCATTTTCTTTTGTCATCTTACAACTGATGAGCAGCAATGATGATTTGTCCTAATGATAAGCCTCCATCGTGGCATGGGACATGTTTATGTGTATAGACGTTAAATCCTTCTTTCTGAAGACCTTTTTGAATCTCTCTGGCAAGAAAAACATTTTGGAAGGATCCTCCTGACAGTACAACCGTTCTATTTAGATCAGGTCTGTTTTTCACAACTTTTAAAACCATTTGTACACAGCAAGACATCAATGTGTTATGAAATTTCTGTATGATTGTAGTAATGGATTGTTGTTGAAATTTGTCTTGAATGATTTGATAAATCATAGGAGATAAGTCAAGTTGAATTTGGTTTGGAGTGTGTGTTATTAAATGATATGAATACATCTCCCCTGTACTTTCGAGTTCGGTTCTATTCATATAATCAGATAATTTGATCGCTGCCTCTCCTTCATACGTTGAAATCGAACAAATACCGAGAATGGCACTAATGGCATCAAATAAGCGGCCACATGTTCCAGCCATAGGCGTATTCATCTGATGGACTATCATTTGTTCCATAATGTTTATTTCTTTTAATCTCTCAGGAAAAAGTTTCATACATAATTCTTTTCCCTCTTGCGGCCAGTAATAAAGCAGCATACCAACTGCATTTCTCCACGGTTCTTTCACGGCTTTTTCTCCACCTGGAAGAGGAGTGGATTTCAGGTGAGCCAGTCGTTCAAAAGATTTTGCATCTCCATATAGAAATTCAAACCCCCAAATATTTCCGTATTCTCCATATCCTGTACCATCTAATATAATACCTAAACAAGGTTCGTTAAGACCGTTATCTTCCATACAAGATACATGGTGTGCATGGTGGTGTTGAATGGATATGGTTTTACAATTGAGTTTTTTTGCAATAGAAGTGGATGCGTATAGTGGGTGCTTGTCGACAGCCACATTCACTTCTTTAACCCCTAGAAATTCTTTATAATGATGGAGTTTCTCTTCAAAGGAGGCAATCATTTCTTCGTTTTCTAAATCACCTATATGAGGACTCATAACAATGTTATTCTGTTTTCCAACTGCAAATGTATTTTTTTGGTTTCCTCCTAATGCAATAATATGATCCACATTGGATGTTGTTTTGAGTGGATCTGGAACAAATCCCCTAGCACGGCGTACAAATTGGATATTTTCACCATCACATTGAACAACAGAATCATCAATTGGAAAATCGATTTTACGGTTATGAGTTAATATATAATCACATATGTTTTGTAAATGTTCTAAATGAGCATCTTTATATAAAATGGGCAGACCAGAAGGATTAGCACTCGTCATCACGATACATTCCAATTGATGATGCTCAAATAAAAGATGATGTAGGGGAGTATAAGGCAGCATCACCCCAATAGTCGATAAACTTTGAGAAATATTTGGTGGTAATACTCCCTCTCTTTTTCTTTTTAAAATAACAATCGGCATTTCGGGGCTCGTCAGGAGATCTTCTTCTTGGCTGGAAATATAACAAAGATTTCTTGCCACCTCTAAAGATTTAACCATGATCGCCAACGGTTTCTGTGGTCGTTTCTTTCTAAGTCTTAATTGGTCAACTACCTTCTCTTGATAAGCATCACAAGCTAAATGGAAGCCACCTATTCCTTTAATTGCAACAATTTTTCCTTGTTTGATCAGATCAACCGTTTGCGTGATGGCTGATTGATTTTCAGCCAATGATTTCCCACCTTGGTTATAAAGCGTAACGGTTGGTCCACAATCTGAACAACAAATAGGCTGAGCATGGTGCCGCCGATTCGATGGATCTTCATACTCCACTTCACAATCATGGCACATAGGAAATTCCTTCATTGTCGTATTTGAACGATCATATGGAAGACGATTGATAATCGTATAGCGCGGTCCGCATTGAGTGCAATTAATAAATGGATAGTGAAAACGTCGATTATATGGGTCGTTCATTTCTTCCAAACATTTCTCACAAATCGCCGCATCCGCAGGTATCCAGGGAATAGACCTTCCGTTTTTTCGACTGGGAATAATCGTAAATTCTTTATAATGGGCGAGTGGAATTTGATGAATGTTTATCTCATTAATTTTCGCCAATTTAGGCGGATACCTTTTGATTTCGTCCAACATTTTCTCTAAATTTCCTTCTTGTCCTTCAACCATAATGGTGACACCATTTAGGTTATTTTGGACCGTTCCATTGAGATGATATTTTTTTGAAAGATGGTAGATAAATGGGCGAAAACCAACTCCCTGCACCTTTCCTTTCACGATTACTTTTATGGCTTTGTACATTGACGATAAGCATCCTTTATCCAATTGATCCATTCTTCCATCCCTTCACCCGTTTTTGCGGATAATGCTTTCAATTGCGCTTGTGGGCTAATTTCTTTTAAGTTTCTTATCGCTTCTTCTAAATTGAAAGATACATAAGGAAGGAGGTCGATTTTATTAATGATAGTTACATCTGTACGTCTAAACATGACAGGATATTTCGGAATTTTATCATTTCCTTCAGGGACACTTAAAACCACCACTTTATAATCTTGTCCTAAATCATAACCAGATGGGCAAACTAAGTTCCCAATGTTTTCAATAAAGAGAATATCAATGGAGTCTAGTTCAAAATCTGGTAATGTTTTCGCAATCATTCTTGCATCAAGGTGACATCCTCCTACCGTATTAATTTGAACCGTTTTGACTCCTTGTGAACGTAATCTTTCTGCATCCAGATCCGTTGCTAAATCGCCTTCTATCACAGCCATATGAAACTCATTCATTAAGGCTTTAATCGTTTCTTCCAGTAAAGTCGTTTTACCCGCTCCTGGAGAGCTCATTAAGTTAATGACAAGAGTATGGTTTTTTTTGAACGTTTCTCTATTGAATGCCGCAGCCAAGTTTTGATCTTTTAACACATCTTCTTGTAGCTTGATTTTCACAGTTCATCACTTCCTTCGTATGATTCAACCCTAAAGGTTTCACCGGAAACGAGTAAACAATTTGGTAGTCCACACTTTGGACATAGCGCCATTCTATAGTCGGGTGTAAACTCAAACAGGCACGTTTGACATTTTGCTTTCGCCACTTCACGTATAATATCTAATTTCGTATTTTCATCAAGAATGCCTAATCCTTGTTTCTGAAAATGGAAAAATGCTAACTCTAGAGCATCACGCAGTACATTTGATAAATCACCAACAATCACATCTATTTTATCTACTTTGCTAAAACCATGTAATCTAGCATCTTCAGAAACTATTTTAATAATTTCAGACATAAGCGACATCTCATGCATCCTTAACACCTTCTGTTTCTTTCTCTTAAATGTTTATGCTTGGCTTTATTAAAAAGAACACTTTGTAACGTACCGCTCATGAGCTAGTATAAGCGGCCATAGAAATAAAGGAGATTCATCAGTGTTAACCATTAACACAACCATGAATATTTATGTTCATATAACGCAAAAGAGGCCTCCCATCTGTTCAGAGGTATCGCACTTTTTTACTGTATTTATTAGAATAAGCCTCAAGATTCCAATTTTTCAAAACAGGTTCCCTCGTATTCGGAACCTTTCCCTTCTCTTCCAGATATTTATATGTCGCCTTTAGATTGTGATACCATACATCGAGCCCTGTTTCATCCTCATATCTCGGTTCATAGCCTTCGTTCATTGCAGCAACCTTAATATAAACATCCCGGTAAGAAAATGTCCTGTCAACAACGCTTTCCATTTCTTCATTCCTTTTAAATCTTTCACGCCACTCTTGAACTGAACCTTTTTCCTTTGGCTTTATGTTTCGCTCAAGATGTTTCAGCTGGGATTTTAAACTCATTCAAAATCGGTCCTTTCATATTTCGGTGCTATTCCTGGTTATCAAACATTTTCTCAATCTTGTTCATTCTTTCCGCTAAATTGCCTAATTCCATTGATTTTAAAGCTGTATTCGATGAGGTCGCTATGATTTTGGCTTTATCTATTGTCATTTCTCCATCCTTCAGCAAAATATTAATTACCTTTGCTATCATCCTTCAGACCGGCTTTCTACAATCTCAAATAACATTCCCTTTCTCCAATCGTCTTTCCCCCTTTTGCCTCTGAGCGAACATCATCCAGGACTAGAAGAGAAGATCTATTCCTTTAATATCCCTAAAAATATCTTCTTCAGATTTAGCAGCTCCTTTACGGTAGGTTGTTTTATACATTGATAGCAACTTACCTGTAGTTAAAAATCCTACGGTAGAACCTTTATCTTTTTTTCCTTTTATAGTCCTTCCAATTGCAGCACATAGATGACTTTTTCCTGTTCCAGGATTCCCCATAATTAGTAAGTTATAATGATCACCTGCTAAAAACATTTTTGTATATGTCATCGCGTTTTCTTTAGCTTTTGAAGTAACATCGTTAGTTTTCTCGAAATTCTTAAACCCTGCATCCTTTAAATCTTCCGGAAGGAGAAAATACTCCTTCGTAAGCCTTTCACCAATTGATGCTCTTAATTCTTCTAAGCTTTTTCGTTGATAAACATTGAAAGCTTCCTTATCCCTACAAACTGAGCATTTCATTGTTTCGCTAACTGCATACCAATCATCTTGATTTAACATTCGATAAAATAACCCACTTGCAGTTTCGTCCCCACAACTCGGACAAGGCAATTTATATTGGAATTCCGCTTCAAAATCGTCTCGTTCAGCTAATGTCGGAACTAATTTTTTAGCAGCATCTTTATAAACATCCTCGATTTGCAAAAAACGCTTTATTGCTTTCAATAACCCAACCTCCTAAAAAGGCATTTCCGCCTCTAATTCTTCAATTCGAAGTAATTCTTCTTTTGTTAAGGGTTTTCGTTCCGGCCAATGTTCTGGGAGTTTTGTTGGAATAACTTGAGGACTTTTCTTTTTCGTTTCATTTTCTGACTTTATCTTTACAACCAATTGATCATATTGTTTTCTTAATTTTGATGGAGAAAGAATATTTGCTTTCCAGAAAGAATCCTGTTGACACCAATCGATTAAGTATTTAATTTGCTCTTCAGTTCGATTATCTCTTTCCATCATTATTCGGATATCATTTGACCATTTTTGGAGGTCAGGCTCTTTAAATGCCTCGTTGTTTTTCCTGATGTTATATAAAAGCCTTAATGATAACTGAAAAGGAACACTGTCTTCGTCGTAAGTTTTCGACTATAGCCAAATATTTTGGTGTTTCAATGGATTACCTCACAAAGGGGGATGAAGTTGTTAACTATGATGAATACCAAGTAAATCGCTACAATGAAGACTTTCATCAAATGCTTATTAAAGCTGAACCGAATGTAAGAGAAAAAATATTAAAAATAAATGATCAAATATTCTTTCTAACATTAGAGCATGCCGTCAGTAACCAGGATAATAAAGAGCTAGATCATTTACATGAAATTATTAATTTTATACTTAGAATGAAAAACAGTTTTGGAATGGGGATTAAAAAAGGTGGGTTTTCACCATCGGATAAATATGAACTTTTAAAATTTTTTCTAAAGGAGAAGCAAGAAATTGATAAAACCTTTAATGAACTCTTTGAAATTTATATAGAAAGACGTATTAAATAATTATTTTGCATTTATTTAAAAGTTTAAAATGGATAAATGGGTATGCTCTGAAAATCCCCTAATACTAATAAAGGGGGCCACTAGAATGGCGAAATTTAGACAACGCGGAAAAACTTGGAGTTATCATATTTATTTAGGGCTGGACCCACTCACAAAAAAACGTAAAGAGATATCTAAAGGCGGCTTTAAAACATAACGAGAAGCAAAGGCAGCGGCACGCCTTGTAGAAATAGAAATTCAAAATGGCACTTACCAAAGAATCCGATATGCCTTTCGAGCAATTCTCCCAGGATTGGTTAAAAACGTATAGCCGCAGTGGTGTGAAGATAAGCAGTGTGAGAGCTCGAGAAAAGGAAATGAAGCATTTTACTTCTGTTTGGGGACCTTATCCAATCAGCCGCATTACTAAGAAAATGTATGAAGAAAGGATTCTGGAATTAAACGAAAAATACAGCCAAAATTATATGGATGGTATTCATGCTTGTGGAAGAATGATTTTTGGGAAAGCATTAACTCAAGGGCTGATAAAAAATAATCCTACTGAGGATTTCAAAATGCCTAAAAAACAGAAAAGTGTTGAAGAACTGGAGAAAGCAGAAGAGGATATTGTCTTTCTTGAAAAAGAAGATCTTGCTCATTTTCTTAAATTAGCCTATACAGACGGGCTTGAAATGGATCATCTTGTCTTCACGGTACTTTCCTATATCGGATTACGAATAGGTGAATTATTGGCATTAAAATGGGGGGATTTTAACAAAAAACAAGGTACTATTCGAGTTACTAAAACTCTTTATAACCCTAACAATCATTTTGAAAAATATCAGCTTTTAACGCCAAAAACAAAAGGCTCTGTCCGTACAATCAAGATTGATGAAATGCTGATCAACATGTTAAAAAAGATCCGGTTTAAACAGAATGAGATTAAAATAAAAAACAGCTTTGTTTACCAGGATAACGGATTTATTTTTGCTCGAGAGGATGGGCATCCACAATTAAGAAAAGTTGTTGAGATCCGGCTTAAAAGACTTCTGAAAAAAGCAGAAATAGAAAAGAACATTACTCCACATTCATTTAGACATACCCACACTTCATTATTGATTGAAGCTGGAGTTGGCATTAAAGAAATACAACAGCGACTAGGACATACAGATATTAATACTACAATGAATATATATGCTCATATGACCGCCAATATGGAAGAAAAGGCCTCCCAACAGTTTAGCAAACTGATGAAAGACCTTCTCCTATAGTTAGCTTTTTTGTCATTAGTTGCCGTGTTTTTTATAAAACGAGGACAAGAAAAGCATATTATCATTTTAGACGTTGATATAACAAGGTTTTAAAACCCTTATTACATCATGCCGCCCATTCCACCCATGCCGCCCATGCCGCTCATATCAGGCATGCCGCCACCTTCTTCTGGCTTGTCAGCGATAACAGCTTCAGTTGTTAAGAACATAGCTGCTACAGAAGCTGCGTTTTGTAGTGCAGAACGAGTTACTTTCGTTGGGTCAACGATACCAGCATCGATCATGTTTACCCATTGACCGTTAGCAGCGTTGAAGCCAATGCCGACTGCTTCGTTTTTCAAGCGCTCAACGATGACAGAACCTTCAAGGCCTGCATTGTGTGCGATCTGACGAACTGGCTCTTCAAGTGCACGAAGAATGATGTTAACACCAGTACGAGTGTCGCCTTCTTCTTCAATTGCAGCTACTTTGCTATATACGTTCACTAGAGCCGTACCACCACCAGCTACGATACCTTCTTCTACTGCAGCACGAGTAGAGTTAAGAGCATCTTCGATACGTAGTTTACGCTCTTTTAATTCAGTTTCAGTTGCAGCTCCAACTTTGACAACTGCTACACCGCCAGCTAATTTAGCTAAACGTTCTTGTAATTTTTCTTTGTCAAATTCAGAAGTTGTTTCTTCTAATTGAGCACGAATTTGGTTTACACGGCTTGCGATTTGTTCAGTTTCTCCAGCACCTTCAACAATTGTTGTATTTTCTTTTGTTACAACAATTTTAGAAGCGCGGCCTAATTGATCGATCGTAGCAGATTTAAGGTCTAAACCTAAATCTTCAGTGATTACTTCACCACCAGTTAAGATCGCAATATCTTCAAGCATTGCTTTACGGCGGTCACCAAAGCCAGGTGCTTTAACAGCTACTGCATTAAATGTTCCGCGAAGTTTGTTCACTACTAAAGTAGCTAACGCTTCACCTTCTACATCCTCAGCAATTAATACTAGAGGCTTACCTTGTTGAACAACTTGCTCTAATACAGGTAAGATTTCTTGAATGTTTGTGATTTTTTTATCAGTGATTAATACGTATGGGTTTTCAAGAACTGCTTCCATTTTGTCAGAATCAGTTACCATATATGGAGATGCATAACCACGGTCAAATTGCATACCTTCTACTACTTCTAGTTCAGTAGAGAAGCCTTTTGATTCTTCGATTGTGATAACACCGTCATTACCAACGCGTTCCATTGCTTCAGCAATTAATTGACCTACTTCTTCATCAGCTGCAGAGATTGCTGCAACTTGTGCAATAGATTCTTTGCTTTCGATTGGTTTTGAAATTGCTTGTAGCTCTGCTAATGCAACAGCAACAGCTTTTTCGATTCCTTTACGGATAACCATTGGATTAGCACCAGCTGTTACGTTCTTTAAACCTTCGCGGATCATCGCTTGAGCTAAAACAGTTGCAGTTGTTGTACCGTCACCCGCAACATCGTTTGTTTTGCTAGCTACTTCTGCAACAAGTTTAGCACCCATGTTTTCGAATGCGTCTTCTAATTCGATTTCTTTCGCAATTGTAACACCGTCATTTGTAATTAAAGGAGAACCGAATTTCTTTTCTAAAACTACGTTACGGCCTTTAGGTCCTAATGTAACTTTTACAGCATCTGCTAATGCGTCAACACCACGAAGCATCGAACGACGAGCTTCTTCGCTAAATTTAATATCTTTTGCCATTTTTACACGACCTCCTCAAGTTTTTAACAGTTTTCTAAAAGAATTCCCCTTCCTCAATCGAGTGCAGGGCGTAGCCCAACGATAGGGAGGGGATAAATTTTGGTAGGCTTTAGCCTAAAGCTTTTGAACACAAATATAATGTGTTCCTCCTTTTTTAGGAGTAGTTACCCTTCGCCAATGTTGGTAAGACTTTGCGGTAAAACCGCCAAATCAGGTTGACCGTTCCTACCCATTCAGAACTATTACAGAGCCTACACAGAGCAACGGACTAGGGTATCATCCGAGGGTGTGATAACCAAACCAACGTAGTTTTCGTAAAACTTAGGCTAGACAACTAAAGGCTTTTTCAAGCCCCCACTTCAAGATTCGTTAGAATCTAAGTGGTGGGTAGTTGACGTGTATTCTATGATATGTGTGCTGTCCGAATTATCCGATAACAGCTAAAATGTCGTTTTCACGTAAAATTAAGTATTCAGTACCTTCATATTTCACTTCTGTACCAGCATATTTTGAGAAGATGATACGATCGCCTTCTGCTACTTCAAGTGCTACTTTTTCTCCGTTGTCTAATACACGGCCTGTACCAACAGCTACTACCTTGCCTTCTTGTGGCTTTTCTTTCGCACTATCTGGAAGAACGATACCGCTAGCAGTTTTTTCTTCTGATTCAACTAACTGGATAATAACGCGATCACCTAATGGCTTTAACAAGTGAAACACCCTCCTCAAATTCTTAAAAAATGATTAAATCTTCCTTTTTGTTAGCACTCTCTGTCATCGAGTGCTAACACAATTATTATATTATATAAGATTTCTTCCAATTTCAAGTATGAAGTTAAAATTTTTTTTAATCTTTCAATAAAATTACATTCAACTTAGAAACCTATTCATCCATGTATGATAAACCGAGATTTTCGACAGATTAAAATTCCCTTCTAACCACTGTTGGCTACCTAGATTTATTTTAATCTTTACGCGCAGAAATCCCCCACCCGTCTTTTTGTTTCTTTTAAACCACATGGTAAGGGTTCTGTTGCTCATTAAATTGACCTCAATAATTGCTTCCGCACATACACGTTCTCTTCTTATCCACATTACGAAATTTTAATTTTCATAGTTTACAGTAAAAAGTCACATTCTATCTAATACATTGTTTGTCCTTATTGGAGAACATATTTTGCTTAGTTCTAAATAGTTATCACTCATATGTTCATCAAAAGGTATGTTACAATAAGGTTTAATAAAATTCATTTCTCTATCTTTGTTCTTGCTATCTTTTTCGTTTTTTATACATAAAAAGGAAAATCAGAGTAGAACAATTTACTAATGAGGGAGGCTTATATGAGAGCGCGTTATTGGTTTATTTTATTAACATATGTGCTAATGCAACTATCAGGAATTGTTGGGATTGGTATATTGGATCGTTTACATATAGGAGAAACAATGACGGAAAGATTTTCCTATTGGACAATCTTTAGCTTTACACTTGCGTTTATTATTATTCTCTTTTTACTACGAAATGACCGTAAGGATGAGAGAACGCTTCTGGGTGAACCATCATCAGCTGCCGCTTCGATCGGTTGGGCAATTGGAGGTGTCTTTTTGGCCATTTTTGCACAAACCTTTGCAGCCAATATTGAAATAAATGTATTTGGCGTTGAAGCTGGTTCTGAAAATACCGAAATGATTGTGAATGTGATTAAGGTAACACCTCTAGTAATCATTGTAACCTCAATTTTTGGGCCTATTTTAGAAGAGATTATCTTTCGAAAGATACTCTTTGGTGTGATCTATTCGAAAACAAACTTTATCATTGCTGCTCTAATTAGTTCACTCTTTTTTGCCCTCTTACATGGCGAGCCCCAGCATCTACTTTTATATGCATCAATGGGCTTTACGTTTGCATTCCTATATGTAAAAACAAAACGAATCATCGTGCCTATCTTCGCACATGTAGCGATGAACACAATGGTTGTCATCATTCAAACAGTTTTTGCTGATGACATTGAAAAAATGATGAACCGATATGAAGGAATGCAACTTGAACAACAAGTGCAAGTAATTATTGGAGGATTTTTAACATGAGAACTCGTCCTAATTCTATGGGATTTTTTTATTTAACGATGGGCTTGCTGTTTACCTATTTAGCGATTAACAGTGCCGAAAATGGAGTCCTGTCTTTTCCCACCATCGTCTTAATGCTCATTGCAACCTTTGATATTGGGGTTGCGATTAGAATGTTTACATTCTCTATAAAAATGAAAAAAATCAAAACCAAGAAATGAGACTGATCAACCAGTCTCATTTTTTGTATTATAGGAAACTAGAAAATTCTTGTACTGTGGATAAGCGCACTGCATCCAGCTCCAACGCCTAGCCCCTCTTGGGTCTAAGCCACTTTTGAATTGAAGGTAAAAAACACCTTCTATTCAAAAGTGGCTTATTTGCCCGAGGCTGTTCAAGGCGCTTCCGCTTTTGTTCCATTTTCTTCTTCGAAACGTAGCTTCTGTGCTTTTCGATAAGAGATACGTGATACCCAAATGCTAATTTCATACAGAATAAACAATGGGATTGAAACCAATAAATGTGAAGTTAACTCAGGTGGTGTAATTAACGCAGCTATCACGAGCAGAACGAAGTATGCGTATTTTCTTACTTTTGATAGGAACATTGGGGTAACAATTCCTAGCCTAGTAAGAAACATAATAACGACAGGTAACTGAAAAAGTAAACCAAATGGGATCGTCAACTGTAATAAGAAAGAAAAGTATTCATTTATTCCAATGACTTGATTAATTTCTAAATCATTTGAGATTCTTTCCATAAAATCTACGACAAACGGAAACAAGATAAAATATGAAAAGGAAATACCTGCAAAAAATAGCATAAGTGAGAGTGGAATATAGCTTAACGTTACACGTCTTTCCTTTTCATACAAACCTGGACTAACGAACGACCAAAGTTGATACAAAATAACAGGTGACGTTATGACCAATGCAATGATAAACGCAAATTGCATGTATACCATTAAGGGATCTGTTAAATTAAAGGCATTTAATGTTAGATTCTTCGCTTCATCTGTTTGCTGCAAATAAATAATAATCGGTCTTGAAAGCAAAAAGCCAGCTATAATTGCTATAACAAAGAAAACGACGATAATAACGAGTCGTTTTCTTAGCTCTGTAATATGTTCAATGACCGACATATCATTATGTTTCATATCGGATTCATCCTATCTTACTTGACTTCTTCCTTCTTAACTTCCTTTTTTACTACTTCATCTTCATCATCTGCTAAACCTTTTGTAGCATGCTTAAATTCACGTAAGGTATTACCAGCTGCTTTTCCTAGCTCTGGTAATTTCTTTGGTCCAAAAATAAGTAATGCTACAAATACGATTAATAAAAGGCTTCCGATTCCTATAGGCATCGATTTCACCTCCCTTAATAGTTATGATTTATCTTCATTTGGATAATGCTTTAAAAAGTAAACAAGTGATTGAAGCTCCACTGCTAAATCAATATGATGTATTCTGATATCATCTGGAACAGTTAACCGAGCTGGGGTAAAGTTTAAAATCCCCTTAATCCCCTTCGTTATCAACCGATCTGTAATAGACTGAGCAGCCGGTGCAGGTACGGTTAAGATCGCAACTGTTACATCGTCTGGAAGATTTTCCTCAAGATCATCTAAATGAAAGACAGGTATACCACCTATGTCAGTTCCGACTTTCTCGTTATCAACATCAAATGCAAGTGAAATAACTGTATTATTATTCTTTGTAAAATTATAATGCAAAAAGGCTGTCCCTAAGTTCCCTACACCAATTAAACATACCTTTGTTGTTTCATCTTGATCTAGTGTTTTTCTAAAAAATGAAATTAAATAATTCACATTATACCCATAGCCCTTTTTTCCAAGCGCTCCAAAATATGAGAAGTCCCTACGAATAGTTGCAGAATCTACCTTTACTGCATCACTTAACTCAGCTGATGAAACACGCTGCTTCCCAGATGAGTGTAGGTTTTTCAAAAAACGATAGTACAAAGGCAATCTTTTAGCAGTTGCCTGTGGTATTTTAGATTGTTCTATATTCACTCTTTCGCCTCACATTCTTACAAAACAAATATGTTGTTTTCACACACCGTTTCAGATGGAGGAAAAATGGAGAAAGTCTACATTCCCAGCTCCTAATAGGGGATGGAATGAGTAAGTACTACATGATATTCTTGTCGCAAAATGAATCATTTTTTGCCAACACTGTCTCTGTAAAGAATAAATTAGAGGGATTCCCCCTCTTTCTTCACACATTAGTGCAGTCATGTGTCTTTCCTTAAGAAGTCTCCATTTTTGCCACCAGTTTTTTCAACTAAATAGGTTGGTCCTATGACCATACCTTTATCCACAGCTTTACACATATCATAAACAGTCAGTGCTGAAACACTAGCTGACGTTAACGCTTCCATTTCCACACCTGTGCTTCCTTTTGTTTTGACTGTCGAAGTAATCAAAAGGACAAATGTACTTTCTGTAACATTCCATTCAAACTCAATATCGACACCTTTAATTGGAATAGGGTGGCACATTGGTATGACATTTGACGTCTGTTTAGCCGCCATTATTCCTGCTACCTGGGCAACTGATAGAACATCACCTTTGCCAATTTCATGATTGGTAATTTTTCTATATACCTCTTCGGTTAGTTCGATACTTGTTTTTGCCTTTGCTGTTCTAACCGTTGTTTCCTTTGCAGAGATATCAACCATTTTTGCTCTGCCTTGATCATTAAAATGGGTAAATTCAGACATATACAAATCCCCTTCTACCTAGACTATACACTATTTTTAAAAATCTGTCTGTCTTGTTATTGTAACAAATTATTAAATTTATGCCTTTCCTCCTACTTATCAATAGAGCAGGAACACTTTCTTAGAGCATATGATATTGTTTCTTTGGTTGCCCATAAGTCCCTATTAAGCTAAACTTAAACCATTAATAGGGGTGAATACAATGATATTGTTGCAAATAAATCAACTTAGTAAATATTTTGGCGCTGATCCTATTTTATCGAATATTAAGCTAGAAGTACAAACTAGAGATAAGATTGCCATTGTAGGGCGTAATGGAGCTGGAAAGTCTACACTTTTAAAAATCATCTCCGGGGCCATGTCTTATGATTCAGGAGATATTATAAAACCGAAAGATGTCACACTAGGTTACTTAGCTCAGGATACAGGATTAGAATCACACTTATCAATTTGGGAAGAAATGAACTTAGTCTTTAAAGAGCTCCAATCAATGGAAAAGGACATGCGCAATGTAGAGCAAAGGATGGCGACAGTCGATCCTGCTAAAGAACCACAAAAATTTGACCAGCTATTAAAGGAATACGATACCTTGCAAGTGAAATTTAAGGAAAATGGTGGTTACCAATATGAAGCAGATATCCGCTCTGTTTTGCATGGTCTTGGATTTAGCACTTTTGATCCAAACACAAAGATTTCCTCATTAAGTGGAGGTCAAAGAACCCGACTTGCATTAGGTAAATTACTATTAACTAGCCCTGACTTATTAATATTAGATGAACCTACGAATCACCTAGATATTGAAACATTAACATGGCTTGAACAATATTTACAAAACTACGATGGAGCTATTTTGATCGTATCACATGACCGATATTTTTTAGATAAAATCGTCACACAAGTATATGAGATTAGTCGTCATACAAGTACAAAATACATCGGGAATTACAGCGACTACTTAAAATACAAAGCTGACAACTATGAAAAAGAGCTCAAATCCTATGAAAGGCAGCAGGAAGAAGTGGCTAAGCTGAAGGACTTTATTCAACGAAATTTAGCACGTGCTTCAACAACTAAGCTTGCCCAAAGCAGAAGAAAAAAATTAGAGAATATGGACCTAATGAACAGACCATTAGGTGATGAAAAATCAGCTAACTTTCGATTTGATATTGAAAGGCAAAGTGGAAATGATGTTCTAAAAGCAACTGATATTTCGGTCTCATATGATTCCGTACATCCAGTCATCTCAAACATTTCCTTTTCTATTTCGCGTGGAGATAGCATTGCCTTAGTGGGTCCAAACGGAATTGGTAAGTCAACACTACTAAAATCAATTGTCCAAAAGCTTGACTCCTTAACTGGAACTTTCTCCCTTGGCTCACATGTTCAAATCGGCTATTATGACCAACAACAAGCTGATCTTACTTCAAATAAACGAGTATTGGACGAGTTATGGGATGATTATCCAGAGAAGACAGAAAAAGAGATTCGAACTGTCCTAGGAAATTTTCTATTTTCAGGTGACGATGTCTTGAAGCCAGTTTCGGCTTTAAGTGGTGGAGAAAAGGCAAGAATTGCTTTATCAAAGCTCATGCTTCAAAATGCCAACTTTCTCATACTAGATGAACCTACAAACCATCTTGATTTAGACAGCAAAGAAATCTTAGAAAATGCGTTAATTGATTATCCCGGAACAATCCTATTTGTTTCACATGACAGGTATTTTATTAACAGAATCACTACAAAAGTTTTTGAGCTTTCAAGTAGAAAATTGAACGAATATTTAGGTGACTATGACTATTACCTCGAGAAAAAAGAGGAGCAATTAGAGCTAGAACGTTTAGAGCAGGAGGCAGATGACCGGTCACTTCCTCATAAACAAAATTCAGCTAGCTCACAACAAGAAAGTAAGCTAACTTATCAACAGGAAAAGGAACTAAAAAAGCTTGAAAGACAAAAACAACGAAGAATTGAGGAGATTGAGGCTGAAATCGCGAATTTAGAGGAAAAGATTGAACATAATGAATCCCTCCTCTGCGACCCTGAAATCTACCAAAATCATGAAGAGGTCCAAAAAATTAATACTGAAAATGAACTTCTTCAATCACAGCTTGAAAATTTAATGAATGAATGGGAGAATCTACATTAGAAAAATGTTGATTAGAACAAAAGCGCAAGCGCCTTGATCAGCCCCGACAAGCATAAGACGATCAGGAATAGAAGGTGTTCTTTACCTTCAATTCATGCGTAGCTTATGACCTCTAGGGGCTAGGCGCTGGAGCTGGATGTCTTACACTTATCCACAGTACAAGAATTTTATAATTACGCTAAACGACGATAAAAACAGCGAATAGCCTCGCTGTTTTTTATTATTATTGATCTCTACTAGTAAATATCACATTATTCGACAATCTTTTTATTATCCTCATTGGTAATTTAATTTATGGGGATAATTTTTGTGTTTTATCCACAGTGAAATCTCTTAATTTCCAACATATCAACAGACTTATACACATTATCCACATAATTATGTGGAATTATCCTAGTTATCCACAAAGACTAATAGGCCTGATATAACAGGTTTCTTTGATACTTTTACACAGTTCTACAAAAATCGTGTATATTCTGTGGATAACTATCTCCACAAAAATAAAAAGCTTTCGAATATTCGAAAGCTTAATACGATGATAACTCAAGTCCAGGATTTGCATTTAAAGCTAAGTCACTTCTAATACCTTTTTCAAATAAAACGCTACCTGCAGCAGCAATCATTGCTGCATTGTCTGTACATAAGGATAACGGCGGGATACATAGCTGTAAATTTTCCCTCGAGGAAAACCTTTCTTCTAAGGCCGTCCGTAAGCCTCTATTAGCTGCAACACCACCAGCTAATAACAGCTGTTTCACTTCATATTTATCCACAGCCTGCGCTGTCTTTGTGACTAAAACATCGATAACACTTGCTTGAAAACTAGCAGCAACATCTTTTGCCTCAAACTCTATTCCTTTTTGCTTTGCATTATGAAGGGTATTAATGACAGCAGATTTGAGCCCACTGAAACTAAAATCAAATGAACCTTCACCTAACCATGCTCTCGGTAAATCAATGTTTGATTCACCTTCATGTGCTAAGCGATCAATATGTGGCCCACCAGGATACGGAAGGCCTAATGTCCTAGCCACCTTGTCATATGCTTCCCCTGCAGCATCATCTAACGTTTCACCGATCACTTCAAAGCTAGCATGATCTTTCATATAGACAAGCTCTGTATGCCCACCTGATACAACTAAGGCGAGTAATGGAAATTCTAGCTCAGTAATCAAACGATTTGCATAAATATGACCTGCGATATGATGCACACCGATCAGCGGAATCCCCTGAGAAAATGCCAAAGCCTTCGCAGCATTTATTCCAGTTAATAAAGCACCAACAAGACCAGGACCTTCTGTCACCGCAATTGCTGATATATCCTCAAATCCTAGTTTTGATTGCTTCATTGCCTCTTCAAATACAATTGTTAGTTGTTCGACATGGTGCCTTGACGCAATTTCCGGGACAACGCCCCCAAATCTCTTATGACTTTCAATTTGTGAAGCTACTACATTTGCTACAATTTCTCGACCATTTTTAATAATCGCTGCAGCTGTTTCATCGCAGCTTGTTTCAATACCTAAAATATATTGATCTGTCTGTTTCATACTAAATTCACCCACATTACTAAAGCATCCTCTAGATTATCTGTATAATAGCCTTTTCTTATTCCGCCAGGTTCAAAACCAAGCTTTTTGTAGAGAGATTGTGCGATATGATTTGATACTCTTACTTCTAAGGATAACCGTGTGGCACCCATTTCTTTACTTAACTGCAGTGAAAATGTTAAGAGCGATTCACCAATTTTCATCCCTCGATATTCAGGGTGTACCGCAATATTGGTAATCTGTGCATCATCCATTATCACCCATAGCCCGCAATATGCGACAACCTTTTCATCACAAACTACTACTACATACTTTGCAAATAAATTTTGCTCAAGTTCATAGGAAAGTGACTCCTTTGACCAAGGGGTAGTAAATGACAGTAGTTCGATTTCATATACTGCTTCAATATCTTCTCTTTGCATCTTTCTGATTGTAAACCTTTTATCCAAATTCCCCACCATCTTACTTTTGCTGTTCAAGCCATTTTGCCTCTGCTTCTGCTAGTCGGATATAATTTGGAACAAGTGAATGAACATCTGATGTTTCTTTCCCGAGCCCCATCATCCCTAGCTCGCTAGGTCTTGGGTTATTTAAAACTACTTGTGCAAGTTCACTCTTGTTTCCTAACAAGCGATGTATCGTTTCTTTATGAATTTCTACATCATTACCAACAAATAAAACCTTTTTATTTTTCGCTTCAAGCATAGTAAGCCAATCACTCAATAAAATATTTTGATCCTTCTCAATTGTTACTAATCCTTCGTCCGTATACTCATATAAACCTGTATATACTTGACCTCTTCTCGCATCGAAAAGCGGAGATATGTACCCCGGAAAAAATCTTCCATTTGCAGCTAACACTTCTAAACTAGAGACTCCGACGATTGGAATTTGAAGAGACCATGCCATCGTTTTTGCAATCGATACACCAATACGGACACCCGTATACGATCCAGGACCAGTAGCAACGACAATCTTATCTAATTGTTTTGGACTTAGATCACAATCACTTAATAATCGTTCAATTGCTGGCATTGCTCTGACGGAATGGTTCTTCTTTAAGTTTGTAATATATTCGCCGATTACCTTTTCCTCATCGACAACCGCTATTCCAAGTACATTATTTGTTGTATCAATTGCTAATGCTTTCATTCCTTAACTCCTTACATATATCAATATAATGAGAACCATATGGAGTCATCGTGATTTTCCTTGTTGAATCATCTACATAAAAGATTTGTATGTCCAATCGATCACTTGGTAATTGGTCCTCGATAAGATGTGCCCATTCTACGACTGTAATCCCATCTCCATGGAAATACTCATCAAAGCCCAAATCTTCATCGGCATCCTCTACACGGTAAACGTCCATATGATATAAAGGCAACCTCCCACCTTTATACTCCTTAATAATCGTAAAGGTCGGACTGTTTACATTTTTCTTAATTCCAAGACCTGATGCTAATCCTTTTGTAAATGTAGTTTTTCCTGCGCCTAAATCACCTTCAAGCGTCAACACATCACTTTTTTCAACCATCTCTGATAACTTTTTTGCAAGTTTTAATGTCTCTTCCGCACTTTTTGTAAAAAAAACATATTCTTCCACTATAATTCACCTAACTTATCCTTTAAAGTGGTTATACCCAGACTTTTCAAGGAAAATCATTTCTAAATTTTCCTTCACTAGTTGCACACTAGAATGGCTGCTAGTTACCGATCCAATTTTAGTAATCTTAATTGATTGTTCATCACATGCCATTTTTAATTTATCCCATGATTCAGCTGAGGTTGTTCCAACTAATTCGAAATCTTCTCCGCCATATAGAAACCACTTAGTTATATCGTTGGACTTCTTCAATTCACTTAAGGCTTCACTTATAGGAATGTCGGCCTCGTTAAATGTTATGCCCAATTGACTTGCTTCCACAATTTCATGTAGTTCACTAGCTAATCCATCACTAATATCATTTAATGATGCTCGGTCCAGCGTAGCAATGATTTGTCCAGCCCTAACTCGTGGAGTTGGCCGTTTATGGCGGTTTATAAGATACTCTTTATGAGCCTTATTATCGACGGCCAGCTGACTTAATAAAATAGCCAATCCAGCGGAAGAGTCACCTATACTACCTGTAACAAAAACAACGTCATGCTCCTTCGCTTTACTTCTAAGCGTCTGTACATGGGCTTCTACTTCCCCAATAACGGTAACTGTTACAACGAGTTTATCTGCTGTTGATACCGTATCACCGCCTATTAAATCCATCTCATATTCATCAGCTAGCTCGTACATCCCATGATAAAGTTCTAAAAGATCCTGTTCCGCCCAATTTGAAGGGATGGCAATAGAAACTAAATAGTAACGAGGAATTGCCCCCATAGCGGCAATATCACTTATATTCACAGCCAGCGCTTTATAACCGATTTCCTCTGGAGTAGATGCGTGCTTTAGAAAGTGTACACCTTCTACCATTGTATCAACACATACCACCTGATTTTTATGCCTCGAAGGTTTATAAACAGCTGCATCATCACCAATGCCAACTACCACATTAGGTTGAAAAATACGTTTTGGTTGCAATTTATCTATAAAATCGAATTCATCCATTTATTTCTCCATCATGATTTATTTAGTAATGAGATTATGAAAAAACCTTAGGAATTGTTTTCCTAAGGAGTTCGCTCTATTTCTAGTTTATCTTATACTGACACTCCCACAACTAAAGCGGTGGGGTTCTGAAAAACTCTTGCTTCTCTTTATTCGTACATGTACTAAATACATTCACACACTCTCACTCAATAGAATGGACGGCTTGGGAATAAAGAACTGACATTAATAAACAAAGTTTAAAGGTTTAATCAAAACTTTCACAGCCAAAGCAACCTCTGTTGCCATTAGCGACTGTATTCGGTAGGTCACACCGAGAACGTTGAAGATTTTACCTAGCAGACGTTCTTCCTGCTAGAACTCCTATCTTCAGTTTTCAAAGAACTGTTTATAGGGGAATTATACCATATTCAAATGCTTGATGTACAAAACGTACATTCGATACTTTATCTGTACACCGCGTTTGAGCGAAAATTCCTCCCATGTCTAAAGATGGTCTACGACCTACATGGGCTTCCTTTTAGCAAATTCTGTAATAGTTTATCCAAGTTTTACTTGTTCTATCTTACTATTTAAATAAATTTAGTGGATTGTAAAGTGCTATTGATTCTTACTGATTCGTTTTTCAAATGAGTCAAAATAAAAAACGACATAAAAAAAACGAAACATCTTTGTTTCGTAACCAATCTAAATATGGCGGTCCGGACGGGACTCGAACCCGCGACCTCCTGCGTGACAGGCAGGCATTCTAACCAACTGAACTACCGGACCATTTGGTTGCGGGGACAGGATTTGAACCTGCGACCTTCGGGTTATGAGCCCGACGAGCTACCGAACTGCTCCACCCCGCGATAATAAAATTCTATAATGAAACTACCTGGCAACGTCCTACTCTCACAGGGGGAAACCCCCAACTACCATCGGCGCTGAAGAGCTTAACTTCCGTGTTCGGCATGGGAACGGGTGTGGCCTCTTCGCCATCATTACCAGATAATTTATTA
>NZ_JAIQUM010000028.1 GCF_020075705.1 Metabacillus rhizolycopersici | reverse complement strand
AAAGAGGTTGTCCCTTTTTTGCTTCCTTTGCAAAAAGGACTAACAACAATTCTTTCGGTATTTTTTCTTCAAAACCCAACCCTCTTCGGGCTAATACAAAAGCAGCAGATTGGTGTATGGACAAGCCATAGGTTTGTTGGTACTTCATTTTACCTATGAAACTCGAATAATAAGGTTTCACTTGTATGAGCGCGATATGTTCTTTAAAACAAGCAGAAATAAGTGTCTTTGTTATATTACTGTAAGAGAAATTGCTTGCCATTCGATTAAATGAAGCGTTCTTATTTTGTTGTAAGAACTTTAATTCTTCCATAGATAGCGTATCTACGCCAAATGATTTCACCCACATTAGCATCTCTACTACCGTTTGTTGAATGATCCAATCACGTTTGTTGGCAGAAACTGTATTAATATCATGCATCCAAAATACTTTAGAAGCTCTAAAATTACCATTCGGATAAACGATGGTAACGGAAAGATTATCAGGGTTCATATCTAGTCCAGCGATTCCTTTTTCAAAGGTAGGTTCACATGAGTTTTCTTCTTCCATTGCGAAATGTACCTCGTACTTATCTTTTCTTCGTAAAATACGAACGGAATAAGATTCGCCTGTTTCTAAATAAGAAGCTATAGAAAAGACAAATTTATCAGGAAAACAAACCACAAAAGATAATCGATCGCCTCTTTTGTCACTAAAAGGATTTAATACCCGCATTTCGAAGAGATTTTCTCCTAGATAAGACAATTTAATGTTTTTGTTTCCACCTTTGGATTTTTCCCCACGAGAATAAACTGCATTGCTTCTTGCGTCCCGCCATTCTTCTTTTGTTATTTTTTTATGTACTAACTCCTTAAACAGCTGTTTAGACCCATCAACCATTTTGGGGACTGTACCATTATCAAGGTGGTATTGATAATAATTATTTTGTTTCGTCAGTTTTTTTAATCTCGCCTGCTTATACTTTATTTTTTCATCCTTATTCCTCTTTTTAGAATGGGCTAATTTAGTCATTTGTTCATTTAGTGTAGCTATTTTCGATTGATTTTGTTGGATGTAAGTAGGCAACAATTCCTTATGTGAAGAAATCGATGCTTCTGCTTCAAGAAATGCATCTCTCATGTAACGTGAATTATTGATAAATAAAGGTTTTGCCATATCTACAGCTTCTTTTCGATTTTTACCTTCAAAAATTCGTTCACGTAAGTAACGTTTACTAGATTGAAACTTCCGCATGATTTCATCCAACACAATCGTTTCAACGTCATCGGATTTCTCCATTGTACCAATATATGTAAACGTTAAAGAACTTTTTTTCTTTGCCATGAGAGATGCACCTCTTTCAACAAGAACGTATGTTTGTATATATTTTTATTTTATAAAATTCCATAAAATAATTCAATAGAAATGAAGAAAAAATTGTTAAGATAAAAAAACAATAAAACAGCACGTTTTATTATTAAATGTTACTATTTGTTATATTTTTCAATTAACTGTTGTACCACCACATCTTTTTGCTCACCATCACTAATGCTATTATCTTGGTCCACCAAATCGCCACATCCAGCTAAACCGCCAAATGTAAATAACACAGCCAATCCACCTGTTAAAAATGTTTTCTTATTCATTTTCTCTCCTCCTTTTGTTAATCGAACTGGTGATTGTATTCCCATTGAAAATGGAAGTGAAATCTTTTTTTCTGAAGGCAGACAAAAAAAAATATCCCACCTTAACGGGCAGTAAAACTCCGACTTCAAGATTCGAGAGAAGCAAAAAAGATAAGTGGGAGATAACTGCCCGTAAAGATCCGACGAACGATTGACGTCCAAGTCAGGCGAAGCCACAGGATGTGGCGTTTTGAGCGTGATAAGTCTCGCTAACCATCAGTGGGGATGAAGAAAACCCCACTGATGGAAGTCTCACTTTATCTAGTTAATAATGTTTTGAAATAAAGTGGGCGGGGTATTACATTAACCGAACCAAATGAGAGATAGAGAAAAGGAGAGATGTTAAATGAACATAAGAGATATGATGGATGGTTGGTACATATACACTGACCAAATCCCTAACCTACTATTAGCGCTTCTTGTTTTATTAATTGGCTGGCTGATTGCTAAAGGGATTGGAAAAGTCGTAGAAGCTGCACTAAAGAAAACAAGTCTGGATAATAAATTGTTTTCAGATTTTGGGAGAAGAAAACACTCAATTGAATTCATTAGTGGGAAAATTATTTACTATACCTTACTGATTGTGGTATGGATTATCTTTTTCAATATCCTTAACCTAAGCCTGATTGCAGAACCACTCGTAGAAATGGTCTCTACAATGACAGCAGCTATTCCTCATCTATTAAAAGCGGCTCTGATTCTACTATTTGCTTGGGTGGTTGCCATTGTACTTCGTCTTCTCTTTAAAAAAGTGGCAACGATGTTTCATTTAGAACGCAAGCTAGTAAAATGGAAAATGACAAATAGTGAGCAGGAAGCTTCCAACAAAGTGAACAGTATCGCTAAAGCAATCTTCTACTTTGTTCTCCTGCTGTTTTTACCAGGAGTATTGGCAGCATTGCAAATGGAAGGTATTTCAGAACCATTCTCAAATGCTCTTTCCACAATCCTTGCTTTTATTCCTAAGTTATTTGCAGCTGCGTTTATTCTATTGATCGGCTGGCTGATTGCAAAAATGGTTCGTGATATTTTAACAAACTTTTTAAAAAGTACAGGGACAGACAATCTCGGACAGCGGTTTGGATTGGCAAAAAATGTAGAAGAAACAGGTCTATCAAGTATGATCGGAAATATTGTGTTTATCTTCATCTTAATTCCAACAATTATTACAGCCTTGGAAAAATTGGAACTGAAAGGAATTGCCGATCCAGCCATTGAGATGCTTCAGGATGTTCTGACAATGATCCCAAACATTGCGGTTGCTGTCATGCTATTGTTAGTAGGTATATGGCTTGGAAAATGGGTGGACAGAATGGTCACACAAATGCTTTGGCGTTTAAGGTTTGATAGTGTCTTTAACCAAATCGGTATCGGCTCATTAACTCCGGAAAAACCGAAGTACACCCTGTCTCAAATGGTGGGCTTGCTTGCCAAAATTGTTGTTGTTTTATTATTTACTGTGGAAGCCTTACAAATTGTTCATTTAGACTTCTTAGTCACCTTAGCAACAGGGGTAATTGCCTATCTGCCAATGCTGTTAGCAGCACTTATGATCTTAGGGATTGGTTTATATTTAGGTCATTTAGTAGAGCGTATTTTACAAAACATAGTAAAACACAGCTACTCCCGCACCCTTGCAGCTATAGCAAAATATACCATCTTTGCGATTACTGTGTTTATGGCATTAGATCAACTGGGTGTTGCCCATTCCATTGTAAATGCTGCCTTTATTCTTATCTTAGGCGGTTTGGCGCTGGCATTTGGTCTGGCATTCGGCCTCGGAGGAAAAGAGTTTGCGGCAAAATATTTAGGTAAACTAGACGACAAAGTGGACAAAGGAAATAATAATTTATAAGCTCGACCTTAACGATCCGAAACCTTCAATGATTTCGGATTGTTATTTTTAGCTAGGAAAGATGAATACAAGGAAGGTGTTGGCGCCCAATGTTGCTGATAAACGTATTAGTAATTGTACTATTAATCGCCTTAACTGGATTTTTTGTCGCGACCGAATTTGCCATCGTAAAAGTCCGGACATCTCGCATTGAACAATTGATGGCTGAAGGGAAAAAGGGCGATGTCTCAGCGATCAAGGTAGTTAACCACCTTGATGAATATCTATCAGCCTGTCAACTCGGAATCACGGAATTTAAAGCAAAGGAGGCCCATTCCTTTAGGTGTGGGAGGAATTTGCGTTTTTTTATATTTTCCTCCTAAAAAGGTACAATTAATAAAGTTATTTTGTTATAATCAATATAGGAACATTAGTTCGTAAAGGGAGTTTTAGAAATGGTGAAAGAAACGGCACCTTCATTTGTTTTAACGTTGGAGATGGAGACGAATCCTTCTATTATAAGTAGCATTGGGAGCGATTTAGAAGTAAGTCGTGTCATTTATAATTCGTGCCTTGGGGAATTAGTAAAACGTGAAAAGCAAATGAAACGGACAAAGAAATATAAAAAGGTAAGAAGATGTCTTCGAGCTGTTTCTAAAAAACTCTCTTATTATGAAACTCAAGAAAACCAAGAGAAAATAAAATTCTATCAAGCTGAGAAAAAACAACTAGTAAGTGAATTATTTGACATCCAACAACAGTTTCATTTATCGGAATATTCCATACATAATTACCTTAAACCCATTCGTAAACATTTCGGTGATACGTTAAACGCTGATATTGCTCAAAAAGTGGCGACTCGCTCTTGGAATACAGTCAAAAAGAAGTTGAAAGGCGAAGCCAAAAAAGTAAAATTTCTTAAGAAGGGAGAAATGGTTAGTTTCAAAGGGAAGAAAAATAGTACCGGTTGGTTTTATCGAAAGAAACAAATTGTTTTTGGAAAATCAAAAATAAATGTAAAAATCAAAGAAAATGATGTATACATACAGGAAGCTTTATTGGCAATTGAAAGCAATCTTGAATTTGAATACAAAACCAAAAAAGGTGAACTTAAAAATGCTTCGCACAAAGTAAAATATGTTCGTGTTTTAAAGCGTGTTATTCGTGGAAACGTTCGCTATTTTGCTCAGCTGACAGTTCAAGGATTTCCTCCAGCAAAACGTAATAAGGATGGCTCGTTCAAGCATCAACTAGGTACGGGACGTGTGGGTGGAGACTTAGGGACTTCTTCTATTGCGGTAGTTGGTGAGAATGAAGTTCTCCTAACTAATTTAGCTGAGAATGTCATGAATCGATCAAGATGAATTCGACTCATTCAACGGAAAATGGACCGTTCCAAACGTGCGATGAATCCGAATTACTTCAATGAAAATAGAACGATTAAAAAAGGGAAAAAGACATGGATTTTCTCTAAACGTTATATGAAGTTGAAGTCTGAATTGAAAGAATTGCATAGAAAACAAGCTGATAGTAGAAAGCAATCTCATAATAGATTGACCAATAAACTTCTTACCTTCGGAGATGAACATTATTGGGAAGAAATGAACATAAAAGGCTTACAAAAACGTTCGAAGAAAACAGAAATCAGCGAAAAAACAGGCAAATTCAAACGTAAAAAGCGATTTGGAAAAAGCATTGGACATCGTGCCCCTGCCATGTTTTTAAGTATATTAGAACGCAAAGTTAAAACCAATGGTGGCACCTTTAAAAAAGTGAATACTCAGACATTCAAAGCTAGTCAGTACGACCATAAAGCGAATGATTATAAGAAGAAAGAATTGAGAGAAAGATGGCATGTTTTTGATGATGGAACAAAAATTCAACGAGATTTATATTCAGCATTTTTGTTACGGAATTCAAATAGAGTAGGAACGAAAACGAACAAAAGGCTTTGCGAAAAAACATTCGAAGCATTCAAAACGTTCCATGATAAAGAAATTGAACGGATTGAAAAGCAAGAAACGTTCGTTTTAAATTCAGGGATTCGATTGAAAAGCAAAAAAGCCTCCCTATAATGATGACCAAATAAATAGATAAAAAAGTAGATTATTTTTTCGCCTCACAGGAAAATAGTTGGGGTAAAAGTACCCCAACCGCTTTTTAATCATTGAATTTTTTCATTATAAAATTTTACTGAATACATTGCACCCTCACTGACCATATTGTTATCTTCAATATCAACGGTCACCAAGGATTCAGGAAATCGCTGAGTATTTGGACATTTCAGAAGAGGAAGTATTAGAAGCGATGGAAATGGGGAAAAGTTATCAAGCCGCTTCTGTGGATCAATCCATTGAAACGGGTTCCGAGGGAAGTCAGGTTACGATCTTAGAAAATATGGGATCCCATGATGAAGGCTTCGAAAAAGTCGACCAAAAAATTTTCCTCGAGAGCGTTCTTCATGTTCTATCAAAAAGAGAGAGGGAAATTATCCATAGAACTTTTGTAGAGAATAAAAGTCAAAAGGAAACAGGTGAATCTTTAGGGATTTCACAGATGCATGTTTCTCGACTACAAAGAAAGGCGATTGAAAAATTACGTAAGGCGCTCAGCAGCGAAACCCAACAAAGGACAAATCATGTTTGAAAAGATGGGAGTCTGGTAGCTTTTTACAAAAGAGGTGATGGCTAAAAATGCCTATGAAGATTGCCGTTGTAGATGATAATGCAACAAATCTAATGATTATTGAGAAAATCTTGCGGAAAGCCGGCTATAATAGACTGGTTTTGCTGTCATCTGCGAAGGAGTTATATCAATATTTGCAATTTGATGCGCCTAAATCGGCTGAAGTCCCCCTAGATTTAATTCTAATGGATCTGATGATGCCGGAAATTGATGGGATGGAAGCCTGCCAAACAATCCTTTCGAATGAGCGGTTCTACGACCTTCCTATTATTTTTGTCACGGCAGTGGGGGATTCAAATCAAATGGCCAAGGCGATGGATGCGGGTGCCCTTGATTACGTTATGAAACCAATCAATAAAATTGAGTTGTTGGCTCGGATACGTTCAGTACTTCGACTAAAGTATGAAAAGGACTTACGGAAGGAACATAATAGGCGAATTCAAAATGATTTGGAATTGGCGAAGCAAGTGCAACGAAGTATGCTTATCGGTCCATTTCAGGAAGGAAATGTAAAGATTTCGGCTGTTTACAAGCCTACGTATGAGCTTGCTGGCGACTTATACGCCTGGTACCCGATTAGCCCAAATCGCTATGGTGTGATTTTACTTGATGTGATGGGGCATGGTATTTCGTCATCACTGGTGTCTATGTACATATATTCCGCCTTAAAGGATACGATTACCGGTAAGGGTGATCCAGTGGATGTAATAAAAGAACTAAATCGGCGGATGAATCAGCTACAGATGCCTGATAGTTTGATAAACTATTATTTCACTGCCATTTACTTTGTGCTAGACACGGAAAAACAGTCAATAGAGTACGTGAATGCAGGGCATCCGGCAGGTATTGCGATTGTGGATGATGAAGTAAAGCTTTTGACGGAAGGCAGTTGTGCACTTGGTTTTTTTGAAAATATTGAAGTAACCAAATGCATTATTCCTTACAAGCAAGAAGCTCGTATTCTACTATTTACAGATGGCCTGTCCGAATGGTTGGAGGAGGAACATGAGGATGCTATTTCTAAGTTAATCAGCAGCTTACAAGATCAGGACAATGATAATCCTGAAACCTTACTTCATCATTTGCTGCCAAGTTCAGAGCTGCTCAATGGTCATAAGGACGATATGTGTTTGGTCATGATGACAACACACGCATGACGTTGATTACATTCACCGGAGAAGGTTCTCTAGGATGGAACAGGATCTAATGATTAAAACGAAAAAAAGTACCAAAAGGCCATGGAAGGATGGGAATCCTTCTATGGCCTTTTTCTGTGTTTAGGAATTTATAAAATTCTTGTAATGTGGATAAGCGCACGACATCCAGCTCCAGAGCTTAGCCCCTCTTGGGTCTAAGCCTGAGGCTGATCAAGGCGCTTGTGCTTTTCTGATTCACCTTAATTTTGCTGAAGGTCGGTTTGCACCGGGGTCATTCACTCTGCTAGATAGGCTGCGAACATCCATCTATGTTTTTCTAATGAATTACGGATGGCGATGAACATATCAGCAGTTGGTTGATCATCATTGTCCTCGGCTAAGGTTATTCCCTCTGTCAATTCAGAACATATGGTGTTAAAATCATCAGCTAATATCTTGACCATATCCTGTGCATTTTCATCACCTGTCGCTTCTTTTATGGAAGAAAGTTGTAATTGCTCTTCTAATGTTGCTGTTGGTGCAGAGCGCAGTGACAGCATTCTTTCTGCGATTGTATCTAGATGTAGGGCAACTTCTGTGTATAACTCCTCAAATTTTACATGCAAGGTGAAAAAGTTCTCTCCTTTCACATACCAATGGTAATTGTGCAGCTTCATATATAGAACTGAAAAATTAGCCACTTGGGTGTTGAGTCTCTCTGTTAATCCCTCATTTTTTTTCTTTGTCTTTACCATATTTTAACCCTCCGTTTATTGTAATAATGTTGATACCTATTCTTTACCCTCCAATTAAACTATTGAAACCATAAATTAAAAGTTTGCTAGAAAGTATCAAAAGGGATAAAAATAGGTATAGGTATAGGTATAGGTATAGGTATAGAATAAAAAATAAGTTTGAGGATGAATTTATCACTCAATTTGAATGGTTCTCTCATAGACGTTATGATAGAGTAAAGTAGGTTTGATAGACCAACTTTACTAGGAGGCGGTTACAATAAAAGGCTTAAATTACAATATAAAAGCTAAAATCTTTACCGGTTATTTAACCATCTTAATTTGCTTGGTCCTATCCTTACTTATCATGATTAATAGGATGACAGTTCTGCAAAATGAGGTGAAATTCTTATCCCAACACGATATTGAAGTACAAGAGCTGGCGAATCAGATTCAAAAAAATGTACTAGACATGGAAACCGGCATAAGGGGATATGCAATAACGGGAGATGAGGATTATCTTGAGCCTTATAATTTAGCGAGTAGAAGCTGGCTGGACAACTACAATAAGCTTCATTCTTTGGTAGCTGATAACGGGGAGCAGCAGCGGAATTTAGAGGGAATTAAACCGCTGATTATCAGCTGGATATCAAATTCCGGAGAATATGTCATTAATCACAAAAAGGAAAATAACATATCTGCTTTGAATGAGCATTTCGAGAGTAACACGGGAAAGGAAGTTACGGATCAGCTGCGAACACAGTTGGATTCATTTCTTGCAGAAGAAAAAAAATTGACGGCTGAACGTATTGATCAGCTCAATCAGGGCAATACGAATTTAAAAATTACGTTGTATGCAATCATCATTTTAGTGACTGCGATTACGATAGCTACAGCCTTTTTCTTGTCTAATTCGATTGTGAATACCATTAGACAAGTTGTAAAAACAATTAAGAGTATTACAGATTCAGAGATTGACTTGACTACACGCATAGAAGTGAAGACGAAGGACGAGACCCGGGAGCTGGCTGAAGCGATGAACGATCTTCTTTATAGTCTCGAGAAACAAAGTTGGGTACAGAAAAGTGTAGCAGAAATTTCAACTATGTATCAGGGGATTACTGATATTACAGAATTGACGCAAGCCTTTATTTCAAAGCTTGCTCCTTTGCTTCAAGCTACTTACGGGGTTATTTATCTTCGTAGAAGTCATGAGGGTGAAATTCACTACGTCAAAGTAGCTGGCTATGCCATAGCAGATGAGGAACGAGCCTCAGTCAGCTTTCGATTGGGAGAAGGGTTGATCGGCCAAGCAGCCCTTGATAAAAGAGTATTTCTCATTGATAAGCTGCCGGAAGAGCATATCAAAGTGACTTCAGGCTTAGGGGCTTCTTCTCCTCGAAATTTATTAATTGCCCCAATTCTCGTTGAAGATAGGGTAGAAGCGGTGGTCGAGTTCGCGACGCTTCAGCCGCTTTTATCACAGCATATTACTTTACTGGATCAGCTTCAAGACAAGTTTGGTTCGGCCATTACAAATGTAGCCAGACAGATGGAAGTGGAAAGGCTGCTAGGGGAATCTCAAATATTAACAGAAGAATTACAGACGCAATCAGAAGAACTCCAAGCACAATCAGAAGAATTGCAAATGCAGCAAGAACAACTGCTAAGTGCGAATGAATTCTTGGAAGAGCAGAAGCATACTGCTGAACAACGAGCGTTGGAGCTCAAGATAGCGAAAGATGAACTGGAAAGCTATTCATTGCAACTAGAAATGAGTTCGCAATACAAAACGGATTTCTTGGCAAATATGTCTCATGAGCTTCGCACGCCTTTGAACAGTATTCTCATTTTGTCACAAATGATTATGGAGAATAAAGATGGAATGGATATGTCAGAAGTGAGAGAATTTACGAGCATGGTTCATAGTGCCGGCGGAGATTTGTTGCGGCTGATTGATGATATCCTTGATTTATCTAAAATTGAAGCGGGTAAAATTGAAATTTTAACAGATGAAGTCAATGTGACAGAAATTCCACAGACGATGAAGAATATGTTCAACCCGGTTGCTGCTAAAAAGAATTTGACGTTTGAAGTGCATACAGATTCAGACGTACCTCCTATCATCTCGACGGACGGACAAAGATTGCAGCAAATTTGGAAGAATCTTTTATCAAATGCCTTCAAATTTACCGAAGAGGGCTCTGTCACCGTACGAATTGCACTTGCTCATCCTGAAAATGTTGAAGGGCTGTTTGGTTTAGAAGTAGGGGGGCCTGTACTGTCGATATCTGTAACCGATACAGGAATCGGAATTCCACTCGATAAGCAGCAAATTGTTTTCGAGGCATTTCAACAAGTCGACGGTACCACTAACCGGCAATATGGCGGGACTGGACTAGGGTTATCGATTTGCCGGGAATTTACACACTTGCTTGGCGGCGCTATTGATGTTCAAAGCGAACCACATAAGGGAAGTACGTTTACCTTATATATACCAAGCAGGTCAGAATCGGATTATCAAGATCAAGTGGACCATCCGGCACTTGCAGAAGTGGCAGCAAGCGTTAGTGAGATACATGAGGAATCTGAAAGTACAAAGGAAGATACAGAATCGAAATGGGTCGAACGAAACGAAGCTGGAAGTTCAGATGCACAATTGTTTAAAGGAAAGAAAGTACTTCTAGTAGAGGACGATGGTCGAAATGTATTCGCGCTTGTAACGGCTCTTGAGAAAAAGGGAGTTAAGGTTCAAGTAGCTGAGAACGGTAAACAAGCAATAGATATTTTGCAAGAAGAAGCTGATTTTGACCTGATTTTCATGGATATTATGATGCCGGTGATGGGTGGCTATGAGGCCATGAAGATCATACGACACGATCTGAAAATGGAAAACCTCCCGATTATTGCGTTAACGGCTAAGGCAATGAAAGGAGAACGAGACAAATGTATGGAAGCAGGCGCTTCAGATTATATTATGAAGCCATTAAATATTAATCAGCTATTCTCGTTGATGCGGGTATGGATGACGGAGCAGGTGAATCCTAATTGAAAAATAAAAAGATCGATCCTTCATCCCTTTTATTCACAGATAAAGAGGAAACAGAGCCAAACGAGCTTCAAAAAATAGAAATCAATTTGCTTCTCGAGGGCTTATATCAGATGTATGGATATGACTTTCGGGGCTATGTGTGGTCATCCTTGAGTAGGAGGATTTTGCATCGCATGAGAGCAGAGAGACTTCCGACGATTACAGCTCTATTGGAGCAGGTGCTTCATAAGCAAGACTTCTTAGAGCGATTATTGAATGATCTGTCAATCCAGATGACGGAAATGTATCGAGATCCCGGTTTTTTTGCAGCTTTTCGTAGCGAAGTGGTGCCATTACTTAGAAATCTTCCTGAAATTCGAATTTGGCATGCTGGTTGTGCAACAGGAGAGGAGGTCTATTCTATGGCCATTCTTATGCTGGAGGAAGGACTAGCGGAGAAGACAAGAATCTATGCAACAGATATGAATGAAAAGGGCTTGAATGCTGCTAAAAAGGGAGCATTTCCACTTAAGAAAATGCAGCAATATACGAAAAATTACTTGAAAGCCGGTGGGAAAAAGGCCTTTTCAGAGTACTATACGACAGATCATCAGCTTGCTTATTTTTATCCAACCTTGAATGAGAACCTCATCTTCGGCCAACATAATTTGGTGACGGACAGCTCGTTTAATGAGTTTCATGTGGTCTTATGCCGAAATGTTATGATTTATTTTGATAACGACTTACAGCAGAAAGTGCATAATTTAATATACAATAGTTTGGTTAACGGAGGATTTATTGGACTCGGAAGTAAAGAATCGCTTCTATGTTTGCCTAAGGGTATGCAATATGAGGAATTTAATTCACATGAACGAATCTATCGAAAGGTGTAGATGCCTGAGCCATGATGTGTTATTGCATCGGGGCCCAGGCATCTTTTTTTCATCGTTTAGGAAACTATAAAATGCTTGTACTGTGGATAAGCACACTGCATTCAGCTTCAGCGCCTAGCCCCTCTTGGGTATAAGCCACTTTTGAATTGAAGGCAAAAAACACCTTCTATTCAAAAGCGTCTTATACTATGCCTGAGGCTGATCAAGGCGCCCTGAGCTTTTGTTTTTTAAGTTTCGTAATTTCACTGACCATCAGCGCTATTTTGCCGGCTATTTGGAACGGGTGACCTTAACTCACCAAAATTAGAACACCATGACGAAATTTTTAAAAAACAGTTAATCCAGTAAAAAAAGAGACTGCAGGTATTTGCAATCTCCTCTTCATATGGGTACTATGAGGTGCGTTTTACACTTCTAAAGATGAGGCTTATGATGAATACTAGGGCAATTGCACCGATGAGTGCCGGAATAAAGTAAAATCCTCCGATAATAGGTCCCCAGCCTCCTAATAGTAATGAACCAAGCCATGCACCGATAAATCCTGCAATAATATTTCCAACTACTCCTCCTGGTACGTCACGTCCAAGAATGAATCCTGCTAACCAGCCGATAATTCCTCCGATAATTAATGACCAAATTAATTCCATAAAGTTCTCTCCTTTCTATTTCAATGAGTATGTTATTTAAGTACCCACATCGTCAAAACATAAACATATTGGTTAATAAAGTGATTACATTTTATCTTGTTTCTGTTTCAATCCCTCTTTGGAATGAACTAGGGGATCGTTCACCCCTTTTTGTAAAACATGTTGGCAAACTCTTAATTCAGAAGTTAACTTTTTAAACGTTTCTTTATCTTGTTCATCAAGACATTTATCAATTGCCCGTTTTAACAAACTGATTTTTGATATCACTTCAGCCTGCTTCTTTTGATCTGGATAAAAATGCTCTGTCCGTATTTTTGGCTCTTCGCTGCGATAATCGCTAAGTTTGGTTAATCGCAAGCCGCACTTGCACAGCGTCTCGTTTACATTTAACACTTGAAATTCATTGTTTCCACAAACTTTACATGACAGTTTCCTCATATATAACACCTCCAAATAAATTACAGTTGATACGTCTTGTTGAAAATAGTGATTAATATTATCTTATATACCCAGGATTCGTTCGTTAGTAACGTAAATATTATCTTTAGTAGAATTTCAGAAAAATAGGTTTCAATTTCTCAAGAAGCGGTTACATATCTAATAGAAAGTCAAGCTGACAGTTATCTTACTGAAAGCACATGACTAATTTATACTTTAGGAGGAATGGGAAATGGAAAATGTGAAAATTGTAGAAAATGGTGTACAAGCAAAACAGGCAATTGAACAATTAATCATGCAAGGCTCCAAAAAGGATGATATTTATTTATTCGCTCATGATAAAAGCCGCTCTGAAAATCTGACGGACTATCTGGATATTAACGATGTTGGCGTTGAAGAACAAGGTATCTTTGATTCGATCACAAACGTTTTTCGAACTCGGGGAGATGAACTTCGCTCGAAGTTAGAGTCACTGGGGATATCTACTGCAGAAGCCGAGCGTTACGAAGAAGAATTGGATCATGGACGATGCGTCGTAGTGGCAATAAATTAAAATGGTAAATGAGATAGGAAACAAAAAGCGATCTGCCTTTTGTTTCCTATAGATTTTTTAAAGTTTTTTCTATGGTATAGCAGTGTCATATTAAAAATAAGAGGAGAATCGACATGAAATTTTCTAATCAAAGCTTAGATAAAATAGTAGGAACCCGCAAAAGAGCAAGACGTAAAATATATTCGGAGCAATATACTGAGGAACCGATTATCCACAGGGAGATACAAGGAGACAGAGTATATGTCCCATTAAATTTAAATAGAATTTGGAATAAAATATAATATTTCGATATTAACTGCCTAAACAAGGTTTAATTATTTATAAACCGTGTTTAGGCAGTTAATGTTTAGAAAGTGGCTATATTTTCATTTGGTACGAAAAAAAGCATGGTATCGCCAAAGCTAAAGCAAAAGTCAATAAATGCTGAAACTAATTAGAGGATATAGGCCGACTTTTAATTCAAAGAATTTCCGATCGACATCTCGTTGTCGGTGTGGGAATCGTTCAATAATTACACGTGGCACGAGCTGTGAATTTCTGTGGAATTGTAGTCGGAGATCCTCTCACATTTGAAAATGTTGAAGAGGGATTCACTATTTTAGTGCAATGGGTTAACAAACTAAAAAGGACAAATAACTTAGATTTAGCTATAGTAGGCATGGAACTTGCTGAACATAACTGAATTTATCTTCTAAAACGGTTATTCAAACAGAAGATTGATGTAGTAACAGTAAATCTACACCTAGTAAAAAGAAAATTGAGATAATACTCATTTGAAAAGCGATAAAAAAGATGCACTAGTTATCGCTGGTATGGTGAAGAATGGTTAATGATCTAAACTCATTTCATAACCGCTATTATGATAGTAAGGGTCCTGAAATCCTGCGAACAAGTAAGTATTTGGGAAATATATCCATCAACTGAGAGAGTTCCGTAACAACATCTTTTAAAATAGAATCTTACAGTTTTATCCCACCTTAACGGGCAGTAAAACTCGCACTTCAAGATTCGAGAGAAGAGAAGAGGATAAGAGGGAGATAACTGCCCGTAAAGATCCGATAAGTCTCGCTAACCATCAGTGGGGGATGAAGACCCCCCCACTGATGGAAGTCTCACTTTATAGTTAAATCCTCTGAAAAAGGCTGACTTCAACAGGTCACATTCTAGTGATCTTTGAAATCAGCCTTTTTTGTATAGTATTTAAGAGTCTCATAGTCTATCCAATCTTATTTATTGAGAATTATTATTTTTTCTTTTTTTCATTTGATTTTTATTATTTTTATTTTCCTCATCTGTGGAAGAACTTTCGTTGCTTTTGATTGCTTCTGCTTTTATAGCAGCTGTTGCAACCGAACTTTCGTTTTCCTTACGAACAGGAGAATCTGTTAGCGTCCCACTCGGATTGTCCTTTTTACTGACAGATGATTCTGGTCTGTTTTTAGTGATGGAACCTGTGCGTTTTTCGCGGGTTTCTTCCTTTTTATCCTCTGCCATTATGGTTGCAATATCGGGATTTCCTTCCACGATCAAAATATTTGGGCTTTCCGTAATAACTTCTTCTTGCTCTACATCGGTGAAGTGGGTGACCGGTGTCCCTGCTTCCATTGCCGAAGGGACAGAACGCTCAATCCGCGCTTCTTCTTTTCTAATAATATCCTGTACCTGCTTTGTTTCTTGAACTTTTCGCTTATCTATAATCACTTCTTCAACGACTACCGGTCTTTTCGTTACTTCTATTCTTTCTTCCGTAATGGGGATACGAATAATTTCATCCTCTGTAAATGGGCTACCATCATACTTTCCATCTATGACAGGACGACGCTCTACATATACTTCTTCTCGAATGAGTGGAACATGAACGGTTCGATGTTCTTCAACTACTTCTTTATGGAGCTGTAATTCTCCGACTTGGACACGCTCTTTTGTAATATCAAGCTGTTCTTCATGGAGTCGGACTGCTCTTGAGTTTTCAGTTTCATATTGTGCTTTATAGACAGGGCTGTCGTAAGTTCTATTCATATCAACCAGCAAAATTATTTTCCCCTTATTTATTTCCTCTTCACACTGTTTTGCCGTGAATTCTGGTAGGCCCCTTTCAATAAGGCTGCTGGACAGAGTATTTGTCTGTATTCCACCCATTCCTGCTGTCACCATGGTAACAAAGCTGTCCATCATAGCACCTGCTAAGGTACTCATTTGTAAATCCGCTTCTACCATGACTCCCGTGCGAGAAGTGACCAATGGAATGGCACTTCTATTTTCTGCCACCACCATCATATCTGTTTCACGATGCCCCTGACGTTTCAATCCTTCAATCGCATACAAGACTTCTTGCTCTGAATTAAAGCTCCCGACGATTCTTTTTTCCATACTCATTCTATCACCCTCCTAAAATATACTGCATATGGAAATTAAATTACATCCACATGTATTAGATATCTACCCGAGAGGTCTTTACTTGAAACATTTAAAATTGAATAATTTATAATATTTCGCTAAAAAAATGAAAGTTTACCGGAAAAACAAGTCAAATATGCACATTTCTAGAGCTAAACTTGAAATGAAAACTATTTACATATTTTTCATAACTTCCTTAAAACCATTTATCCCACCTTAACGGGCAGTAAAACTCCGACTTCAAGATTCGAGAGAAGCAAAGAAGATAAGTGGGAGATAACTGCCCGTAAAGATCCGATAAGTCTCGCTAACCATCAGTGGGGGATGTAGAAAACCCCCACTGATGGAAGTCTCACTTTATTGGAACTACTTGAATGTTCTTGTTATTGAACCATAGACCGCTGCTTATTCATTCTTTAATAAATAATCCATTTAAGGGTACCGCCACATGTCCATCAAGCTAACGACGCAAATGACTAGGTACGAAATTGATCCTTGTTTCAAAACTAGCGAGTGATGGAAAAGTAGGCATGTCAAAGAAGCCTATTAAAATACGATTTTTTTACTAGGCAGCTTGTCTATGCTTTACTGTCGTTTCATATACAATCACTAGAATATCAAAGACGGTTTTCCTCTTATACCGATGACATTTACGACCGTTCTTTTTGAGCTGCTGATAAAGACGATGCAGAATTTCCAAAAGTTCTTCTGTGCCAACTGCTATTGCTTGAAACAATAACGGAAAGTAATCTTTAATCATATAAATCGCTTTGTATTCACTCAACTCCTGTTTTTTCCTTTCAAGCAGAAACTGTCGCATTTGAAACATTGTAGAAGAACAGAGGAGAATGCCAATGAGTTGTCCATATAAATGGCGCAATTGTGAAGGATCACTTTTGAATTAAATAACTTTTCTTATTGAATCTTACTTTCGAACATGGTAATATATCGATATAATTTTACCTTTAATACAGTCCAGAGAGGCTGAAAAGGGTGGCTAGATAAGTATTTATGCAGATATCTTTGTATATCCATGCCCTTTTATCCTCTGTGATGGAAGGGTATTTCTTTATGCTTTCATTTAGAAGATAAGAAAGTATAAATCTTTTGACGTAGTTTTTGTGTCTAGCTCCAGCGCCTAGCCCCTCGAGGCCATAAGCCACTCAGGAATTGAAGGCAAAGAACACCTTCTATTCCTGAGCGTCTTATTTGCCCGAGGCTGAACAAGGCGCTTGCGCTTTTCTTAGTTACCTCTTTTAAACAAAGTCCTGTGAGGCTTGAAAAGAGAAGGAATTCCTGGCATTTCCATTCCTTCAAAGTTTAAAGAGCATTTTTACAACAAGAAAAATACTGGAGGGTGGAAGAAATTGAATTACCGTAAAAAAACAGTCGTAGCGTCAGTAGCAGGTTTAACATTAGAAGGCATGGACATCATGTTTATCTCATTTGCGATGTCGATGATCATTGCCGAGTTTAACATTGATTTCACAACTGGCGGGCTTATTTCTTCAATTACGAATATTGGCATGTTACTCGGAGGAATTATCTTTGGGATTTTGGCAGATAAGTTTGGCCGAGTGCGAATTTTTACTTATACAATCATTTTGTTTGCAATTGGGACAGCATTAACGGGATTAGCGACAAATATCGAACAGGTTTATTTATTTAGATTTATCGCAGGACTAGGTGCTGGTGGAGAGTATGGTATTGGTATGGCTCTAGTTGCTGAGGCTTGGCCAAAGAAGAAACAAGGGAGAGCTTCCTCTTATGTAAGTGTTGGTGCTCAATACGGTGTTATTTTAGCGGCACTACTAAGCGCGATGATCCTTCCTACTTTAGGATGGAGAGCTTTGTTTTTCGTTGGAGTGCTTCCAGTTATTTTTGCTTTTATTGTTCGGAAGAACCTTGATGAATCACCAGAATGGCTAGCTGCACAAAAGGAGAAAAAGGTGGACAACAAACAAGAGAAGGGCAAGTTGCTTCAATTGTTTGATACGCCAAGAACGACTTTGACGACGATTTCTTTAGCTATTATGGCAACTGTGCAAATTGCAGGCTACAATGGATTGATGATATGGCTGCCATCTATGCTGCAACAATCACAAGGATTATCTGTTTCGAGTTCAGCACTTTGGACAATCAGTACGGCTATTGGAATGATTGTGGGGATGTTGACTTTTGGACAATTCATGGATCGATTCGGGGCAAAACGTTCCTTTGGGATCTTCCTACTAGCCTCCGCATGTGCTGTATTTTTATACTCGTATGCAACTGGCAGTGCAGGTTTATTAATTGGTGGTGCGGTTGTCGGTTTCTTTTCAAATGGAATGTTTGCCGGGTATGGTGCGTTGATAAGCAGTTATTATCCAGTGCAAGTTCGAAGTACTGCTACGAACACAATATTTAACTTTGGTAGAGCTATAGGGGGATTATCTCCAATCTTTGTTGGCTATATTCTGCAAAATTATAATATTACAATAGCTATGACCTACTTGACTATCTTATATTGTATTTCCTTTATTGTGATGCTTAGTCTTAAGAAAAAGGCAGCTTTTTAATACACAATTTGCTAACAGTATTTTACTAAATGAATTTACGATTAAAGGCAGAACGCCCCTTACTTTATGGAGGGGCGTTCTGCCTTTTTATTTTTTGCTGTTTTCTACATGAATGTTGTTTTTTGATGAGATAGAAGCCCGAATCAAGAAAAAGAGCCAAAGTGGTCACGAATAAAGGTGTTATGTGCCCGTTTCGAGAAAAATGGAGCCAAATCGGTCGCTGTTGATGGCACTCTATATGACAATAGCAACAAAGTTTGCGAAAACAGCCTTGTTTTTCAAGAAATAGTTTTTGTATAAAATGCATATTTTTTGTTTAGTATGCTTCCTTTTCTCTTAAACAGAAGTATTTTTTCAACAATTAGTCTGTTTCTTCTATTTAAATAAAATAAGCTGAAATCAGTTGATCAAGTTTTTCCAATTCTATTTTCTCAAATGAAGCTTGATCTTGATTCATTTTCAAAGATGAAAGGGCACATTCAATCAAAAATTTACGTGGTGTCTTTGAGTGAAGAAGTTCATCTTGAATAAAATCCAACAACTCATTGTATTTTGATTGTTCTACGGTAGCTAGGGAATTTTTTAAATTTAATACCGTATGATAAAGATTCTGGTGAAAAGTACGGTTACGATTCTTATTTTCGGGTAACCAGTGCTCTATATGTTCAGGTGGTATTAATTGATCGTCAGCTTCTGCAACTTCTTCTACCATTTTAACGACTCGCTCGATACTATAGCGTACGATATGGTGGGTGCTAGTATTTGATTCATATGCATAATTATAATATTTATGGTTATGATGTAAAATTCCCATGAACATAATGGCACAATCTAATAAATAAGGCCTCTTACTTTCGGTAAAAATGTCTATGAACCTCTGAAATAGCCAATGAAGTGCCTTCAATTGACCTCTTTTAATAAATTGTTTAAGTTCTACATCATTTGAAAAATTTACTTCTTCAAAAAGGATACTTAACTTATTGGTTCGACTCATTTCCATCTGCAATACAATTTGCTTAATGAAGGTTTCAATATCAGACGGGTCTTGACCAACCAGTAATTCTTTTCTCTCTTTTTCTACTTGCTGGTATAGAGATTTTAAAAGAGCGATTAATAACTCGTTTTTAGATGAAAAATAATTATAAAATGTCCCTTTAGAAATTCCGCTACAATCCAATATATCTTGAATAGATGTGGATTGGAAACCTTTATCAATGAATAATTGGTGGGCCATTTTCACCACATGTTGTTTCCTATCGTTCATATAATCACCTTTAGTTTTATTTGGACTGCTTGTATAGTATTGATGGTACATTATTTTTAATAATTAGACAAATGTATAAAATAAAAGGATATTTTTTGATTGAAAAATTTGAACTCATGGTATATGATAAGTGTTGTGGAATAACAGTACAAAATATTGAACCTAATGTATATAGGGGGAAACACAATGGAACAATCGATTAAAAAGATTAATCGTCCACCATATGGGATTCTTGCTGTCCTGATGATCGGAGCATTTATTACATTTTTAAATAATACGTTATTAAATATTGCACTACCGTCGATTATGGTGGATTTGGATGTTGAGGCGTCAACTGTACAATGGTTGACAACAGGATTTATGTTAATAAACGGAATTATGATTCCAACAACTGCATTTTTAATTCAAAAATATTCTGTTCGTCGGTTATTTTTAACCGCTATGGGGCTATTTGCGGCTGGGACAATTATCGCTGGTATTGCCCATTCATTCCCTGTCTTATTAATAGCACGTATGGTTCAAGCGTCAGGATCAGCGATTATGATGCCATTATTAATGAATGTTATGTTAGTAAGCTTTCCGGTTGAAAAAAGGGGAGCAGCAATGGGTGTCTTTGGTTTAGTTTTAATGGGTGCACCAGCAATTGGTCCAACTTTATCGGGCTGGATTGTTGAACATTATGACTGGAGAATGCTTTTCCATTTTGTCACACCAATTGCAATTGCTGTTCTATTGATTGGCTTTTTCTTACTCAAAGATAAAAAGGAAAAGGTAGATATCCGTCTTGATTTATTCTCGCTTCTTTTATCAAGCGTAGGATTTGGTGGCTTGCTATATGGATTTAGTTCTGCTGGTAGTAAAGGCTGGGATAGCCCACAAGTATATGGAACAATTATCATTGGGATCATATCATTGGTATCGTTTATCTTACGTCAAATTAAGCAAGAACGACCAATGCTTAACTTTGGAATTTATAAATACCCAATGTTTGCCCTGTCATCGGTTATTTCCATGGTGATTACGATGGCTATGTTTTCTGGTATGCTACTTCTACCTATTTATGTTCAAACGATTCGCGGAATTTCTCCACTAGATGCAGGATTAATGATGTTGCCAGGAGCTGTTTTGATGGCTCTCATGTCTCCAATTACAGGAAAGATATTTGACAAATATGGAGGACGAATTTTAGCAATTGTTGGCTTGGTCATTACAACAGTAACAACGTATTATTTTAGCAAATTAACATTAGATACAAGTTATACACATTTAGTTATTTTAAACACTGTGCGGATGTTTGGGATGTCCATGGTGATGATGCCAGTATCGACAAATGGCTTAAATCAGTTGCCAGCACGCTATTATCCACATGGTACTGCAATGAACAATACAACACAGCAAGTATCCGGTGCCATTGGTACGGCATTTTTGGTTACGATCATGTCAAATCGTACAGAATCATATGCATCTGAATTTGCTGCGACTGCCATGAAAAATGCGGTAGGGCAACCAACAGCAGAAATGCAACAACAAATTGCTATGAGGGCAATGTTAGAAGGAATAAATGATGCTTTCCTAGTCGCTACTCTTTTTGCGCTTATTGCTCTTATTCTTGCATTCTTTATCAAACGAGCAAAACAAGCGGAAGATATAATTGAAGTTAAGCGACCTGAAAAGGAGAAAGCCACAAAATTAATAGTGGACAATTAAGCTTCGCTAACCAGTTTTGACTTTTGTCAGAGTGAATGAAACATTAGTAAGGAATTTCATAACAATAGGAGAGCAGAAATCATCAGACAATGATTTCTGCCTCTTTTTTTATACGATCAGAATTTATATGTTTTGTACGTAGTTTTGGTGTCTAGCGCAAGCGGACTAGCCCCTCTCAGGTCTAGTCACACATGAATTGAAGGCAAAGAAGGCCTTCTATTCATGTGCGTCTTATGCTATGCCTGAGGCTGAACAAGGCGCTTGCGCTTTTCTTAATGTAAATTATTTGTAAACTAAGTTCGTGTAGGCAGGACTTTCAACAAATTGTAAGAAATATATATATGAATTCATCGGAGATTATCCAATTGTAAATCCATCTATCTAAGGCTAGTTAAAGCGAAGATCGTGGATAACCACCCGTATAGGTTAAGGTAAGTCTCGCTATCTATCAGTGGGGGATAAGGAAAACCCCCACTGATAGAAGTCTCGCTTTATGAACACTAATTTGTTGGAATTTTAGGAGGAAGAATCATGACAACTAAGGTATCTACGAGAAAGACTTTCCTATTAAAAATGTGGGAGGATTATCCAAGGGCTTGGAAGTTTCTAATTAATTTCGGAATTTTACTTAAATATAAAACCTTAAACATTAATAAAATACCAAATAGAATTGTTCTACCATCCTCTAATATTCTTTATGTTAATTCGGAAGAAAATCGTGGAAGAGCTTTGTTGATTAGCGATGGTATGACACAGAAGCGATTGACACAATTTTGGTGTAATGCTGTTGAAGTGATGAGGCCGGACCTAACAATAGATGTAGGTGTGAACTATGGGGAATGCATCTTTTCTACCATCTATCCTAAACATACGAAGATCTACGGAGTTGAAGCCAATCGGAATTTGTTACCATATATAAAGAAATCGAAAGAAGCCCATCCGAATAAATCTCAAATAACAATTTTCAATATCTTCGCAGCAGACAAAGATGGAGAAGAAAAATCCTTTTATGTTGATAAACATTGGTCAGGTACATCCTCTGCATCCTATGTGCCTGCTCATAATATGGTTGAAAAGGTACAAGTTAAATCAATAACGATTGATTCGGTCATTAAGGAGAATGTTATTGATAAAACAATCCTATTTAAAGTCGATGTAGAGGGCTACGAGGCTTTCGTTTTAAAGGGCATGAAAGGCTTGTTTGAAAAGAGTGCTTCAATGCTAGGCTTTATCGAATTTAACAGTGAGTATATTGAAAAAACAGGGATAGGTATCAACGACTTTATGGCGTTTTTAACCAACTATTTTACTATCTACATTTATAATAAGAATGATCGTATCGTAAAAGCAAGCCATTCCAAATATGAGGATTTACAAAACATGTTTGGGTCAAATTATATTCACACAGATCTTATTCTGGCAACGGATGAAAAGTTGATTGATTCACTGGGTTTAACCGTAGAATAATAATATGGTAAAAAAGAGTCCTAAAATGGTATACTAGTTAACAAAAATATGGTAATAAGCAAGCGAGTAGGATATAACTAAAAGGTAGAAACGTATGATAATGACTAGGGTGGGAGTTAATACCATGATTAAAATTGTTGCTAAAGGTATACTAAAACCAGGTGCAAAGGAAGAATATTTAAAATTTGCCAAAGAACTTGTTACTGAAACTAGAAAAGAAAAGGGATGCATTTCATACTCAATTTATGAAGATATAAATGATGCTTCTATTTTAACAATGCTTGAAGAATGGGTAGATGAAGAGGCGATCAAACAACATAATAATAGTGAACATGTCTTGAAAATTGTCCCTGAGCTTAGAAAGCGACGAGAAAGCGTAGAAATCAATCTCTATAAAGAGGTTTGATAACGAGTGATCAAAAGAATCTGTAGTACAGTTAATTAAATAAATAGAAAAAGCCATTCTGGGAAATTATAGAATATTTATGTCCCAGGATGTTTTTTTATGTCTTTCTTATTCTAACCACGGAATAATCCTCTTACCTCAAGATTGAGGGAAAAACTAAGTCTAGTGGAATTTTATTGAAAGAATTTGATAACTGTAAAAAATATTATGTAGACGAAAATAAAGGATATAAAGTATCATTATAAACAAAATATGTAAGAGATGCGTCGTTCGAAATTCCAATTGATCATTTTAATTTTCGGAATATTAGAACTGGAAGTAAATAGTAAAAATGGACTATCTTAAGAAAACAAACAGAGAAATGTGGGGGGCGTATGAAATTTAGAACAAAGCTTTATATGAGTATTGGATCATTGCTTTTGTTAATTTCAATTAGCGTAGTTATCTTAATGAATATGCTTGAACAAGCAACCGTAAATATGAATGTCGTAGTTAATGAATTATATGAGCGGATTGAGATGGCGTCAACTATAAAATATGAGACTTCTAATATTGGTAGAGTACTAAGAGAGGCCTCTATTAGTTATTCAGATGAGTCAGGTGTAGCTCAAGATCCTTTGAATGCTTGGGAAGAATCGCAAATAAATATTAACAATGCGATTTATTCACTTGAAAAAGTGGACACTCAAGATGAATCTCAGGAATTAATTTCAAAGTTTAAAATATTGCATGATTCGTATCAAAATATAGCACGGCAATTGGTTGCAACAAAACAAATGAACGGTGATGGTGAACTTCAATCTTCACAATGGAATGAAGCTGAGCTTACTAGGCAAAGAATGCTCCAAATTGTAGATGTTCTCCATGGATTGCAAGAACAAGAGATGAAAAACGAACTATTACGGTCAAGAGAAACATACAATTGGGCTGCCACCACTATTTATATTTATTTAGCTATTATTATATCTGTGGGAATTGGAGTAACGATATGGATTATTAAACGATTGACAAATAATCTTAACGACGTTACATCTGTCATGACAAGTGTTCCTAATAGTGATTTCAGTAGACTTCCGAGGATTGAGATAAACCAAAAAGGGGAAATAGGAGCAATTGCTGTTGCATTCAACACGATGGCAAAGGCACTCGAGGATCATAGTAAACTAGAAAAGAAATTAGTAGACGAAGCAGAAGAGCATAGCTGGCTTAATACAAAGATTGCCGATATAGCAACAATGTATCCAGAAGTAGAAAATGTGGAGATGCTAGCAGACTTGTTAATTACAAATCTTGTCCCAATGGTGGGAGGGTGCTATGGCGTTTTCTATATTAAGGAAGTTGAAGATGGCAAACAATATTTACGAAGAATGTCCTCCTATGCCGTTTTAGATGAAGATAATAGATTTGAGCGATTTAATTTAGGAGAGGGTCTTGTTGGTCAATGCGCAATTGAAAACCGCTCCATTTTATTAAATCATGTACCAGATGACTACATAAAGGTTGGATCTGGTATAGGTGTTGGAACACCGAATAATATTATTATTTTTCCTGTTCGTTTTGAAGATGATGTCCTTGCAGTGATTGAAATTGCTACTTTTGAGTCATTTACCACTTCTCAAGTAAAGCTTCTTAAGGAAGTTAATAATAATATTGGTATGACAATAAATAGTATTTCAAATCGTATGAGGGCAGAGAGGTTATTACAGGAATCACAGGCGCTAACAGAAGAGCTACAGGTCCAATCTGAAGAACTCCAGTTACAACAAGAGGAGCTTAGAACGACGAATGAAAAACTTGAGGAACAGTATGGAAACTCAGAACAAAAGAAAAAAGAGCTAGAAAAGGTTAGGGAAGCACTTGAGGAAAAAGCTCAGCAACTAGAGATTAGTTCGCAATATAAATCTGAGTTTTTAGCAAATATGTCTCACGAACTTAGAACGCCATTAAATAGTTTACTAATATTAGCGCAAATTCTCTCTGAAAATGGGGACGGCAATCTTACGGCTAAGCAAGCGGAATATATTCGCACAATTTACACGTCAGGAAATGATTTACTCCATTTAATTAATGATATATTGGATTTAGCGAAAGTAGAGTCAGGGAAACTAGAAGTGATTCAAAATGAAGTGAAATTTAATGAATTGAATGATTTTATCACTGGTCAATTTTCTCATATCGCTAAACAGAAAGAGGTTCAGTTTACGATTGAACTGGAAGAAGGTATACCAGAGTATTTCTATACGGATGAACAACGTCTGCAACAAATATTAAAAAATCTACTTTCAAATGCATTTAAATTCACTGAAAGCGGTAGTGTGTCTTACTCTGTTCGCCAGGTAATAAAAGAAGGGAAAGGGAGACAGCTTTTTGATGAGAAATCTCAAGAGAAATGTATGATCGCTTTCTCCGTTACCGATACAGGGATTGGTATTGCAAAAGAAAAACAAGAAACGATATTTGATGCCTTTAAACAAGCTGATGGAACGACTAGTCGTCAATATGGAGGTACTGGATTAGGTTTATCGATTAGTCGTGAATATGCTTATTTATTAGGAGGGTTTATTGAAGTAAGCAGTGAAAAGGGAAAAGGAAGTACCTTTACTTTATATTTACCAAATTCACAGGAAAACGAAGAGATAGCAGAGCCCTCTCCAATTCAAGAAGTAGCTGTAGGACTTGAGGTCGAAGAATTTTCACTAAATGTAAATGGTGCCGTGAGTGAGGATTACAGTATTAAGCAAAATGGGAAAACGTCGCTAAAAGATAAGAAGATACTCATTGTTGACGATGATATACGAAATGTATACGCATTAACGATTGCTCTTGAAGCGTATGAAATGGATATAATCGTAGCAGAAAATGGCCGTGAAGCGATCGAGGTGTTACAAGAAAACCCTGATACAGACCTGATACTAATGGACATTATGATGCCCGAAATTGATGGCTTTGAGGCGACGAGGAGAATTCGTACTATGCCAGAGTATAAATCCCTACCAATTATTGCACTCACTGCAAAGGCGATGAAACATAGCAGAGAAGAGTGTTTGGTGGCAGGTGCATCGGATTATATAAGTAAGCCGATTAATTTAGATCAGTTATTCTCGCTCATGCAAGTTTGGCTGTATAGCAAGGAGTGATTGGAGATTTCTAACAAACTAAAATTACAAACACATAATCAAGAACAAATGGATGAAATTGAAAAAATTGAAATAGATTTACTACTTGAAGCTGTTTATCGTTATTACGGATATGATTTTAGAAATTATGCTCTTCCATTTGTTCAAAGAAGAATAAGCCATCGTGTTCGTAAAGAGAATCTAAAGAGTATATCAGCTTTACAGGAAGTGATTCTACGTGATCCTATGGTCATGAGGGATTTAATTTCTGACTTTTCGATAAATGTTACCGAGATGTTCCGTGATCCCACCTTCTTTAAGTCTTTTCGGACAAAGGTCATCCCGGTAATAAGGGATTATCCGGAAATTCGAATTTGGCATGTTGGTTGTTCTTCGGGTGAGGAAGTTTATTCAATGGCGATTCTTTTACATGAAGAAGGACTTTACGAAAAAACGAGAATTTTTGCAACGGATTTAAACGCGACGATGCTAGAAAAGGCGAAACAAGGTAATTTCCCATTGGATGGGATGCAGCGCTATACTAAAAATTATATTGAAGCAGGTGGAAAAAGGGCCTTTTCAGAGTATTATAAGGCAGTGGATGATCAGGTCTTTTTCCATTCTTATCTGCAAAAAAATGTTGTGTTTGCACAGCATAATTTAGTGACAGATCATTCATTTAACGAGTTTGATATTATTATTTGTCGTAATGTCCTAATCTATTTTAATAAGCGTCTTCAAAATGATGTCCATAAGCTATTTTATGATAGTCTAAGCGTATCAGGCTTTCTTGGTTTAGGGAACAGAGAGGGGATTAAATTTACAAGTTATGAAAACTGTTACGGAGAATTTGATGCAACGGAAAAATTATTCCGCAAATTTAAATAATACACCTAAAAAAAAGGTTAATATTTTAATGGTGGATGATCACCCTGAAAATTTATTAGCATTGGAAGCTGTACTCATCTCTCCAAACTATAACTTAGTTAGTGCAAATTCAGGAAAAGAAGCTTTAAAATGCATGCTTAAACAAGACTTTGCTGTCATTTTACTGGATGTGCAAATGCCTGGTTTGAACGGATTTGAGACAGCAAAGCTTATAAAAGCGAGAGAAAAAACAAGATATATTCCCATCATTTTTATCACAGCAATTAGCCAAGATATAGAGCATGTCCATCAAGGCTATTCTGTTGGGGCGATTGATTATATTTTTAAACCATTTCATCCTGAAACATTAAAACAAAAAATTGAACAATTTGTAAAAATTCATCGAAATCATGAAGAGAATATCATTCAGAGTGATAGAGAAAGAACCTTTGAACTTAATGAAGTTAATAAAAAACTTGACGTAGCAAAAATTAATTTACGCAGGTCTGAGGCATTGGCCAAAGTTATTGGTGAGACTCTGATTGATACGATTGTGACATTGGATGACCAAGGCTATATTTTATCTGTGAATCCTGCTGTAACAAACATGTTTGGTTATCAAGCTGAGGATTTAGTTGGTAAACATGTCATTATGCTTTTTCTAAACATTAAAGACGATAATGAAATGGACGCTTCTGCCTCTATCCTTTCTACGCTCAAACTAGCTACAGGAAAGTTGGTAGAATCAGTTGCTTTACGAAAGGACGAAAGTCATTTTCATGCCGATATTCAAATTGGAGAAACGACAATAGAAGATCAACAGATTTTTGTTTGTACAATCCGTGATGTTACTGAAAGAAAGCAAATTGACGAAATTAAAAAACAAAAGTTTAATAATTTGGAGAACATTGTAAAAGAACGAACGCTGGAGCTTCTCAATGCTAATGAAAAGCTACAAAATGAGATTGAAGAACGAAATAAAATAGCAGATCATCTGTATCGTTCCCAAGAAAGATTTCGGACGATATTTGAATCTAGTCCTTGTTTAATGGCTATTTATTCTCTAGATGATGGAACATTTATCGAAGTTAATTCTAGTTGGTTAAACTTTACTGGTTATAACCATGATGATTTTAAAAACCAAAAAATCAATTTTGAGAATTTGATTGATGAATCAACTGGGGAACCGGTTGATATTGGGCAGACAGTGCGAAACAAAAGAATTACTTATAATACGAAGAATGAGGAAATTCGCGATGGATTATTGTCAACCGAAATCATTGATATCCATTCTGAACCATGTACTCTTCTAGTTATAACGGATATTACGGAAAGTACGTACTTGCAGAAAGAGATGTACCGCTTAGATAGGCTGAATTTAATTGGTGAAATGGCTGCGGGAATTGCCCATGAAATTAGAAACCCAATGACAACGGTTCACGGCTTTTTACAATTATCAAGGCATAACTCTGATAATCTATCAGAAGAGATCATTGATTTAATGTTAGAAGAATTAAACAGAGCTAATTCGATTATTACTGAATTTCTGAATTTAGCAAAAAATAAGGTCAGCGTTAAGGTAAAGCAAAACTTAAACACAGTTATTGAAGCATTATCTCCACTGATTCAAGCGGAAGCACTGCGATCAAGTAAGCATATCATTCTTGATTTAGGTAATTGCCCTGATTTATTCATAGATCAAAAAGAAATTCGTCAGCTTATCTTAAATATTGTACTAAATGGTCTTGATGCTATGTCTTCCGGTGGCAAGCTTATGATAAAAACATATCAAAATGGACAAACAGTTGTTTTAGAAATAAAAGATCAAGGAAGAGGTATGGGTCCCGAGGTGTTGGAAAAATTAGGGACGCCTTTCTTTACGACGAAGGAGAAGGGAACTGGTTTAGGTTTAGCTATTTGCTATAGTATAGCAGAACGTCATCATGCAGAAATTGATATAGCGACTGGGAACGAAGGAACAACTTTCTCCATTCAATTTAAGCAAGACCAAAGGTAGATGCTTAAATCGTTTTGAGCTTGATTAGCGAAGTCTTTAATCAGAAATAAAGATGGGAGGAGGATATTTGTGTTGAAAAAGGGCAAGATACCTTTTCTTATTGTAGTGTCTATTTTTGTTGTTGTTATTATTGGTGGATTTATCGCGAAATCATTGATGGGTGAAAAGCCAAGAGTGGTCGTTGTTTTAAGAACATTAGACCATGAATATTGGGAAACGATTAAAGCAGGTGTCGAAAAAGGGTTTCGCGACTTTGGTATAGATGGTGAGGTTATCACCTCACCTGATGGAACAAAGGAAGGACAAATTAAATTATTAGAGAAAGTATACAAAGAAAAAAATCCAGATGTATTAATTGTTGCCCCGGAGGACTTACCTGATCTCATACCTACATTAGAGAGGTTTAGTAAAGAGATTCCGTTAATACTTATATCTGCAAATCTTGATCTGAAAAATAAAGTGTCATATGTTGGTACTGATAACGTAGATTTAGGTGAGAAGGCAGGGGTATTTTTAGCATCTCAGCTTCAGCCTGGAGATAAAGTCGCCATTATTGGTGGAGATGCAGCTCATACTGTTTTTAATGACCGAATAAGCGGAGCTAAAGTTAAGTTGGAGAATGCTGGAATCGATGTAGTGGTAGAAGAAAGAGTGCTATTAGACGACGCTAAAACTGTTAATAAAACTATGACAAAGGTATTGCGTGATTATCCTGATCTTAAGGGCGTTATTGCCACACATGATACAATGGCATTAAATGTAATAAATGCTATTGAGGAGCAGGGACTTAACATGCCAGTCACCGGCGCAGACGGAACGACCGATTTAATTGAATTAATAGAAGCAGATACTATTCCAGGAACAGTTGCCCAAAATCCTTATGATATGGGATATTTAAGTGTTGAAACTGCATTGAAAGTGATAAAGGGAGAAAGTGTTGAAAAATTTATTGATGCTGGAGTAGATATTATTATTAAAGGTAATGCAGAAGAGAGGTTAGACTTTCTGAATGGAATATTGAAGTGATGTAATAGTGCTGGTTTTCTGAATACCTTCACAAAGACTAACAAATAACAATAAATCCTTGTCCAATGGCCAAGGATCTTTTTTGTATAGGAAAATGATTCTAAAAAATTAAACACTTCTTTAAATTGAGTACACCCTATATGTCTTGTAAAATAGAAAGATAAATGAAAGAAATTAAACGAAAAAGGTGTTTTGAATGCAAAAGTATCTTGTAATAGGAGCGGGAATTCTCGGTGCATCTACCGCATATCATCTTGCAAAAGCAGGTGCTGACGTAACGTTAGTTGACCGTCATGACAACGGACAGGCGACAGATGCAGCAGCCGGTATTGTCTGTCCTTGGCTGTCACAACGACGTAACAAAGCATGGTATCAGCTTGTCAAAGGCGGAGCACGATATTATCCTACATTAATTGATCAATTGGAAGCAGATGGTGAAACAGAAACAGGTTATAAGCGTGTTGGAACAATTTGTCTGCATACAGATGAGGAAAAGTTAGAAAAAATGGCTGAGCGAGCGCGAAGCCGGCGCAAAGATGCACCGGAAATTGGTGAAATTACAATTTTATCACCTGCTGAAACGAAGGAATTGTTTCCACTGTTATCTGAGGAATATGGTTCTGTTTATGTAAGCGGTGGAGCGCGTGTGAACGGGAGAGATCTACGGAATGCTCTCGTCCGCGCTGCGATAAAGAACGGAGCTACTTATCTTCAAGGTGAGGCTAGCATTGTTCATCAAGATAATCGAGTCATTGGCATCAAATTGAAGGAACGTACATTAATGGTTGACAAAGTTATTGTCACAGGTGGCGTTTGGGCTAAAGAGTTATTGCAACCGTTAGGAGTCAATTTTGAAGTGACATCACAGAAAGCACAAATTGTTCACCTTGAAATGCCAAATATAGATACAAGTAATTGGCCAGTTGTTATGCCACCGAATGACCAGTATATACTTACATTTGGAGACGGTCGAGTTGTTATTGGGGCTACACATGAAGATGAGGCCGGACTAGATTATCGGGTAACAGCAGGAGGACTTAACGAAATTTTCGGAAAGGCTCTGACAGTTGCCCCAGGTTTAGCAAATGGTACCATGATTGAGACAAGAGTAGGCTTTCGACCGTTCACACCTGGTTTTCTTCCTGTTATCGGAGCTTTACCTAAATTTGAAGGAATATTACTTGCTAATGGATTAGGTGCATCGGGCTTAACGAGTGGCCCATATCTCGGTGCAGAGCTTGCGAAGCTTGCACTAGGGAAGCAGACTGAGATTGATGTTAGTCTTTATGATGTTGCTGGTGCAATTAAAGATTAGTACTTGAAAGAACAAAAGGAAGTCCCATCATTAAATATGATGGGACTTCCTTTCGTCTGATTGCAAGAGAATTCGGAGGTACACTTGGGAAGTAACTGATAGATTGTCCCTAAAGTGCAAAAACCATTATTCAAATGAACTTGAGGATTTGAATTAAGTTCTCCAATTAGAGCCTCGTTGCAAAAGCGACCTACTTTAGGATCTCCTTTACTCTGCCTACTTGTCCATCTTCCAATCTCACTTTAATGCCATGAGGATGAGTACTGGATTTAGTAAGTATATCCTTTACAATTCCTTCGGTTAAAGTACCAGTTCGTTGATGGTGTTTTAATACAATTTTTACATGTGTACCTGCTGAAAGATTCTTTCGTTCTTGTCCGTTCAATATATTGTCTCCGTTCTGTTATTGTTAGCATTCTTTATAAATGAAATTGTTTCTCTTAGTAAGAGTAACGTAAATCATTACCAGTTGTAAACAAAGCGGCGTAATTCAACAAAATCCCTCATTGAGGCTTCCACACTGCCCATTATATAATAATGATAAAGTTAGGCAACCGTTTAACTGGAGGCAATATGAAGCAAAAAGTAACGATACGAAACGTAGCTAAGCGTGCTAGTGTGTTATAAGAATGTCTAAGATATAGCAGGGGAATGTAAAAACTGGGTAATGAAATGCAATTTAGGTGCACCTCTTATTTTAGGTAGGTTGCAGCTAACAATTCTTTTTTTTAGACTGTTTTCTAAATGATTGTTGTTTTTTGATGGGGTAGAAGCCCGAATCAAGGAAAAAGAGCCTAAGCGGGCAACTTTAATGGAGTTTCGTGACCAATTTCTGAATTTTGGAGCCTAGGCGGGCAACTTTAGTGGAGTTACTTACCCAATTCCTGAAATATGGAGACGAACCGGTCACTGTTGGTAGTACTTTATATGACAAAAGCAACAAAGTTTGCGAAAATAACCTTTTTTTAAAATGAAAACGTTCTCTATTTCAATTGTCTTTATAGATTTGTTTGATCGTTTTCGATTATCCGAGGCTCTACTACAAGCATTAATGGAAATCTACAGCTTTTCCAACCAATTTTAGAGAAATAAGGAATAAACGGTGAACGACCCCTCCTTACTTCTTCGAAGTTGAAGAAGGGGCTTTCTGCTTCAATGATCGTAGCCTAGTAGGATACCTAATAGGTCTTACATGATCTCCACAGGCTTAAGTTTGGACACGACCTTGCCCTACAAAAAGTAGTACGTTGGCTAGTTCTTTGGTGGCTTGAAGATTTTACGTGACAGAGCTTTCTTCCTGTCACAACCTCATATCTTCAGTTTTCAAAGAGCATGTTTGATTCTATTATACCAAGATTTAGGGGGGAGAAAAGCCTTTGGCTACCGCCAACCGAAATTCATCCCCTCCCTACCGTTGGGCTGTGCCCTTCACACGCTTGAGGAAGGGGACTTCTTTCGGAAAACTGTTAAAAAAAGACTGGTGAAAACGGGAGGAATGAAAATGGGTAAAGTAAGAATTGGTGTTATCGGGTGTGGGAGTATTGCACAATATCGTCATCTGCCAGAATATGCAGCAAATAAAGAAGTTGAGTTAGTGGCAGTATGCGATATTGTTGAGGATCGTGTAAATGAAGTAGCTAAACAATATAATGCAAAGCCTTATATGGATTATCAAGAACTCATTCAAAGTGGTGAGGTAGATGCAATTAGCGTGTGTACACCAAACTATTTGCATGCTCCGATTTCAATCGCAGCTCTAAACAATGGTCTACATGTTTTATGTGAAAAACCAATGGCAACCTCAAGGGAAGAAGCAGCTGCGATGATCGAAGCTGCAACTACTAACGGTAAAAAATTAATGATTGCGCATAACCAACGTTTTGTCCGTTCACATCAGCTTGCACGGCAACTAATCGAAAGCGGTTCAATTGGGAAAATCTATAGTTTTAGAACAGCGTTTGGTCACCCGGGTCCAGAAGGGTGGAGCATTGACGGAAAAGATAGCTGGTTCTTTGAAAAAGAGAAAGCATATATCGGTGCAATGGGTGATCTAGGTGTTCATAAAACAGATTTAATCCGTTACTTACTTGGCGAAGAAATTGTTGAGGTTGGTGCATTTATCGAAACGACTGCGAAGGACTTTGCGGATGTAGATGACACAGCTGTTTGTGTTTTGAAAACAGAGAGCGGTATCATTGGTACACTTGCGGCTAGTTGGTCCTATACAGCAAAAGAAGATAATTCAACAATTATCTATGGTGAAAAAGCAATTATTCGTTTGGAAGACAATCCTACATATTCACTTATTGTTCAATATACAAATGGTGAGATAGTAAACTATGAACTTGGTAAAATCCAATCAAATGATGAAGGCGGCCAAAATCAACATACAACACATGTTATTGATCACTTTATCGCCTCAATTAATGATAATACGGAGCCACTTATCAATGGTGAAGAGGGGATGAAGTCATTAGCAGTTATTCTCGCAGCAATTAAATCAAACGAAACGAAAACGATTGTTAAAGTATTTGAGGGCTAACTATGAGTAAATTACAAATTGGCATAATCGGTGTAGGAGGAATTGCCCAAGGTCGTCATATCCCAGCCTTTCAAACATTGCATGATGAATGTGTGATTTTAGCGGTCAGTGATGTAAATGAGGCAAGGGCAAAAGAAGTTGCCGTTAAGTATGACATTGAAAAGGTGTATAAAGATTATCATGATATGTTCCAAGAAGTAGATGCGGTATGTATTTGTACACCAAACAAGTTTCATGCTGAAATAACGATTGCTGCATTAGCGGCAGGTGTTAACGTTCTTTGTGAAAAACCGATGGCTCTTACTTCAGAAGAAGGCAAGAAAATGCTAGCGGCATCTAAGCGTACAAAGAAGGTTCTTGCTATTGCTTATCACTATCGCTTCATGAAAAATGCTCAAGCTGCGAAGCAATTGATGAAAGAGGTTGGAGCGCCACTCGTAACGAGAGCTCAAGCATTACGACGTCGAAAAGTACCTGGTTGGGGTGTGTTTACAAACAAAGATCTTCAAGGTGGTGGTAGTTTAATAGATTACGGCTGCCATTTACTAGACTTATCGCTTTGGCTAATGGGGAATCCGAAGCATATTTCTGTAAATGGTAGTATGTATAACGTATTAAGCAAAGAACCAAATTCTGTGAATCAATGGGGGGCATTTGAACATGAAACATTTGATGTTGACGATCATGTGACCGCATATATTAAATTTGAAAATGGTGCCTCTCTTTTATTAGAAACGTCCTGGGCTGCTAATATTTTAGATGACATCGAACATGTAAGTATTTCTGGAGCCGAAGGGGGGATAAGTGTATTCCCACTAGAACTCTATACCGCCAAAAATGGCATGCTTATAAATAGTCAACCAGCTTGGATAGCGGGTGAAGAGGACCCTAGTATCGTACAAGCTAAAAACTTTATCGATGCTTGTCTTGGTAAAGCTGAACTTGTAGTCCAGCCCGAAGAAGCATTACAAGTATCACAGATTATCGATGAAATTTATCAATCAGCTGGAAATAGATAAACGAAAATTAGGAGGAGCGACAATGAAATTAGGCGTATTTACAGTTCTTTTTAATGATAAATCTTTTGAAGAAATGTTAGATCGAGTGAAGGCTTCAGGACTACACGCAATAGAAATTGGAACAGGCGGATATCCTGGTAATGCTCACTGTGACTTGGATGCCTTATTAGAAAGTGAAGAAAGGAGAAATGAATATAGAAGCAAAGTAGAAGAACGTAACTTAACCATTAGCGCGTTCAGCTGTCACGGTAATCCCATTTCACCTGATGAAGTATTTTCAAAAGATTCGCACGAAACTCTTTTAAAAACAATTAAACTTGCTTCCTTATTAAATGTTCCTGTCGTAAATTGCTTTTCTGGAACAGCTGGTGATCATGAAGGCGCAAAATATCCTAACTGGCCTGTTACAGCATGGCCAAACGAATATGGTGATGTATTAAAGTGGCAATGGGAAGAAAAGTTAATTCCTTATTGGCAAGAAGTTGGTCAATATGCACAAGAGCATAATGTGAAAATTGGCTTAGAATTACACGGTGGATTTCTAGTTCATACCCCATATACCTTGCTTAAACTACGCGGGGCAACCTGTGATGCAATCGGTGCCAACTTAGATCCAAGTCATCTTTGGTGGCAAGGGATTGATCCTGTTGCCGCAATTAAAATATTAGGTAAAGCGAATGCGATCCACCATTTTCATGCAAAAGACACGTATATTGATCAGGACAATGTCAATATGTATGGCCTAACGGATATGCAGCCATACGGAGAGGTGCAAACGAGAGCTTGGACATTTAGATCAGTTGGTTGTGGTCATAGCTTAACAGAGTGGAATGAGATGATGAGTGCCCTTCGTACTTATAACTATGATTATGTTGTTAGCATTGAGCACGAGGATCCAATCATGTCGATTGACGAAGGCTTTGAGCGAGCTGTAACAAATCTTAAATCTGTCCTCATAAATGATACTCCATCACAAATTTGGTGGGTGTAAGAGTTAGTGCTTCAAGCTTTTCACGTTACTTTCGCTCATTCAATCGTTACACCTTTTAGGACGCAATTTCGCTTATATCATTGTGAACGATTGCCTAATTAAAATAGATATCGTTTTGGAGTGAGAATCCCGTTTTTCTTTCTCGAAAATGGTGTAGTAAGATAGGTTTTATTTTTCGTTCGAAAATGGGTATGATGGTATAGATTAATTTTTAAAAATTTATATAAGAATGATTGGGTGAATAAATGACTAAAGCAGTACGAGTACAAGTGAAGGCAGATTTTGTAAAGGAGTTTAAAGCTGGTTATCCTCTTATTAACAAGGATGCCATTAAAAATAGTGACGTGTTAAAAATAGAGGGAACAATTATTGATTTATATGATGAGAATAATCGGTTTCTCGCAAAAGGATATTATGGTAAGCAGAATAAAGGAAGAGGTTGGGTGTTAACTAGAAACCAACAAGAAGTGATAGACCAAGCTTTTTTTGAAGCTAAAATAAAAAAGGCATTGGATAACCGAAAATCATTATTTGAGGATGCAGAAACAACTGCATTTCGGGTCTTCAACGGCGAAGGTGATGGAATCGGTGGGTTAACGATTGATTATTATGACGGCTATTTTGTTATGAGTTGGTATAGTGAAGGAATCTATCAATTTAAAGAACATGTCATCCAGTCCTTAACGAATTTAATAGATGTAAAAGGTCTATATGAAAAGAAAAGATTCGATGCTAAAGGAACGTATATTGAAGATGATGATTTTGTAGCGGGGGAGAGGGCAAATTTCCCGTTGATTGTGAAAGAAAATGGCATTCATTTTGCGATTTATTTAAATGATGGTGCAATGGTTGGCGTATTTCTTGATCAAAGAGATGTTCGTAAAACAATTCGTGATAAATATGCAGCAGGCAAACATGTTCTCAATACATTTTCATATACGGGTGCATTTTCTGTTGCAGCAGCCTTAGGTGGTGCAGCAAAAACAACGAGTGTTGACCTTGCAAATCGCAGCAAGTCAAAGACGATCGAACAATTTAGTGTAAATGGACTTGATTATGAATCACAGGATATTATCGTCGAAGATGTATTTAATTATTTTAAATATGCTGTGAGAAAGAAGCTAGTATTCGATATGGTCATATTGGATCCACCAAGCTTTGCACGTTCAAAAAAACATACATTTAGTGCAGGGAAAGATTATCCTGACTTATTAAAACAAGCAATTACAATTACGAAGGAAAATGGTATCATCGTGGCATCCTCGAATTGTAGTACATTCGGGATGAATAAATTTAAAGGATTTATCGAGAAGGCGTTTCAATCGACTGGAGATAAATATAAACTTTTGGAGGAATTTAGCCTGCCACAAGATTTTAAAACAATTAAGGAATTTAAAGAAGGCGATTACTTAAAAGTCGTTTTTATTAAAAAATTGACGTAACACTTATGGAAGATAGTGGTGAAATATTTATATCGTTTCATTTCATAATGATAAGAGCCCCTATCTTTTTCAATGGATGCAATTGATGTATAATAATCAAGTGGATGATGCAAGATCTTCAACAAGGCTTTTGAATGAATGGTTAATTGTAATTTTTGAAAAGGGTTGAAGAAAGCAGCATATTTCATATTACGAATTTTTATAGATTCAAAGTTGAAAGAGAGTGGGACATTATGGGCCGTAAATGGAACAATATCAAAGAAAAAAAAGCGTCAAAAGATGCAAACACTAGTCGTATCTATGCAAAATTTGGTCGAGAAATTTATGTAGCAGCTAAGCAAGGCGAACCAGATCCAGAATCAAATCAAGCTTTAAAAATTGTTCTTGAGCGCGCGAAAACGTATAGTGTGCCAAAACATATTATTGATCGAGCAATCGAAAAAGCAAAGGGTGGTTCAGAAGAAAACTTTGACGAACTTCGTTATGAAGGCTTCGGACCAAGCGGATCAATGGTCATCGTCGATGCGTTAACAAATAATGTGAATCGTACTGCATCTGAAGTACGTGCTGCATTTGGTAAAAATGGTGGAAACATGGGAGTAAGTGGTTCTGTTTCCTATATGTTTGATGCAACTGCAGTCATCGGTATTGAAGGCAAAACAGAAGATGAAGTGCTTGAATTATTAATGGAAGCAGATGTAGAAGTACGAGACATTATCGAAGAAGATGAATCGGTTATCGTTTATTCCGAGCCTGACCAGTTCCATGCTGTGCAAGAAGCTTTCAAAAATGCGGGGATAACAGAATTTACAGTTGCAGAGCTAACAATGCTTGCACAAAATGACGTAACACTCGCAGAAGACGCGCAAGCACAATTTGAAAAAATGATTGATGCATTAGAAGATTTAGAAGACGTGCAGCAAGTTTATCACAATGTTGACCTTGGTGAATAATACATGAAGTAGACCTTTATTATGTAATTAAAGGTCTGCTTATTTTGTTTTTTATAGCTTTTCCTTCTTCATCATTTTCTCCTATCCGCAATATAAATCACAACAATCAAAGAAATTTAGATTACTGCAATACAGAGGAATGATATTTTAAACAAACGTTTGATTAAAAGTATAAAGGTAGGATCTCTTTCTACTCAGCCTAAAACAGGGAGAAATATGTCAATTATTTTTTTGTTTAATGGAGAATCATCATTATTTCTGGGGAAATATGGCGAAAGATCGATTGGGTGGTGTGTGAAAAAATAGGTTAGCATGCTATCTTAAGGTGAAGAATGGATTTCCGAGTACGATATTAACTAATGAAGAATGAGTAGTGGCGAAAAACAATCTGGTATAGCCATTAAGAATGTCTTTGCTTTTATTCCAATTTAGCTGTAGTATAATGGTTGACTTTTACTGCTTCTTTTAAAAAAATAGGAGAGACTAGCGAGTTTAAAATTGAGTTTTGCTAGAGAAAGCAAATATTTTATATAGATTGACTAAATGAAAATGAATACATAAAACTACATTATTTTTATCCAGTTAGTGCAAAAGTAAACTGGCATTGCTATTGCTTCAACTAAGAATTTTGTAAGTTAAAGGAGAATGCAATTCATGACACAACCGAATTTTTTAGCAGATGTAAAACCATTCATCCAAGCGAATTGGGAGAAGGCGAATTTTCAAGAACCGACTGCGATTCAACTTAAATCGATTCCGCATATTTTAGAAGGGAAGGATGTTATCGCTGAGTCTCCGACTGGAACAGGTAAAACACTCGCATACGTGCTACCATTACTAAATAATCTTGATCCAAATAAGAAAAATGCCCAAGTCGTTATTTTAGCACCATCAAGAGAGCTTGTAATGCAAATTTTTGAGGAAATAAAGAAATGGTCTGAGGGTAGTGGTATAACAAGTGCTTCTTTTATTGGTGGCGCAAATATTAAACGCCAAGTTGAAAAGTTAAAAAAGAGTCCACAAGTAATTGTCGGAACTCCAGGTAGAATTCAGGAATTAATCAAATTGAAGAAATTAAAAATGCATGCAGTAAAATCAATTGTATTAGATGAAGGAGATCAATTACTTACTCCTGAACATAAAAATACAATCCAAGATATTATTAAAACAACATTAAATGAACGCCAGGTTGTACTGTTTTCAGCAACCCTAAATGTTAGCACAGAATCAAAAGCGCGAGATCTCATGAAAAAGGATCCAGAGGTTCTGAAAGTAGGCTTAGATGAAATACCTGTAGGTGACGTTAAACATGTCTATCTTGTTTGTGAACAAAGAGAAAAGGTAACGCTACTTGAAAGAATGGCAAAAACAGTCCGAATGAAGGCCTTAGGATTTGTTAAAGATATTGGCAATCTCAATGTCCTGGCAGAAAAGTTGGAGTTTAAAGGTGTGGATTTACATCTTTTACACAGCGATACAAGAAAGGAAGAGCGTGAGGCTGCGCTAAAAAGCTTGAGAAATGATAGCCAAGGTCTATTACTTGCTACAGATGTAGCTGCTCGCGGATTGGACATCGTAGGACTTACACATGTTATCCATTTTGATCTTCCTGCAAATATTTCACAATATGTTCATCGTTCAGGAAGAACAGGAAGACAAGGTGCTTCAGGAACAGTTGTATCAATTGTAACGGAGCGAGAAGAAAGAGAATTAAAGAAATTAGCAAAGGAACTAAACATAACATTAATTAAGAATCAATTATATAAAGGTGAATTAGTTGAAGCGTAAACGAGGAGAGTCTGACATCTATGTGTCAGACTCTTTTTTAAAATTCCTTTTATGGAAGTAATCAGTTTGAATTGGTTTTTAATCCATTGAGATGAGGACCTTAAAACACGCCACTCTATATGAGCGGCGTGCTTTCTTAATCATGGTGTCAATTCACTGTTGTAATACTAATGTATGTTGCTTGCCCACATGTTATTCATATTTATGTGTATTTCAGAAGATATCCACATTTTATTAACAATATTCACAGTATTCAAATCTGGATAGTGGTTTATTGGATACTTATCCACAAATGTTAAAAATTGAATCTTTATTGCATATAGAGGCAATTTCTCACTTTATTTTTTCTGTTTTCTGTTCGTTTGTTGACGCTGATTTGCAGCGTTTGCTCGCGCTTGTGCTTCCAAATCTGCTTGATCCGCAATCTCGCGTGAGAATTCCTCGTCAACACCGTCTCTTTTTAGGTTTTTAGGTACTTGGGGAAGTGATGCTTTATTTTTATGTGCACGACCCATGAAAAAAGCCCTCCTTTAATCTTGAACTTGTTGTTCAAGATTAGGATGACCATTTTTCGTCTTATAGAAAGCTGTAAAATTCTTGTAATGTGGATAAGCGCACTGCATCCAGCTCCAACGCCTAGCCCCTCTTGGGTCTACAGCCAATCAGGAATTGAAGGTAAAGAACACCTTCTATTCCTAATCATCTTATGCTTGCCCTAGGCTGATCAAGGCGCTTGCGCTTTTGTTCTGAATTCATGTTGGAAGTTAGTGTCTTGATTTACTTATGTATCCACCAGCACGGTCAGCATGTCTGAATTCTCTAGAATAGTTGACTTCTTGCATAGTAGAAAGAGTCCTCTTCGTCTTATCCCGCTTTCTTTTATCTGCTCCCACTGTAATCATCCTTCCAATAAATAGTATTCAGTAGTAGTGTTAACAAAGCTATTTGGATTCATACACAGAGGGAGGAATTAATGCTGAATGTGGTGGGAAAAGTAGCTCTGGAAAATAAAAAGCAGGTGGGATCAAAGAATCCTACCTGCTCGAACAAATTTAAGCTTCCTTAAGCTGGTTATCATCAGCCTCAGAAGAATTGTGATATGTGTTGAAAGTATAAAGATCTTTTGTAATTTCAAAGAGGTTAAATAGATCTTCACCGTTGTTCATTTGTCTTAGTAAGCCTGCTCTTGTTTCATTAGCGTTAACAACATAAGGTAGTTTTTCAGCTGCTTTTGTTGAACGAATGTTTTGTTTACGTATTCTCAAGAAGACTGTTTCAATATTTAATTCATAAAATAATTCATTAAAAAACGCATTTTTTGCACGCTGGTTATAGCCTTTTCCATGATAGGGTTTGCCGATCCAAGTCCCTAAAAAGCCTGCATTTTCTTGTAAATCAAACAAACTGATTGTGCCAATCGGAGAGCCCCATTCGTCTAAAATGGTTCGTGATATCACTTCACCCCGTTCTTCAGCCTCAATTGTTTGTTTCGTTATAAATAGGTATTCTTCCAACGACTTAGCTTTATGACGTACAAATGGGAAAACATCAGGGTGAATCATGTGTTCATAAAGTGCATGACTGTCATAAATATCACGTTTTTTTAGCATCTGGATCCCTCCAATTAGAGGGCAGACTCCATGTGATATGGCCAATCTCCACCCTCGAAATTTTTTATTATAGCTTAACGTAAAAAAATTTCGGGGTGGGAATCGAACCCACTAGAACCAGTAAAGCTGGTGGCGCACCATTTGCCTTCCCATTACTAGATTAAATTGTATAATTAACTTGCTCCATGAAGTATAATACGTCAATTTTTATAAAAAAGATACTACTTTTTTTGTCGAATAATAAAAAAATACTTATCATAATATAGCAGTTGACATGATTAAGAATCGCCTAATTTGAACGCGCTTTCTTTTAGTGTGTTAGAAACCAATCTGCCATTTTAACGCTTTAATCAATGATAGTAAATGATTTTTGAATCTAACTGTCCTTTTAACCGAGGATTGATTAATAGTTGATTTAAATTATATTAATATATTTAATTGGAATGTATATCTCAAATTTTATGCACTATTTTCCCGTCTATCATTGTCAAATGAGGTTTTGCGAGATAATGAAAGGGGTGGAAATTCCAAATGACTAAATCAGCATCTTTTCCAACCTCAATGCTACCAATGCGATCATCGACTCTTAAATTTCGCGCCGCAGCTATCGTTATTCCTTCAATCGCTTTTTGTTCATCAAATCCTTCTCTAACTGCAATCGATGCACATACATTTAAATACTGAATTGGTGTGTAGGGGTGATCTGTTGTAATAGAGACCTCAACACCCTTTTCAGATAAGGCTTGATAGGTAGACCAACTTTTATTTTTCAGCTCAATCTTTGACCTTCTAGTTAAAGTTGGTCCAACACATACTCTAGCTTGCTTGCCTACAAATTCCTCTGCAATTAAGTGACCTTCTGTACAATGTTCAATTCGATAATCAAGGTCGAACTCTTCGGCGAAACGAATTGCGCTCATAATATCATCTGCGCGGTGGGCATGAATTCGAACTGGTATTTCACGACGGAGTGCCATTTTGATGGAGATCAAGCGAAAATCATCTAGATCGTCACTGTATTTTGCTTTATAGAAGGCTTCACGAAGCATCCCCATAATCCCCATTCTTGTAATGGATTCTTTATTTCCATGGCTGTGCATCCGTTTTGGATTTTCTCCTAAAGCAATCTTTAATCCGGCTGTTTCCTGAACAATCGCATTTAATACGTTTGTTCCATACGTTTTAATTACAGATGTTGTCCCACCAATAACATTTGCACTTCCCGGCATAACATGGACAGTCGTTATTCCATATTTGACGGCATCTTTAAAAGCTGGATCAAGTAGGTTTACGCCATCTATCGCTCGAATATGTGAAGTTAATGGTTCGATCGTTTCATTCGCGTCGTTTCCAGCCCAGCCAGTACCTTCGTCATATAAACCTAAATGTGTATGAACATCAATAAAACCCGGAAATAATAGCTGGTCTTTACAAGGAATAATGGTCGTGTTTTCAGAAACTTCTAAGTTTTTTCCAATTGCAGCGATTTTCCCATTTTCAACGAGTACGTCTGTTTCGTACCTAACAGTTGAAGTAATGGGGTAAACGGTTGCTTGTTTAAAAAGTACTAAACTCATGGCTTACTCCAATCAAAATTAGTTTTTTTAAAGAAAGTATAAAGTTTTGACTTAGTTTTCGTGTTCAGCGCAAGCGTCCGGTCCCTCTTGGGTCTAAGCCACTCAGGAATTGAAGGTAAAAAACACCTTCTATTCCTGAGCGTCTTATTTGCCCGAGTCTGAACAAGGCGCTTTTCTTAATTTCTAAGCAGAAATCGTCCCTTTTAAATGGGGGATATAACGCAAACTAGCTACTTTTCATTTGTTTTTTTAAAATGTCAGACAATGCTTCATCTAATGTTGGATATACGAAATGAAAATGATGTTGTAGGGCTTTCATAGGTATGACTTTTTGCCCTTCTAAAACCATTATACTCATTTCACCTAATAATGTTTTTAATGCAAAAGATGGTGCGGGTAACCAATGTGGGCGGTGAATTATTTTTCCAATTGTTTTTCCTAATTGATTCATCTTCACTGGGGAAGGTGCGGTGGCGTTAATCGGTCCTGAAATTTCGGATGTATGAATGGTATGGTCAATTAGTGCAATGAGATCTTTTACATGAATCCATGATACCCATTGTTGACCAGTTCCGAGCTTTCCGCCTGCAAATAATTTGTAAGGTAGAGCGAGTGAAGGAAGAGCACCTTCATGACCAAACACAATCCCAATCCTAATGATTACCGTTCGAACGTGTAACTCACCAATTTTAGCTGCTTCTTTCTCCCATGCATCTACTGTTTTAGCGAGGAAATCCTTCCCTGCTTCGATTGAATCTTCGGTAAATGTTTGATCAATTGAAGTACCATAAAAACCTACTGCACTTGCATTAATGAATACGGAGGGTTTTTTCTGCAAACCATCGATTATAGAATAAATCGCTTTCGTGGAACTAATTCTACTTGAGAAGATATCCATCTTTGTTTTTTCAGTCCAAAGACTATTTATTGATTTTCCAGCCAAATTAATGACAGCATCGATTCCTTCTAACGAAGCGAGTGGAGTAGCGGAATCAGAAAGCCATTTTACATAATGGAGTCTTTTTTCTGAAGATGTTTTTTCACTTCGTGTTAAAATAAATACATCATGTCCTTTATTTAAAAAATAACGAGTTAAATGTTTTCCAATAAATCCTGACCCACCAGCTATGGCAACTTTCATAGACGATCACTTCCTTTAAAATGAAAATGAATACTACTTCAAATATACTGTGTTTAATGGGAATTTCCTCTTTTTGGACGTTTAGGAAATTATAAAATTTTAGTACTGTGGATAAGCGCACGATATCCAGCGTAAGCGTCCGGCCCCTCTTGGGTAAGCCTGAGGCTGAACAAGGCGCTTGCGCTTTTGTTCTAATATCAGAATTTATAAGTTTTGGCTTCGAGAACTGTCCAGCTCCAGCGCCTAGCCCCTCGAGGTCATAAGCCACTTTTGAATTGAAGGCAAAGTACGCCTTCTATTCAAAAGCGTCTTATGCTTGTCGGGGCTGATCAAGGCGCTTACGCTTTTGTTCTTTGTAAATTTTTACTTAGAAAGTAGGTGAGAAAATGGCTATTATTACGAAAATTACTGCACAAAAGCACAGCGATGATCGCCTTAATATATTTTTAGATGATGGCAAGGGTGAGAGATTCGCCTTTAGTGTAGATCAGGATGTTTTTATTCGCTTTAATCTGCAAAAAGGAAAAGAGCTTGATGAATTTGAAATTATTGAAATTCAATATGGTGATGAAGTTAAAAAGGCATATAATAGAGCTTTAGAATTTCTGAGTTATCGTATGCGTTCTATCAAGGAAGTTGAAGAACATTTACGAAAAAAGGAGTGTAATGATCCGGTTATTCAGGAAGTTATACATAAGCTTAAGCAATATCGATATGTGGATAATTTAGAATTTGCTAACGCCTATGTTCGAACACAGTGGCAAACAAATGGGAAGGGACCAAGTGTGATTCAAATGGAGCTTGTTGGAAAGGGAATTGAACCGGCATTTATTGAACAAGCCCTTCTTCAATACGATCATTCCTCACAAATTGAACAGGCAATCAATCATGTTGAAAAGGTACTGAAAAAAAATAATAAGCTCTCAACCGTGCTGCTAAAACAAAAATTGGAGCAACATTTAATGAGGAAAGGTTTTAGTTATGATATCATTTCAATTGCATTAGAAGAAGTTAAATTTGAACAAGATGAATCAGAAGAATGGGCAGCACTCAGGAAGCATGCTGACAAGGTAAAAAGACGGTATCAAAATGAAGAACCTTATCAATATAAAATGAAGATGAAACAATTTTTATATCGAAAAGGATTTGCAATTGAATTAATTGAACAATATTTAGACGAGGATGAATAACTTTACGACAAGGGGATAGGGAAATGAATGATAAGCGGTATAGTGAAATGTCTGAGTTTGAATTGAAAAATGAAATTGCTACCCTGAAGGAAAAGGCTCGAAAAGCTGAGCAATTGGGTATTATAAATGAATATGCAGTATTAGAGCGAAAAATATCGATGGCAAGATCCTATTTATTGAATCCGGATCATTTTAAACCTGAAGAAGTATATGAAATTGAAGGCGCACCAGGGGAGTCGTTTAAAATTAATTATATGAATGGAATCTTTGCTTGGGGATATCGTCTAACGACACCTAATAATGAAGAGGCACTGCCCATTTCAATGTTAATAAAGGACTGACAAGCTGTAAATAGCTGTCAGCCCTAGTAGAATTAAGAGCGCTTCCTAGTTTGTGCCTCAAGGATGATGAGATTTTGAGTTTGTTGTGTTTGACCATTTACTTGAGCGAACGCATGCTTGGGATTAGCCCATGGCTGACTAAATGCATTAGAATACAAATTATCATAGAATTTTTTCTTCTCATTTGTACCCATTCGAAAGCACCTCCGCAAGTTTGGTTAAGTGCGTATTAAGAGTAAGGATTTTCGCGATTACCAGAAGCTCTCATCCGTTCTTGTGGATGAGTGTTAATGGTACCATTTGCCCTTTTTGAAGCATATTCTGCTTTTGCTCTTGGTTCGCCTTCAAACTTGTTATTATTCAGATTGGGAAATCCCTTGGCTTTATTGCGCAACACAATCCCTCCAAGTCATCATTAGCTTCTATAAAAGAAGCGTATTAATAGTATAGGTATTTAACGCAAATGTATTAGTAGAGAATTCTTCCTAGAGGTGAGAAAATTGGAAATATACTTTGAACGATTAACGAATGAATTATTAAGCAAAAACACAAGTCTTTCATATGCACAAGCAAGAACATGGGTAGAATTATTTTGGGAAGATTTTGAATCTACTCAAGCGAAAGCAGGGGGACAATATCAAGGTAAAAAGGTGACTGAGCAGGTCGTTAGACAATTAATTACCAATTATGGAGAAACATTGCACGAATTTATTGCAACAAATCCAAAATATAGTCATTTATTAAATAGCGATGATTACCTATTGCATTAATGTATAAGAGGAAATCCTTAGCCAAATTGGATAATCATAATAAAGTGATTCCAAAGGACTGTTGATAGCATAATAACTGGTCTTGAGAAAGACACGAAAACTAAGTCAAAATGGTACTTAAAAGACTGACTAATCCTATTAGTCAGTCTTTTGAATGATATTTAATCCGGTATTAACTCGAGCTTTTTGCGAAGTTTTTCTTCGCTGAAAATCCAACCTGTATAGGAACTAACAATATTTAAATCATAGTCAAGCTGGACAATAGCAACGAAAGGATAGTACCCTTTGCTTCGATATCGTAAGTCAATAAATCGAACCTCATAATGGTCTGTAAACTCATCGACCTCCCAGCGATAGACAGGTGAAAAGGATAAAAATGCAGAAATGTTATCATCTTCCTCTGCTGCTCTGATCACATTTGTTTGTGGAACAGGTATGCGCTCAAATTCATCTTGGAGAATAATTTCTCCATTAATAGACCTTGCTACATGGAAACGTGTGTTGGTCATAATCGCAATATGCCAATGGCGGAACCTCATTGTAGGTGAGATAATAACTTGTTCAATATCGGGTAATAATTTATGCAAACGGTGAATGATCCTTCTTTGCATAGAAAATCTAATAATGTAGTAGGCCATTAAGATGATGTATACAGTTAAGAACGTATAGCCAGGGTGGGCGCCTAAAACCCAAATTGCAATTCCAATAAGATGAGCGATAAAGATAAACGGGTCAAACGTATTAATGATTCCTAAGGCAATCCATTTTTTTGTGAAGGGCCTTAAAGCCTGAGTTCCGTAAGCATTAAAAATATCAACAAATACATGAAGAGCGATAGCAAAAAAAGTCCAAAGCCATAAATGAAGCAAATTGCTTTCAGGAACAAATAACATAATCAGACCAGTAATTAAAAATGACCAAATAAACACTGCAGGTATAGAATGAGTAATTCCGCGGTGATTTCGTATATATTTAGCATTATTCCGAAGTTTTAAAATTGTATCAAGATCGGGTGCTTGAGAGCCAATAATTGTTCCTAGCATAACAGCATATGCAGTTGAATGATCCACACCTACAACTGGATCAAGTGTAGCTATTCCACCTAAAGCAATTCCCATCACGACATGTGTTCCAGTATCCAATATTTAATCCTCCTTGTTTTTACTCGAAGGGAGTTAAATCTTTTTAGCGTTTTTCTGTTCAATAGAATTTATATGAGATAATATTGTCCAATGTGTTCAAATTTATCCCGTATTAACTGGCAGTAATTCTCACACCTCTAAAACTTTGGGGGAATCGAAGAAGTGAAGATGGAGGAAAACTACCTGTAATAGCTAAGGAAATTCGCGCTGTCCATTAGTGGGGATAAGAAAAAAATCACTGGTGGAGGTCTTGTATTATTCGTTTTATATATTTTTACTAACATCTGGAGGATTCGAACATGGATAAGGATTTACAAAACAAGCTCGAAAACTTTCCAATTGAGTCATTTCAACATGATTTAATTAATTGGTATTTAACTGAAAAAAGAGATTTGCCATGGCGCAGGGATCAAGATCCTTACAAAGTATGGGTTTCAGAAATCATGCTCCAGCAAACTCGAGTCGATACAGTTATACCCTATTTTACTTCATTTATAACTAAGTTTCCTACGATAGAATCATTAGCAGATGCAAATGAGGAAGAAGTACTAAAAGCGTGGGAAGGACTTGGTTACTATTCTCGAGTCCGTAATCTTCAATCTGCTGTAAAAGAGGTAAAGGAAAGCTATGGTGGTGTTGTTCCTAATACTCCCAATGAAATATCAAAGTTAAAAGGGGTTGGACCATATACGAAAGGGGCAATTTTAAGTATTGCTTACAATATTCCTGAACCTGCAGTTGATGGTAACGTCATGAGGGTTCTATCGAGAATACTATCGATTTGGGAGGATATCGCCAAGCCGAAAGCTCGTAAAACTTTTGAAGCTGCAACCTATGAGCTCATTTCGAAAGAAGATCCATCTTCATTTAACCAAGCACTAATGGAGCTTGGAGCATTAATTTGTACTCCAACCTCACCATCTTGCCTATTATGCCCGGTAAGAGAACACTGTTCCGCTTTTGAGGAAGGTGTTCAAACTGAATTGCCAATTAAAAGTAAAAAGAAGAAACCAAAACCTCTGCAAATGGCAGCAGCTGTTTTGTATGATCAAAATAGCAATCTTTATATTCATAAACGGCCTTCTTCAGGCTTGCTTGCAAAGCTATGGGAGTATCCAAATGTTGAATTAGATGTTACAACAGGGAAAACATACCGTGAACAGCTAGTAGATTACTTACAAGATGAATACGATGTAAAAGTTGAGCTGTCTGAATTAGCTGGAACTGTTGAACATATTTTTTCCCATTTAATCTGGAACATCTCCATATATTTTGGTAAGGTAAAAAATACACCAAATGGAGACTTAGTACCTGTTACGGAAACTGAATTAAGTAAATATGCTTTTCCGGTATCCCACCAGAAAATATATCAAATATTTAAAGAGTCAGACTTCAATGTCTGACCCTAGACAGTAGTTCAATAAAGATGAATTCTCTTGCTTAGAATAAACTTAGGTTTCATCCCGCTTAAGACCGCCACGGGATTCAATCTCTTGAACGATTTCTCGATGAATCGCTTGTCCTTCTACATTTAAATAAGGGACAACTTGCTGAAGCGAGTGATGGAAAAAGGCTAACTCAGAATCTTTCCACGCTCCCTTTGACATCATTGATAATTCAGTCATATCACGACCTGAATACATAGAAATCCTCCTATCTAGAAAAAGCTTGATTAATTTAAAAATTACTATTTGGGAGAGAACCCTGCTCACCATAGCTAGAAGTTTCACTATGCCCCACCTTAACGGGCAGTAAACAGAGTGCGTGCAATAAGAACAAGCAAAAGGTTAAAACTGCTCGTAAAGGTCCGATTAAGTTCAACTAACTAGCTAAGGAGAGAACCCCGCTCTCCTTAGCTAGAAGTTTCACTATGCCCCACCTTAACGGGCAGTAAACAGATTGCGTGAAAATAAGGATAAGCAAAGGTTAAAACTGCCCGTAAAGGTCCGATTAAGTTCAACTAACTAGCTGAGGAGAGAACCCCACTCCCCTCATCTAGAAGTTTCACTATATTATCTGATACAATAAATTCATCTATTCGATTGTTTACATAAAAGGAGCTGACAAAATGAGCCAGGAAAATAAAGTTGCACTCATTACAGGAAGTAGTCGTGGAATTGGGAAAGCGGTGGCTATTCGATTAGCGGAGAAAGGCTACGATATCGTGATCAATTATGCACGTAGTAAATCCGCAGCATTAGAAGTAGCTGAACAAGTTGAAAAGCTTGGAGTTAAAGTAATTGTTGTAAAAGCAAACGTAGGAAAACCGGAGAAAATTAAAGAGCTTTTTGCTCAAATTGACGAACATTTCGGTAGACTGGATGTTTTTGTGAATAATGCAGCATCTGGTGTGCAAAAACCTGCGATGGAACTTGAGGAAAATCATTGGGATTGGACAATGAATATTAACAGTAAAGCACTTCTTTTTTGTGCACAGGAAGCTGCAAAGCTTATGGAGAGAAATGGTGGGGGATTTATCGTTAGTACAAGCTCACTTGGCTCTATTCGATATCTTGAAAATTACACGTCTGTTGGTGTTTCAAAGGCTGCGCTTGAGGCACTTACAAGATATTTAGCTGTGGAATTGTCACCGAAAAATATTATCGTCAATGCAGTTTCAGGTGGAGCTGTTGATACGGATGCGCTTAAGCATTTTCCTAATCGGGATGAAATGTTAGAGGATGCAAGAAAGAATACTCCTGCTGGTAGAATGGTGGAGATTGATGATATGGTAAATGCAATTGAATTCCTATTGACAGAGAAAGCATCCATGGTACGAGGGCAAACGTTAATAGTAGACGGTGGTCGTTCCTTACTCGTTTAATTTTTAAAATTTTTTTTTGATTGTTGGATATTAAATTACCTTCAGGACATTCTATATTTTGTGGAGGTGATATCGAATGAAACAATTCAACAAACAAGCTGGTAAAACATCAGCAGGTACAAACATTCAAGAAGTAAGACAACAAAACGCTCAATCAGCTCAAGCTGGTGCAGGCCAATTTGGTACTGAATTTGGTGCTGAATTTGGTAGTGAAACTAGTGCACAAGCAGTAAGACAACAAAACCAAAAGGCAGAAGCTAAAAAGAACCAAAATTCTTAATTGAATAAAAGGGCACCTCTCTTACATCGTAGAGAGGTGTCTTTTTATTTCGGCAGATCAGAATTTATAAGTTTTGGCTTCGAGAATTGTCCAGCGCTAGACGGGCGCCTTGCGCTTTTCTAAAAAAATAACATGTAAACGACAAAACTTCTGTTGCATCTACATAAGTAGTCAAAGGTTAGAACTAGGATATGGAGAATTAATCAATATCACATTTTTATTCCGCAATAACGGATAGTAATCCCCTAAAACCTCTGGGCTTTAAAGAATAAACGAAGCTAAGATTGGGGATAACTGCCTTTAAGAGCTAAGGTAAGTCTTACTAACTCATTAAGGGGAAAGAGAATTCCAAGAATGGGGAAGTATCACTTTAATGGATTCGTTTTAATAGAAAGGGGAGGAAGCTATGAATTTTGATCAACTAGTAGGTGAGCAGTTAAAAACAATGGATAAACTAGTATATTTGCAGACGGAAATTGAAAGATGTCAGGAGGTAAAAAAGCAGCTAGGTGAATTACAGGATGAAGCGGAGATTGGAGAAATCCAAGAGGAGATCGAACAAATGAAGCTAGAATTGAATCGTATTCAACAAGTATTTGAGCAACAAACAGAAGAGGTCATTCGCTCTTACGAAAATCAACGTTTTGAAACTGTCTCGTAATTTGATCAAAGAGTCATTTCATTCAGGAATGACTCTTTTATTTTCCTTTTTTATTCACAAAAGGTATAATGAGAGAATAATTAATTTTTGAGACGATATTTGTTAGAGAAGTGACTACGCGAAGCGACCATTTGAAAGAAGGGGAGAATAATGGGCATTCCCAAGGAAGGAGACAAAATCCAAATTCATAGTTATAAGCATAATGGCTTTATCCACAGAGTTTGGGCGGAATCGACCGTTTTAAAGGGTTCTCAGCATTGTATTATTATTGGCAATGATCGTACAATTGTAACAGAATCTGACGGTAGAACGTGGGTAACAAGAGAGCCTGCTATATGCTATTTCCATGCAAGACATTGGTTTAATATTATTGGTATGCTCAGAGAAGATGGTGTTTATTATTACTGTAATATTAGTTCACCATTCGTTTGGGATGATGAGGCTCTGAAATATATCGACTATGATCTTGATGTGAAGGTATATCCAGATATGACTTATACGATATTGGATGAAGACGAGTACGAGCTGCATAGTAAGCTAATGAATTATCCAGAAGTGATAGATCTTATTTTAAAAAAGAATCTTGAAACATTACTCCGATGGATCCGTCAAAAAAAGGGGCCATTTGCACCTGAATTTATTGATCAATGGTATGAACAATATTTAACATATGTAACATAAGAATAGGGAATTCCGGGTGGCTCAGATGGTGCTACAACTATCAAAATAGTTGGGGACGAATTAAGAGTCAGCCTTTTTTTCGTGTTATAGGAAACAATGAAATTCTTTTACTGTGGATAAGCGCCCGGCCCCTCTTGGGTCTACAGGCACTTTTGAATTGAAGGTAAATGTATGCCTTCTATTCAAAAGCGTCTTATGCTATGCCTGAGGCTGATCAAGGCGTTTGCGCTTTTGTTTTACTATCATGTTTAAAAATTGTAAGGTAATACATTTTTCGCACCTAAGTCCAGCAGCGAAGCACTTGACGTACTAGTGTAGTTGCGAAGACATGATGTCGCAGGTAACTGACATTAGAGTCTAACCACTCATGTTGAAGAGAAAGAACACTTATTTTTCATGAATGGTCTTGCTTTTGGCTAACCAAGGTGCATAGGTATATTTTAGAAACGAGGGATTTTCTTGGGAGCTGTAAAGCGGTATATGGCATTCGTTAAGCCTTATCGGGTTCAAATTGCAGGGACAATTATCATTGGAGTTATAAAATTTTCGATCCCACTTCTTTTGCCATTACTTATTAGGCATGTAGTTGATGACATCATTGGAGGGACAGGTACAGCCGATGAGAAGACACGAAGCTTACTCATTATTATGGGGATTATGTTTGCCTTATTTTTGGTTGTACGTCCGCCGGTTGAATATTATCGTCAATATTTTGCGCAATGGGTAGGCAGTAAAATTTTATATGATATTCGGGATCAGTTGTTTACTCATTTGCAAAAATTAAGCTTACGTTATTATGCGAATACACGTGCTGGTGAAATTATCTCACGTGTGATTAATGATGTGGAGCAAACGAAGAATTTTGTAATAACTGGCTTGATGAATGTATGGCTTGATGTTATTACGATCATCATCGCAATATGTATAATGATGACGATGGATGTTAAGCTAGCACTTGTGTCAATTATTCTTTTTCCTTTCTATGGATTATCAGTAAAGTATTTTTATGGAAAGCTTCGAGATTTAACTAGGGTCCGTTCACAAGCGCTTGCAGAGGTTCAAGGTCATTTACATGAACGTGTTCAAGGTATGCCTGTTATTCGAAGTTTTGCTACAGAAGAATTTGAGCAGGAACAGTTTGCGAAGGAGAATTCAAATTTCCTTGATAAGGCGTTAGATCATACGAGTTGGAATGCACGTACATTCGCTATCGTTAACACTTTGACAGATATATCACCACTTATTGTCATAAGCTATGCAGGCTATCAAGTCATTCAAGGACAGCTTACAATCGGAACAATGGTTGCGTTTATTGCTTATATCGAGCAACTTTATAATCCACTTCGAAGATTAATTAATTCGTCGACAACACTTACTCAAGCATTTGCTTCGATGGATCGTGTATTTGAATTTATTGATGTTCCATATGAGGTTGTAGATAAACCAAATGCAAAAGTTGCAAATGACGTAAGAGGAGAAGTTGAATTTCAAAACATCTCATTTCGTTATCAAGAAAATGAAGCTCTGATTATTGAAGGTCTTTCTCTTCAAGTGAAAAAAGGAGAAACAGTGGCACTCGTAGGAATGAGTGGTGGTGGGAAATCAACACTTGTCAGCTTACTACCACGATTTTACGATGTGACAGATGGTAGAATACTACTTGATCATATCGATATACGTGATTACCAGGCACAAAGTTTACGTGAACAAATTGGGATGGTGCTTCAGGATACATTTTTATTCAGTAATACAGTTCGAGAAAACATCTTAATTGGTAAGCCTGATGCAACTGAGGAAGAAGTAATTCAAGCTGCAAAGGCTGCAAACGCTCATGATTTTATTTCAAAATTACCAAATGGTTATGATACAAAGGTTGGAGAGCGTGGAGTAAAGCTTTCCGGGGGACAGAAGCAAAGAGTTTCAATTGCGAGGGTCTTCTTGAAAAATCCACCTATTCTTATTTTAGATGAGGCAACTTCTGCACTGGATTTAGAGAGCGAGCATTTCATACAAGAAGCTCTTGAAAATCTGGCAAAGGATCGTACAACCTTCATTGTTGCACATCGACTTTCAACCATTACACATGCTAACAAAATCGTGCTGATTGAGGATGGGAATGTTGTTGAACAAGGAACACACCAAGAACTAATGGAGAAAAAGGGGCATTATCATAAATTGTTTCAAATTCAACAGTTAGACTAAAAAAAGCCACATTTTCCGATATTTGCGAAAATGTGGCTTTTTTCTTGTGTTATAAGAAAACTATGAAATTCTTGTACTATGTGGATAAGTGCGCAGCATCCAGCTCCAGCGCCTAGCCCCTCTTGGGTCTAAGCCACTTTTGAATTGAAGGTAAAAAAACACCTTCTATTCAAAAGCGTCTTATGCTATGCCTGAGGCTGATCAAGGCGCTTGCGCTTTTGTTCTTTAGTAACATGCATAGACTTATTCGTCTTCAGAAAGTTTTATTTCATTGTCTTCTTTATGGAAGCTATGGAAGCTGTTAATTAACAGATTTAAATGCTCTAGCTGTTCATTATAATCAATGATTGTTGCTATAATCGGTAGCAATGGATAAAAGCATGATGAATGATGCTCATTATGGTATGCCATAAGTGCTTCAGTAAGTTTTTGTTTATCAAACTTTTCATCATGAATATGCTCGTTTGTTGGATGTGTTTTTATTTTTCCGATAAATTTTAATAACGACTCTTCATGAGTATAAAGTAAGTAGTCTAGTTCATTAATTAACAGCTTATGAAAGTTCTCCGGCATTTGATTGAGTTCATTTTCTAATCTGTGAAGCTTTTTTAGTGTATCAAGTGCATGATTCGTTGTCACAATCATTTGCCTAAAGAGAACGAGCTTTCTAGATTTAGCGAATGATTCACGCTTAAAATAATTTCGTTCCTCTTTATAATTTAAGTAGAGCTGATCAAGCTTAATCATACTCTCTTTTAGTTTATCTATTTCTGCTTTTAAAATAGTATGTTCGGATGTCTGACGAAGATTAATTCGAATCCACTTAGTGATTTCCTCCGTATTTTCCGTTATTCGCATGTATAGCTTTGTTTCATATTTTGGTGGGAGAAACACTAGATTTACGATAAAAGCAGCCAAAACACCAAGTAAAATTGTAAAGAAACGAATAAGTGCTACATCAATAAAGTTTTCACCAGGACTATCTAGTATTGCAATGACCGTAACAAGGGCTACTGGAATGGTACTTACCGCTTTCAGCTTTATGTTAATTGCAATTACAATAATCGCGGTTAATCCGATGATAATTGGATGGTAGCCAAAAGCTAAACCTGCTCCAATAGCAAACACGGCACCAATCACATTTGCTTGTATTTGTTCGATAATGGATAAATAAGAACGGTAAATTGTCGGCTGAATCGCAAAAATAGCTGAAATTGCAGCAAAGGCAGTAGGCAACTGAAATGCAGTAGCTAAAAATAAGGCTAATGTAATGGCAATCCCCGTTTTAAGGATGCGAGCACCAAATTTCATGATCGTTTATTGACATTCCCTTCTCGAAAGCATTTTTCCATTTTGTCTAGTAGTATTTCGTTATTAAACACTATTAATAGGTTTCTACCTGACAGACCAATATCGTACTATACATGCTTTAAATGATATATACAAGATACAATTGCCCTTTTTTAAGAAGAAATTTCCGTGTCTTCGGGTACTTATAATGAAAGTTTTCGTTTTCTTACACTAGCTTCCTTAGAAATAAAGAAAAATGAAGACAAGGTACCTACTGTACACTTGTCTTTTTTTATGATATCAGAATTTATAAGTTTTGGCTTCGAGAACTGTCCAGCGCAAGCGCCTAGCCCCTCTAAGGTCTAGCCACACATGAATTGAAGGCAAAGAACGCCTTCTATTCATGTGCGTCTTATGCCTGCCTTAGGCTGAACAAGGCGCTTGCGCTTTTCTAAGTTTATGATTTTAATTTACTAAAGGCATATTCAACCGCTTTTAATGTGATTGCGATATCTTCTTTTGTATGGGCAGTTGTTAAGAACCAAGCTTCGTATTTAGACGGAGCTAGATTAATGCCTTGATGGAGCATTAGTTTAAAGAACTTGGCGAACATCTCCCCATCTGTGTTTTCAGCTTGTTCATAATTAACAATTTTTTCATTAGTAAAATAAATGGTTAGCGCGCCTTTTAAACGATTTATGGTTATCTGGATATTATATGTAGAAGCATGTTCTAATATCCCCTTTTCAAGAATGGCCCCTATCTCATCAAGGTTATCATACACATTTTCTTGTTTAAGAACCTCTAAGCATGCAATTCCGGATAGCATTGATGCTGGGTTTCCTGCCATTGTCCCTGCTTGATAGGCAGGTCCTAGTGGTGCGACCTGTTCCATTATTTCTTTTTTGCCACCGTAAGCGCCAATTGGAAGTCCGCCGCCAATAATTTTACCCAATGCAGTGAGATCAGGATATACTCCTAATAGGTCCTGGGCACCACCATACATAAAGCGGAAAGCAGTTATGACCTCATCATAAATAACCAGAGCGCCTGCAGCATGGACTAATTCATTGACCTTTTCTAAAAATCCGGGTTGTGGTTCAACGATACCAAAGTTACCAACGATTGGCTCCACTAAAATCGCGGCTACTTCATCTCCCCATTTTGCTAATGCTTCTTGTAATGGTTCGATTTCGTTAAAAGGTACAGTTATGACCTCTTGGGCAATACTTTTAGGTACACCGGCAGAATCTGGTGTGCCTAAGGTTGACGGACCAGAGCCAGCTGCGACAAGTACAAGGTCTGAATGCCCGTGATAGCAGCCAGCAAACTTAATGATTTTGTCACGTCCTGTATAAGCTCGTGCTACACGAATTGTCGTCATGACAGCTTCTGTTCCAGAATTGACGAAACGAACCTTGTCTAGAGCTGGCATTGCTTCTTTCAGCATTTTTGCGAACGTTATTTCATGTGGAGTGGGAGTACCGTAGAGAACTCCTGTTTCAGCGGCTTTTGTAATTGCCTTCGTAATATGTGGATGTGCATGTCCTGTAATGATTGGACCGTACGCAGCTAAATAATCAATATATTTATTGCCGTCAACATCCCAAAAGTAAGCTCCATTTGCCTTTTCCATCACGACTGGTGAGCCTCCACCAACAGCTTTATAGGATCGTGAAGGAGAATTTACTCCCCCGACAATATGCTCTAATGCTTCTTTGTGTAATTCATTTGATTTTGTAAATTCCATAATTGCCTCCTACTATATATCATGTAAGATAATCCTTTAATTTAGAGATTATCACTAATTCCAGTTAACCTTCATTTTAGCCCATTCGTGAATAACCCCTTCTTATCAACCTTGCGATTAGATTGAAGAAGGGGCTTCCTGCTTCTTAGACCGTTGCATAATAGGGGTCCCACTATGTCTTACACAGTCTCCACAGGCGTAGATTATACTGTTCGGACATAACCTTGCCCTACAGTTTGAGTGATTTAGTTCATTACAAGTAGTTGTTCTAATCCTTTGTACAGAATATTTAAACTTGCATTGTAATCACGATCTAATACTGTACCGCACTTTGTACAGATATGAGTACGAATCGAAAGTGATTTTTTTACACGTTCTCCGCAAGAGGAACAATCTTGCGAGGTAAAGTGTGGTTCTACCTTGATAAGTATACCACCATTTTTCTGGCACTTATAATCTAGCATATTTCGAAACATTCCCCATCCAGCATCTGAGATTGATTTAGATAACTTTCTGTTTTTCACCATGTTACGAATGTTTAATTTTTCTACAACGATAACGCAATAATCTTTTGATAAACGATAACTTAGTTTATGGAGAAAATCCCGGCGTTGGTTTGCCACTTTCTCATGAAGATGACGAACGCGATGTACTTGTTTTATGTAGTTGGCTGAACCTTTTTTCCTCTTAGATAGTTTGCGTTGTGCTTTTTTTAATTGCTTTTCTTTTTCACATAGAAATGTTGGATTTTCATATTCCATTCCATTCGAAAGAACGGCATACTTATTTAGTCCCACATTTATCCCAATCGCATTATGGCTATCAATTGTTCGTGGAACCGCCTGTCTTTCGACACAAAAAATAGCATACCACTTTTCACCTTGACGCTTGATAATCAGTTGTTTCATGGTTCCTTCTAATGGACGATGCAGCTTAATATCGATTTCCCCTAATTTCTTATTGAATAATTTTCCATTTTCAAAAAAAAGACATAGCATATCGGTTTCCTTTATGATTGAAGCCAAACTGAGGAAAAGTCATACTATTATAGTCCTTGTATTTTTTCAGTTTAGGATATTTTGCATCCTTTCGAAAGAAGTTATCAAAAGCCTTTGTTAGACGTAGAAAGACTTCCTGCAATGGCTGAGATGGTACTTCTTTTAGGAACGAATATTTCCTTTTATCCAATTTAAGTTGTGTTTGCATATCGTAACGAGTATAAGATTCATTTGACCTATTATATTTACGTTGTTTATCTAAAAGAGCAGAATTATAGGTTTGGCGACAATATTGCAGCCAACGATC
>NZ_JAIQUM010000027.1 GCF_020075705.1 Metabacillus rhizolycopersici | reverse complement strand
CGTCCGCCGCTAATATCAGGGAGCAAGCTCCCATCAATTCGCTCGACTTGCATGTATTAGGCACGCCGCCAGCGTTCGTCCTGAGCCAGGATCAAACTCTCCAATAAAGTGTTTGACTTGCTCATAAATTTTGTACTATTATAGTACGTTTTTGTTAATCGAAATTAACGTTGGCACGCTTGGTTTTGTTTAGTTTTCAAAGATCATTTTTTTCAGAACAGCTTTATTATAATATCAAACACCCTAACTGTAAGTCAAGAAGTTTTTTATTATTTTTAAAGTTTGTTGCGTGTTTCTCAGCAACGTATTCAAATATAACATCCACCTTATTCTTTGACAAGTCTTTTTTATAAAAAAGATTAAAAAAATCTAGTTTCTTTCAAATTCCCAAACAGAGTAGCATTTTAGCATATGATTCATGTTAATGGTCAATGAAAAACGCAAGCGCCTTGATCAACCTAAGACAGGCATAAGCCACGCATGAATCGAAGGCGTACTTTCTCTTCGATTCATGCGTGACTTATGCCCCCGAGGGGCTAGGAACTGGATGTGGTTCGCTTACCCACATTTATATACGCTATAACAAAAAAAGCTCCTGCGAGTGCAGGAGCCTTTTTTAGCGATGTCTCATTTGCGGGAATAATAATACATCACGAATAGACGGAGAGTTAGTTAATAGCATAACTAAACGATCTATACCAATACCTAAACCACCTGTAGGTGGCATACCATATTCTAGTGCTTCGATAAAGTCCTCATCCATCATGTGAGCTTCATCATTACCTTGCTCTCGCTCTTTAAGTTGTGATTCAAATCTCTCTTTTTGATCAATTGGATCATTTAACTCAGTAAATGCGTTTGCGTGTTCACGAGCAACGATAAACAACTCAAAACGGTCAGTAAAACGAGAGTCTGCATCATTTTTCTTCGCTAGTGGAGAAATCTCTACAGGGTGACCATATATAAAGGTTGGTTGGATTAACTTTTCCTCTACCTTTTGTTCGAAAAATTCATTTACGATATGACCATATTGCATATTCTCATTAATCTCAACATTATGTTCCTTCGCAAGATTGCGAGCCTCTTCGATAGACATCTCATTCCAGAAGTCAGCACCTGTATATTCCTTAATTGCATCTACCATATGAAGTCTTGTCCATTTAGGTTCAAGATTTACTTCATATTCACCATATTGGACAGTTGTCGTTCCTAGTACCTCTTTAGCAATATGCGCAACTAGGTTCTCAGTTAATGTCATAATATCTTGATAATCAGCGTAAGCCTCATAAAGTTCAATCATCGTGAACTCAGGGTTATGACGAGTAGAAACACCCTCATTTCTGAAAACACGACCAATTTCATAGACTTTCTCTAATCCACCGACAATTAAACGCTTTAAGTGGAGCTCGATTGCTATACGCATGTATAACTGCATATCCAATGCATTGTGATGCGTAATGAACGGACGAGCAGATGCACCACCTGGAATCGAATGCATTGTTGGCGTTTCGACTTCTAAATATCCTTGGTCATCAAGGTAACGTCTCATCGCTTGAATTATCTTACTACGAGTAATAAACGTTTTCTTGCTTTCCGGGCTCATTATTAAGTCTACATATCTTTGACGATAGCGTTGCTCAATATCTTTTAAACCATGGAATTTATCTGGTAACGGTCTTAGAGATTTCGTTAAAAGTTCAAACGACTTCACTTTAACAGATAATTCTCCTACTTTGGTTTTAAACACAACACCCGTTACACCAACAATATCACCTAAGTCTGCTGTGTTAAAGATTTCGTAAGCATCGTCACCGATCGCATCTTTACGAACATAGATTTGAATTTGACCAGATAGATCTTGGATATGCGCAAAGCCCGCTTTCCCTTTTCCGCGCTTTGTCATAATACGCCCAGCGATCGTTACTGATTCTTCCTTTTCGTCTAGTTCCTCTTTTTCAATATCATTGTATGAAGCTACAATATCTTCCGTTTGATGCGTTCTTTCGAAGCGTTTTCCGAAAGGATCTAATCCCTTTTCTTGCAACGTATGTAATTTCTCGCGTCTAACCTTTAACTGATCGTTTAATTCTTCATGATTATTCATTTCATCTTGACTCACAAAAAACAACTCCTATCCTTTAAATAAAAAGCAGAAAACTGCCAGGGGGTACTGGCAGTAAAACAACAAAATGCTAACTAACTATTTATCTCAATAGTTATCCAACTTGACTAGCACTTTCTTGTTTTGCTTCAATTTCTAAAACAAATTCATCTAATAGTGTAACAAGTTCAGCTCTCGTGTTCATTAGATTAATATCATTTCTAACTTTCGCATTCCCTCTAATACCTTTTAAGTACCAGGCAGCATGCTTTCTCATTTCTCTAACAGCGATGTTCTCATTTTTAAGAGCGATTAGGCGGTCTAAATGTAGTTTACACACTTCCATTTTTTCACGTACATCTGGTTCTTCCATTAATTCACCAGTTTCTAAATAGTTAACTGTTTGATAAATCATCCATGGGTTCCCTAATGCAGCACGGCCAATCATGACTCCATCTACACCCGTTTCATCCAGCATACGCTTAGCATCTTGAGGTGTTTTCACATCTCCGTTACCTATTACAGGAATATTGACAGATTCCTTTACTTCTTTAATGATATCCCAATCTGCAGTTCCTTCATACATTTGTACGCGTGTGCGACCATGTAGCGCAACGGCTTTTCCACCTGCGCGCTCTACTGCTTGTGCATTTCTAACAGCATAAATATGATCTTCATCCCAGCCCATGCGCATTTTTACGGTTACCGGCTTTTCTACAGCATCTACTACCGCAGAAACCATATCATATATTTTATTAGAGTCTAGAAGCCATCTTGCACCAGCATCACATTTTGTAACCTTTGGTACAGGGCAGCCCATGTTTATGTCAATAATATCAGCTGTTGTATTTTTATCAACAAATCTAGCAGCTTCTACTAATGTTTCTTTCTCACCGCCAAAGATTTGAAGGCTCAAAGGTTTTTCACGCTCGTCAATGTAAAGCATACCCATTGTTTTTGCGTTATTATATAAAATTGCCTTATCACTTACCATTTCGGCACAAACAAGTCCTGCACCAAATTCTTTAACTGTTAGACGGAAAGCTGAATTACATACTCCAGCCATCGGAGCTAACACGACTCTATTTTTCAGTTCAATATCACCAATTTTGAACATATTTCGGACTCCAATCCTTTGATTGTTTAATTTGGGGTTAATTCATCAACTGTAACATTTAACGCCTTTGCTATATCCTCAATAAATTGTTTGTTGGGTTCACGATTGCCTCTTTCTATTTCACCTAAAACCGAAACAGAAACACCAAGATCCTTTGCAAAACTCTCTTGGGTAAAGCCTTTTAACTTTCTAAAAGCGCGAATACGTCTACCCCATTTTTCTGCTTCCATATTCGGACTCCTTCTTTATCTGATAATTGATCTATGATAGTAGAAAGTGGTTCTTCTATAGTAGGAATACTAATACTCTTATTTATCTCACATAATGGAATTAAAACAAAAGCACGCTCATGCATTCTTGGATGCGGAACAACAAGTAGTTCTGTTACAATATTCTCATGATTATATAGCAAAATGTCAAGGTCTAAAGTTCTTGGTCCCCATCTCACTTCACGTTTTCGATCAAGATGAATTTCGATATCTTGAAGCACTTCTAATAGATCAAACGCTGATAAATCAGTACTTACCTTAATAACCATGTTTAAAAACTCTGTTTGATCCGTATAGCCAACTGGTTCCGTTTCATAAATGGAGGAAACATTTTCTACATTTATTGAAGGATGAAATTGGATTTTTTGAATAGCCTTTAGTAAATATTCTTCACGGTTACCAATATTGGATCCAAGAGCCACATACGCCTCATTTTTCATATTCTACCTCTCCTGATTTCGACAGCTACCTCTTTATAATGCCCCGGTATTGGAGGATCGGGTTTTATCATTTTTACCGTACAGTATTGCACAATTTCAAAATTCGTGATTATTTCCTTGGCAATTTGTTCGGCAACAGCCTCAACAAGCTTATATGGTTCACCTTCTACGATTTTCTTACAGCAATTATATAGCTCTGCATAATTTACAGTATGCTCTAAATCATCCGTTTCTCCCGCATGCTTCAGGTTTAACTCTACCACTAAATCCACGCGAAACCGCTGACCGAGTTTATTTTCTTCCTTAAACACACCATGATAACCGTAAAACTCCATTCCATTTACATAAATCTTATCGATGATGTTAGCCCCCTTTCCCCAGCATTGCATCCATCATTTTAGCCATTCTCGACATCTCTAACACATCATGAATTCGAATGAGTTGACATCCTTTTTCAATTCCTAAACAAATCGATGCACCTGTTCCTTCCATCCGTTCATTCGGAGGTAAATCTAAAACATGGCCGATAAAGGACTTCCTTGATGTAGCTAACAATACAGGGTAACCTAACTGCACAAAAGCATCTAAATGCCTCATCACCGTTAAATTGTCTTCCATTGTTTTAGCAAATCCAATACCTGGATCAAGAATGATTTTGTCATCCTTCACCCCTGCATCTTTAGCAATTTTAACCGACTCCATTAAATCAACAATCATGTCTGGAATGATTTGATCATAGTCATGATCCTTACGATTATGCATAAGAATGATCGGTACATTATAATCAGCTGCTACTTTCGCTATTTCAGGCTGTGCCTTCGCGCCCCATATATCATTGATAATCGTTGCGCCAGCCTCAACTGCATACTTAGCAACCTCAGCTTTGTATGTGTCAATTGAGATTGGAACCTCAATCTCTTTCGAAAGCCTTTCAATCACTGGAACGACACGTTCAATCTCTTCCTGATCAGAAATCCTTTGATAGCCCGGTCTTGTTGATTCTCCGCCAATATCAATAATATCAGCACCGTTTTTAACCATCTCTTTCGCGTGGGATATAGCTCGGTCAATATCGATATAGCTACCACCATCTGAGAAGGAATCTGGTGTCACATTTAAAATCCCCATTATTTGCGTTCTTTCATTATAGTGAATACGATATTTGCCACATTCAATTGTTTCCTGCTTCGTTATTGTCTCCATTTTCATCCTACCTTTATAGCTCATCTATGCTTAGTAATTTAGTCCGATAACAATCAAATAAATCCCTCAACTGTCGCACAATGATTCCCTCATTACCTAGAAAAGTAGCATCTCTTACCCTCTTTACTGGAATCACTTCCTGACTGGAGTTCGTTATCATTACTTCTGTCGCATCCAATAAATCCCCTTGTGTATAAAACCCTTCACGAAGAGGAATATTGAGATTTTCTAAACCTTTTATAATAAAGCGACGCGTAATCCCGTTTAAAATGCCCGTTTCCACTGAGGGCGTGTACACGATATCATCTTTCACCCAAAAAACATTTGAAACAATTCCTTCTGCCACATATCCTTGTTCTGTTAGGAAGATCCCTTCTACATCAGGGGTTTCCCTTAATTCACGTTTACCCAATACGTTATTTAAATAATGGTGCGATTTTAAGCGTTCCTTACCTTCTGGTGTATTTCTACGTAGCTGTAAAATCGCAGCATCCTTTTCGACTCTTTGAATCATTGGTGCCTTTCGTAAAAAGCAAAGAACTGTCGGGCTGTCATATGGTTGCAACAACTTGCCCACCTCACCATTGCCCGCGGAAATATTATAACGGACAGTCACATCCTCTTCTTCACAATGATTTAGCCGAAGTAAGTGCTGAATCATTTCAACCACTTCATCAGCGTCAATTTTATAAGAAATCCCTAATTCGTTTATGGCATTCTGAAGTCTTTTTAAATGATCATGAAGAAGAAAAGGGAAGCCCTTGTATACTCTAAAGGTTTCAAAGGCGCCTAAACCATAAAGAAAGCCATGATCAAAGGGAGAAATCGTGGCTTCAGAATCTTTTATAAATTGCGAGTTACAATAAATATACACGTTTATTAACTCTTTTCTATTAATTTATATTGATTGATAAAGTTCATTAATAAATCTTTACCAAATGAAGTCATAATTGATTCCGGATGGAATTGAACACCTTCAATCGGTAATGTCTTATGACGGATAGCCATAATTTCATTTTCATCCGTCCAAGCAGTTACCTCTAAACAATCTGGCAATGTCTCTTTCTTCACAATTAATGAATGATAGCGTGTTGCTGTAAATGGGTTCTTTATATCTTTAAAAATTGTTTCTCCGTTATGGTTTATTTCTGATGTTTTTCCATGCATTAATCGTTCAGCACGGACAACATCTCCACCAAATACTTGTGCAATCGATTGATGACCAAGACAAACGCCAAATATCGGAATTTTCCCCGCAAAGTATTCGATTGCTTCCATACTAATCCCAGCTTCATTCGGGCTACATGGTCCCGGGGAAACCATAAGGAATTGTGGATTTAGCGCTTCAATTTCGGAAATCGTGATTTCATCATTTCGTTTTACAAGCAACTCTTCCCCAAGCTCACCTAAATATTGAACCAAATTAAATGTAAAAGAATCATAATTATCAATCATTAAAATCATCTCTACTCACCTCAACCTAATATTTTCTCTTCTTTACTCAACTCAATGGACTTAACCATCGCCCTTGCTTTTTTTAAGGACTCTTTATATTCATGCTCTGGATTAGAATCAATGACAATTCCTGCCCCAGCTTGAACATACCCATAACCATCTTTTGCAAATAATGTACGAATGACGATATTGAGCTCCATGTTTCCATCAAAGCCAATCCATCCGATTGAACCAGTATAAATACCACGTCTTGTTGGCTCTAGCTCTTCAATAATCTCCATCGTCCTTACTTTAGGTGCTCCTGTTATTGTACCACCTGGAAAGGTCGCTTTGATAATATCTGCATAATTTGCTTCTTTTTTTAATTGCCCTTTCACATTCGACACAATATGCATGACATGTGAGTACTTTTCAATGACCATAAATTCATCTACATGGACAGACCCATATTCACAAACTCTTCCTAAGTCATTTCTTTCTAAATCAACAAGCATAACGTGCTCTGCTCTTTCTTTCTCATTCTCAATCAATTCATCCGCAAGCTTTATATCCTCTTCTTCATCCCTACCTCTTGACCTTGTACCAGCAATAGGGCGAGTACTTACTACATCACCTTGTTTTTTCACTAATAATTCAGGCGAGCCACTGACAATTTGAAATTCAGGAAAGTGCAAATAGGCCATATAGGGAGAAGGATTTACTTTACGTAACGTTTCATAGATTTTAAATGGATGATTCTCCAATTGAAAATGCTGCCTAACTGATAGATTCACTTGGAATACATCACCTTGAGCAATATAACGTTTAATCTTTTCAACCGCGTTGATGAACGACCCTTTAGAAAACGTAATTGGAGTACGTGATTGTTTATGCGTAACCGTATTATGCTGATTCACCGTTTTCCGTTCACACGTCCACATCTTCTTCATCTTTTGCAATTGGTGCTCTGCAGACTGTTTTTCCCGCTCCTGATAATAATGAGTGATTAACCAAAGTTTTGACGTATGATGGTCAAAAACAGCAACATCATCAAAGATTAAAACGTACAGATCTGGTGTTTCTAAATCATCAACTGCTTGATTAGATAGCTTTTCAAAATATCTAACATAGTCATAGCTGATAAACCCAATTGCTCCCCCTTGAAAATCTGGTAAATTCGGATCTCGTTGTGTATGAAACTCCTGATACCATTCCTGGAAAAGCTCAAGAGGCTCCCCTTCCAACACATTTGTACCTTGAGCATCTGTAATGGAAAGCTGATAATCCTTCCCTTTCACAGAGGCAATCGGCTTAATACCAGCAATACTATACCTACCACCACGACCACTTTCTAAAAAGGCATGTTGGTTTTCATCTTTTGATAAAAACTTATATTGCTCAAAAAAGTCACCGTGATAGTCAAAATTTACACTTAAAGATGCCCTTCCTCGCTGCATGACAACCTCTCCTTTAAAACTCTTATTTACATTTTACATAAATTTTATGGAGAAATCATATTTTTTTGCCAAAAGGCATACAGGATAAAATTGTAAAACAAAACTTATCGTATGTTTACGGGCAGTTCTCCTTCCCTACCTTCTTTGTTGCTCCATGAATTTTGAAGCAAAGGTTTTATACTGCCGTAAAAAATGGGATAAATGTGTAAAACAAAAGAGGCTGACCAGTTATAGTCAGACCTCTTTTTATATCACGATTAATAAAGCTAGATTTACCATACCTTTACAGGCAGTTAGCCTCGATTTGATTCACTAAAGGTGAGGTGAAGCATAACTGTCGGGCAACTCTGTTATCAATCGTATTGGTATAAAGGTGTACTTAAGTAACGTTCGCCATTATCCGGAAGAATAGCCAATACCTTTTTGCCTTTTCCAAGCTCTTTCGCTACTTTTAAAGCTGCAAAAATCGCTGCTCCTGATGATATACCACCTAAGATACCTTCTTCTCTTCCTGTTCTTCTAGCTGTCTCGAACGCATCTTCATTTTTCACTGCTATAATTTCATCGTAAATATTAGTATTTAATACATCTGGAACAAATCCAGCGCCGATTCCTTGAATTTTATGTGGACCTGGTTTTCCACCAGCAAGAACTGGAGAATCAGCAGGCTCTACTGCATAAATTTTGATTGATGGGTAATTTTCTTTTAGAACTGATCCAGCACCAGTGATTGTTCCTCCAGTACCAATCCCTGATATGAATGCATCTAGCTGATCACCCATTTGTGCAACAATTTCTTTACCTGTTGTTAAACTGTGGATTTCAGGATTCGCTTCATTTTTGAATTGTTGAGGCATAAAGTAACCATGCTCTTTTGATAGCTCTTCTGCTTTGCGAATCGCTCCGTTCATCCCCTCGGAACCAGGAGTTAGAATAAGCTCAGCTCCATAAGCACGCAGCAAATTTCTACGCTCCAGACTCATTGTATCAGGCATTACCAAAATTGCCTTTAAGCCTTTAGCAGCCGCTACCATGGCAAGTCCAATACCTGTGTTTCCACTTGTTGGCTCAATTACTGTATCTCCCGCTTTTAATTTACCGCTTTTTTCTGCAGCTTCAATCATCGCTAATCCAATACGGTCTTTGACACTACTACCTGGATTAAAATATTCGAGCTTCAAATAAACATCAGCACTATTATCATCTGTAAGTCTATTTAACTTTACAATTGGTGTTTCCCCTATTAATTCATGTATAGAGTTTGCTACGCGCGCCATATCTTCTCTCCCCTATCCCGAGTAATTTTATTGGATTTATTAGTAATATAGCAGGAATCTTGCGAATTGTCAAAACTTTTTGTGCTTTTAGCCCTATTTTTTCCTCACTTTTTACCATAGAACCAGGAAACACCGATCTCATCCCATAATGGTTCAGCCGACACAGGTCCTTCCATTTGCTCCAGTGCAATTTGTCTGCGAATTTGCCCTTTTACCTCTTTATAGCTATATGTTTCCCCTTCAAGTTTTTTGTGAAGGAGAATAATTGCATAACCTTCGTCAACTTGAATAGGTTCGCTCCAATCACCTTCACCTAACTTAAGTACCGCCTCTAGGTATGCGCCCGGAACATACTCATTGTCTTTAGAAACAAATCCGATGTCACCGCCTTGGTTCGCTGTAAATTCATCAAGTGATTTTTCCAGCGCTAGAGCTTCAAAACTAGAACCTCCAGCAAGTTCATCAAGTAGCATGTTCGCTTCTTTTTCTGTTTTTACGACAATGTGAGATAAATGATAAGCTTCCTTTATACTATAAAGGTCTTTATTATTTTCATAAAAGGTTTCCATTTCCTTTTCGGTAACCAAAACATCTCGTGTAAGTAACTCTTCAAGTAAAATGCTATAACGTATTTGTTGTTCCCAATTTTCTTCGTTTCCTGGCTGTTCTTCATCAAGTGAATTATACATTGATTTATAGACTGCTAACTCACGCTCCATTACATCTTCAGAGACAGTAATCGCATATTTTTCTGCTAACTCTTCTACCACTTTCATATTAACTAGGTCCTTCAATGTATCTTTACCATAACGAGACTCTAACTCAGCCATCCATTGCTCTCTTGTTATCGTTACCTCACCTATTGTAGCAATCGTTTCACCATTACTTGAAACTGGGAGTATTCCTCGCTCCTTTGATAGAAAATAGCCAACCGTTATGCAGTTTATTAAAATTAAACCGAAGATAATACTCCATAGGGTCCTTCCACTCAATTTCACCAACTCCTAGAATCCACCCCTATTCTCTATCTTGCTTCAGTCAATAATTCTTCCAGATCCTCTCTGGTTAACATGTAAAGCTCATTACAAAAGTGGCACTGTGCCTCAGCCTGCCCATCCTCGTCAATCATTGACTGGATTTCTTCAGCACCCAAACTTACAATTGCATTCTCAATGCGTTCTTTTGAACATTGACATTTAAAGGTAACGGGCTGCTTCTCTAATATCTTTGCATTTCCTTCTCCAAGCACTTCTTCTAAAATTTCCTCTGGAGTTAATCCACGCTGAATCATTTTAGAAATTGGTTCTATCTTACTGAGTCGTTCTTCAATTTTTGTAATTGTTTCATCATTTGTTCCCGGTAATAGTTGGATAACAAAGCCACCAGAAGCTAAAATTGTATTATCAGGATTGACTAGAACTCCTACTCCAACTGAAGATGGAACCTGTTCAGATGTGACCAAGTAGTAAGTAAAGTCTTCTCCAAGTTCTCCCGATACAATTGGTACTTGTCCAGAAAAATGGTCCTTTAGACCAAGATCCTTGACGATCGTTAAAGTTCCCTCTGTACCAACCGCTCTGGCAACATCAAGCTTCCCTTTATTATTTAGCTCAAAATGAGTTTGAGGATTTGTCACATATCCACGCACTTCCCCATTCGAATTACTATCAACTAAAATAACTCCGATTGGTCCGCCGCCCTCTACTTTTATCGTTAGCTTTGCATCACCTTTTAACATCGAGCCAAGCATAACGCCCGCTGTCATTGCACGACCTAAAGCCGCAGAAGCAGTTGGCCAAGTTTGATGCCTTTTTTGCGCTTCAGAAACTGTCTCAGTTGTTCTGACTGCATATGCTCTTACTTGATCATCATATGCCAATGCCTTTATTAAATAATCCATATTGTTAGACTCCCTTCAACGCTCTGTATTACGCTCATAAATTAGCTGCAGACCTCTTAATGTTAAGAACGGGTCTACAATATCGATACAATCTGATTCTCTCGCAATTAACGTTGCTAAGCCACCCGTTGCGATGACCTGCGGCACTTCCTTCGCCTGGTCCTTTATACGCTTTACAATGCCCTCTACCTGCCCTACATATCCATATAAAATCCCAGATTGCATTGCACTAACGGTGTTTTTACCGATAATGTTATCAGGTCTTGTAATTTCAATTCTCGGTAGCTTTGCAGCTCTTGAATATAACGCTTCTGTCGAGATATTAATTCCAGGAGCAATCGCCCCACCCATATATTGATTTTCCTCATTGATATAACAATATGTAGTAGCTGTACCAAAATCTACAATAACAAGCGGACTTCCATAATCTTGTATTCCCGCAACAGCATTTACGATCCGATCTGCTCCTACCTCACGGGGATTTTCGTACTTAATGTTCAATCCTGTCTTAATTCCTGGACCAACAACTAAAGGATTTATATTAAAATACTTCATACACATCCGCTCGAGTGCAAACATAATCGGTGGTACGACAGATGAGATAATAATCCCCTCTATTTGTTTAAAAGAAAATCCATCATGCTCAAAAAGACTATTGATAACCATCCCAAATTCATCTTCAGTTTTATTACGACTTGTCTCTATACGCCAATGATGCTTTAAGGCACCTTGATCATATACACCTAATACAGTATTCGTATTTCCTACATCCAATACAAGAATCATCAATATCACCACTTTATTATTGTTCTTTTTAACAGATTTCCGAAAGAAGTCTCCCTCTTCAATCGTGTGAAGGGCAAAGCCCAACGATAAGGGGGAGATGAATTTCGGTTAGGCTTTAGCCTAGAGATTTTGAACTAAATTCTATAGTCCGTTTTATTTTATCATAAAGTAGTTCATCTTCCATCATTAGAGCTTGTTTCATCTTAAATGGATTGGTAGCAGAGCTTCTTTATAGAAAGTTTCCGCTTAAGATTTGGACGTTGTTTCGTCTAGTCGATGAATACTTATCTTCTTTAAATAGACAAAAAAAGATCGATGGCCCATACATCATCCATCGATCTTTTTCCAATCAATTATTTCTCAGAAGAATTATCTTCTTCTTTTTTCGTTTGAATATTTACTTTCACATCTTCAGTTGATTCATCTTTGCTGACAGCTACCGGACGGTCAGGTAATTTACCATGCTCAACCAGACTATTAATTTGTGCTGCATCAAGTGTTTCAATATCTAATAATGTTTGAGCAATCAATTCTAACTTCTCACGATTATCCGTTAAAATTTGACGAGCGCGCTCATAGCTTTCTTTAATAAAACGTTGGATTTCCAAATCAATTTCATGCGCAATTGCATCACTATAGTTTTGCTCATTATTAAGGTCGCGCCCTAAGAACACTTGACCTCCTTGCGCTTGCCCAAATTGAAGTGGTCCAAGCTTTTCACTCATCCCGTATTCTGTCACCATTTTTCTCGCTATGCTAGTTGCTCTTTGGAAATCATTATGTGCTCCTGTACTTACTTCACCAAAGATGATTTCCTCTGCAACACGACCACCGAGTAAACCTGTAATTTTATCTAAAAGTTCAGGCTTCGTCATAAAGTAACGGTCTTCTTTTGGAAGCATAACCGCATAACCGCCTGCTTGACCACGAGGAACAATGGTTACTTTATGTACCATATCAGCTTCGTCCAATACGACACCAATGATGACGTGACCTGCTTCATGATACGCAACGATATTTCTTTCCTTTTTCGAAATAACACGAGATTTTTTAGCTGGACCTGCAATAACGCGGTCAGTAGCTTCATCAAGGTCCGTATTATCAATCTTCTTTTTATCTTGTCTAGCAGCAACTAGAGCTGCTTCATTTAAAAGGTTTTCTAAATCTGCACCTGAGAAACCTGGCGTACGGGCAGCAATCGCCTTCAGATCCACAGTTTCATCTAGAGGTTTATTACGAGCATGTACCTTTAGAACCGCTTCACGGCCGATAACATCTGGTCGATCGACTGTAATTTGACGGTCAAAACGTCCTGGTCGTAACAATGCTGGATCAAGAATATCAGGTCTGTTAGTTGCAGCGATGATAATAATTCCTTCATTCGCACCAAAGCCATCCATTTCAACTAGTAGCTGGTTAAGTGTTTGTTCACGCTCATCGTGTCCTCCACCTAAACCTGCTCCACGTTGACGTCCAACAGCATCAATTTCATCAATGAAAATGATACATGGAGCATTCTTCTTCGCATTCTCGAATAAATCACGAACACGTGATGCACCGACACCGACGAACATCTCAACGAAATCAGAACCACTTATAGAAAAGAACGGTACTCCTGCTTCACCAGCAACAGCTCTTGCAAGTAAAGTTTTACCTGTACCAGGCGGCCCCACGAGTAAGACACCTTTTGGAATTCTTGCCCCTAACTCTGCAAATTTCCGAGGGTCTTTTAGGAATTCAACAACCTCGACGAGCTCTTGCTTTTCTTCATCAGCACCAGCTACATCTTTAAACTTAACTTTCTTCTTTTCTTCGCTATAAAGCTTAGCTTTACTTTTACCAAAATTCATCACTCGGCTACCGCCGCCTTGAGATTGGTTAAGTAAGAAGAAGAATAGAATAAAGATGATTACAAATGGGATAATTGATGTAAAAAATGTCACCCAACCACTTGTTTCTTCTGCTGGGGAAACTTCAACAATTTTAACGTTGTTTTCCGCTGCAGCTGCATCAACTCGATTTAATCCTTGTTCTGTTGGTATATATGTTAAGAAGGACTCATCTTGTTTATACCCTTCCATCTTACCTTTAACTTCAAATACACCTCGAACCGGCTGTACTGACATTTCAGTTACATTCCCATTATTTAAGTCAGAAATGAACTCATTGTATGTTATTTGCTCCGTCTTCGGGTTACCACTTGTAAAAAAGCTAACAACCCCAATGATGACTAAAAATATAAGTAAATAAAATATGGTATTACGGAAGATCCGATTCATTCCTTACCTCCTCCCACGGTTAACACGGCTATTTTTATAAATAGTATCATAGAAAATCACGATTTTACAACAATTTGCACTATTAGGAGAGACTTACCTTAATCTTTACCGGCAGTTATCCCCATTAGTTAAACGAATTAGTATTATTGATAGACCTCAGGCTTTAAAACCCCGATATAAGGAAGATTACGATACTTCTCATTGTAATCAAGGCCATAACCCACTACAAAAGCGTCTGGAACCTGAAAACATACATAATCAGCTTGAATATCTGCTTTTCTTCCAGTTGGTTTATCAAGTAATGTTACAATCTTAATTGATTTTGCTTTTCGGTAACGAAATAATTTCACTAAATAACTTAACGTCAAACCGCTGTCAATAATATCCTCAAGAATTAGAATATCTCTTCCTTCAACAGAAGTGTCCAAATCCTTTATAATCTTTACTTCTCCTGATGATACGGTAGATGAACCATAGCTTGAAACGTCCATAAAATCCATTTCTAAGTATGTATCAATATTCTTCAACAGATCACCCATAAAAGGCATTGCACCCTTTAAAACACCAATAGCGAGTGGGAAACGATCTTTATACTCATCTGTTAAGACCTTACCTAATTCTTTTACCTTCTCTTGAATTTGTTCCTCAGTAACTAATATTTCTTTGATATCTTGTCTCATTAAATGTGTGCCCCCTAGAAAATCATAGCTCCTTGTATTGTAATACTACGTATTCATCCTCGCTTGCACTATCAGCCTCATAAGTCGACTTTTTGAGCCCAGGTAACCAAAGGATATTACCATTTCCGTCTTCTACTACAGGCCATGAATATCGGCTATGTAATGGTATTTTTTCATCAATAAATATATCTTTTACCTTTTTCCGACCATTCATGCCCTTCAATTTGATTTTATCTCCCGGTTCTCTCGTTCGAATAATAAGGGGCCTAACTAACGCCTTGGAATTTAGGAGAAACGATGCATTTCCATTAAACTCAGGGGATGCAATTTTCATAACATCACACGTAATTTTAAACCCATTCGGAAGCTTTACAACGGAAGGGATATCAAGCTCAAAACGGTATTCCTTTACTTTATCATGCTCAAAAGTAAACAAACAATTTTGATAGGATTTAATCACTTTTAGACCGCCTGGGAAATCAAGTGAACCTGAAGGGTGATTTTGTGTTAGTAACGCCAATAAACTCTCAATATGTATTGAAGAAAGAGAAGCTGGAATATTTTCGTATAGATAATTTAATATTAGTTGAATCCCTCTCCTTTGTAAAGGCAAAGGTAGGTTTAAGAATAGATTAGTGTCAATTTCCACCACCGACTTCTCTTTTCTTTTCAATACTGTATTCATTTGCTGCTGCGTTAATACCTGTAAATACGATTCATCCTCCAAAAAGGTTTCACTAAAATGTTGAAATCTTTCATGTACGAGTGGATTCTCCTCTTTCAAAAATGGGAGCACATATTTCCTAAAGCGATTTCTCGTATAATCTGTTTTGTCATTACTAGGGTCAAACCTTGGTACTAAATAGTTTTCAAGGCAATAGGAAAGTATTTGTTCCTTTGTATTCGCAAGCAACGGCCTTATAATGTACCCATTATGAAACTTTCTTTTTATTTGAATACCCGCAAGAGCCTCTCCTGTACTTCCTCTTACCATCCTCATTAAGATTGTTTCGACTTGATCATCTCCATGGTGGCCAAGCGCTAAGTATCTTGACTGATACTTATCTAAAACCTCTTTAAAAAATGCATACCTACATTCTCTTGAAGCAACTTGGGAACTTAATTGATGTTGAGTTGCATAGGCAGTCACATCAATTTGCTTTGCCTCACACATAATATTAAGTGACTTACAGTAATCAAGAACAAATAACATTTCCTCTTTTGACTGTTCACCCCTAAACATGTGATCCACATGTGCAACAACTAGCTTCAATTCCCATTTATCCTTTAACTTATTCAGCAAATGAATCAACGCTAATGAATCAGGTCCCCCTGATACACCTACAACGATCGTAGAACCCTTTTCAAGCAAATGATTCTTTTTGATAAGTGTATAAAATTTTTCCACCCTTTCTCCCTCTTTTGCTTAAAATTGCTTACATCTCTATTTTTAACTATATCTCTATCCTACCATTATTTTTAAGGTAACTTCAAAGGAGAAGACAGCGTTCACATATTCAACATATTTTCTGAGCACTTTTTATAGTAAAACTAACTTTTTCACATTAAAAAGTGATAGACATATAAAGAATAAATTAAAAATACACCTGCTAGAATGAGAATTGTTTCAAGAATACCGCTTGCCTTTTTTCTTTTCTTTGATTTCTTAGCTTGTTTTCTCGATTGATTCGTTTGTGCGTGGGAATGCCTTATATGTTGCCTCTTTGAATTATTGGATGAGGTTGTCTGAGTTTTATTCGTCTTTGTTCTCACCCCTGCTTTACTCGTTTCACTTGAAAGTAAGTGGACAAAATCTGATTTCATTTCGCCCGCGCTGACGTATTTCCCCAAAAGTGCCTTTTGTAAAACTTCCTTCTGTTTGCGTAAGAATGGGTGTTGATCAATTACCTCAAATAACTGATTTCTCCCATCACCTTCCTCCTTTTTTGTGAACCTTTTAGGATAAGTTGCATTTATTAAGATCATTGCTACTGAAAAAAGATCATATGTCGGTTCAGCCTTCCGCGTGCCCAAACCCCAGTATCCACGATCGAAGAACTCTGTGAATTCCTTGATTGACCTTCCTTGCTGTGTAGTTCCCCCGACGTCGATACATCTGATTTTAGGAGGAGGTCCTGAAATCAGTATGTTTTCCGGCTTTAAGTCACCAAATACCCATCCCTGTTGATGGAGTTTCTCAAGATTGGCTAAAAGCTGAAGAACGAGGACGTTAGCCCATTCCATTCCCCTTTCTTGAACAAACTCAAGAAAATTATTACCTTGTACATACTCCATCACGTAAAAGGGCAAAATTTTATACTGGTCGATCTTCCAATCATCTACATCAAGCAAAGAAGGCCCAAGAGAAGTACCTTGGACCTTAGAAAAGTGCTTAAGCACATTTACCTCTGAAGTAATCGCCATACTATTTTCGCTTAACTTAATTGCGACATTTCCTTCACTACTATCAGCTAAATAGACGTTACCAGTTGCACCTTGTCCAAGCGCCCTAACAATGATGTACCTTTTACCATTCCACTTTCCTTTTATCTCAGTCCCTGAAGAAAGATTACATACCTGATTCATCGTAGTATTCTTCTTCATTTCTTAACAGACTCCTTAAGGATCTTTTCTTTTTAAAGTGCTGGATCGCATCCTTTATTGCTGGACCAGTGGGTGTAATTCCGCCTGTTGATAGCTTCGAAAAAATGGATGATAGGGATTCTAGTTTCGGCGTCCAATCAAGAACTTGCTCGACATCATCCCTTTTCCCAGGAAATACAGATACTGAAAATTGATTTGCGCCAATTCTTGAATTAAGACTAATAGAAAGATCAAGAAGCGCTTCTTTCACAGTAGGGAGCTTCGGTTTCATACTTGCACTAGTATCAACTAAAATGAGTATTTCTAGGCTTACTGTTTCACCAAGTTCATCCACAACCTCCATTACTTCTCCTCGTTTTTCAGGTGGTAATTCCTCCATAGACGTATGAGTACCAAGTATCTGTTGTAGTTCTTTATTAACAACACCTTGAAGTGTTTGAGTCATTGCTTTTCGTGTTACCATCTGCACTGTTTGAGATAGCTGCTTGGCATAAACAATTTGATGAACACCACCACCAGACATTGCAATTTCTTCAACCTCTTGGATTGCCTCTTGATCTATCGCGTTTTCATCTACTACACCAATAACATTAACTGTTATTCCTTGTTCATTTGCTAAGGCAGCCATTGCAATTGGATCTTCCCCATGATTTGAGCAACCGTCAGTTATTAATAATATTTGCTTTAAATGACCCTTTGCCATATGTACCCTCCTAGAGAGACGTATAATTTTTCACATGTTTCCCTTTTTCGAAAGATAAAAAAGTATAAATTTTTGACTTAGTTATCTCGCTATAAGACGAAGGGATATATGAAATGTAGATTATTATCATACTCGCCAGAAGGAGGGGTTTTTATACTCTAGTTTATTCTTAACCTATTTTCTTTGATTCATATTTTGTCACAGGAATACTCGCCCATTTTGGTGTATTGTGTTCGATAGCAGATACAACTACCGTCATATCGTCCTCAATTTTTCCAGATCTTGTCCGGATGACTTCCTCCATAATAAGGTCCGCTACTTCCTGAGGATCTACTGTTTTAATTTCACCAATTTTCCTCTTCATCCATAAATCATAGTTTTCTACATGTCTCGGGCCCTCAAAAATACCATCACTCATCATAATAAGGAGGTCTCCCGCTTTAAGCCTTTCACCAACAACATCAACATCAAACTCGTCTATAATGCCCATCGGTAGATTACTAGCTTGAATCTTTATTATTTTATCCCCACGTTTAACGAAACTCGGCGTTGATCCGATTTTCAAAAATTTGCTGTTCCCATCCTGAAGGTCAACTATCGCTAAATCGAGTGTTGAAAAGATTTCATCTGTTGTTCTGAGAGATAGTATTGAATTAATTGTTTTAATTGCTACCTTTTCCTCTATTCCAGATTGTAGAATTTTCTGAAGTAATTTAATCGTTTCGTTACTTTCAAAGTGTGCCCTTACGCCATTTCCCATCCCATCACTTATCGCAACAGCAAACTTCCCAACTCCCAAATCAATCATTGAATAACTATCACCTGATACTAGACCACCGCCTTTTGCAGCATGAGCAACACCCGTTTTAATCCGGAATTTTTTAGCTGAACCAAATGAAACGTGGCAATAGCCATTAGGGTAGTTCGCACATTCCTCATTCTTCACGATGATTGACTCCTCTAAAATATCCGATAGCATTGGGGCAATAATTTTTTCACATTCACCATGCCCATTACAAAATGGAATACTCATTTCGATATCGACATTCCCTTGCTCTAGGCTATAGATATCAACATTCACTATTTCAATTCCGAAATTTTGTAATGCATCACGAATTTGTTCTTCTTGCACAAAGTGATTTTCCTGTTCTCGTTTTATTTCTTTAGAAAGGTCCTCCATAACATGTGATACACCCAATAATTGTTCAGCAACCAACCTCCTACTTTCTTGCACTTCTTTTTTTAGTTTTTGATTCGCTTGAAAATAGTTGATTTCTTCCTCAATTGTTTCCTCAACTTTATTTGCCTTTGAACAATGGCGATGGAAGTCCTTTTTCAACTTCACATTATTTTGATACGTATGTTGTTTCGTTTCATGCATAATCCTTTCCATATAGTCATAAGTTGTATCAAAGTTATCAACCCAGCATTTTTCCTTTTTAAAACAATGCTGACAAGTACTTTCAGTAATACTACTTAAAAATAGGTCCGTTTCCCTTTGGTCGTCATCTGCTTCATCTTTATCATAAAAGGTTGCAAAGCTCTCTGATAACGCGTGAAAAACTTGAGAAAATTGGTCAACGCGATGAGCTGTTACATCACGTATTTTCCGGACATATTGTTGTTGTTCCTGGGTATACTCATTCGTACCCGGAATATGTTTCGCTAATCGCCCCGTAATCGCTTTCGGTGTAATCAAAAATAACAAAATAGCGATCATCGACTCTAATAATGTAGTCATTAAATCTGCTGAGCCTTGACCATACAGTGAGATCAACACAGTACCAATCAATAGCCCAATCGCCGTACCTAACTTTTGGCCTTCCCGTAAAAGACCGCCTAATAGCCCCGAAAACGCAAGTAAACTCATATGATATAAATTCCCTACGTTAGCCAAGCTTAAAATTAATCCTGTTACAACACCAACAGTACTACCAATGCTAGAACCTCCTATAAATGCAAACAGAAGAACCATATAACGGGAAAAGATATGCTCTGCTTGCAGGTTTTGATACGTAACTCCAACAAGGCCCGTCATGACAGATGCTAGTAAGATCATGATGCAAATAATTTCTTCAATTTTTAGGGTTTGTTTGTATCTCCGCGCAGAAATGAGTGGAATGCTTTGCAAAAAGATTAAGGTTAAGATAAATGACAGGCCGGACTCTACTCCTGCCATCATATAGTCATATATTGTCAATGTGGAATTTGTCATGAATAAATATCCTATCCTTACAGTCGCAACAGTAGTAAGGATAACAAAAGGAAGCGTCTTTAATTGATCCTTAAGGAAATACGATGATAGTCTCTTAATGATGAAAAAACCTATTATTGACATTGTAATGATAATAGAAACCTCAATAGAAACCGTAATCCCACCTGCAATAAGGGCTAGGCCTGCTAAATGGGCTTTGTCTCTTTTCATAAGAAATACCGCACCGAAGAATGGCAGTGCGAATGGCAACACTTCTGATAATATAATAGCCCGTCCCAATAAAAACCCAATTAAAACATACACAAGTCCTTTATGTAAGAAGAATAACTGTAGTCTAGATGAAAATCGCTGAAAGAATCGATTGACTGCTTGATGGGTTTTCCCCATGCCCAAATCCGCTATCGGCTCCATTAACCTTCTTTCCACTTTTTCCATAGTTCACTCCCCCACCTATTCATGTTGGTTGTAATTATATCGAAGGTTTGAACAGGATTTTGTCAAAAGAAGGAAGTCTATTCAAAAAACAGTTCGACTGTTTTTGAAGGATGCGACAAATATCCAAACCATTTGAATTTTTCCCTAATATCTTTCGTCAAAAATTTATGATTTGGTAAGAGACTTGCTAGGATTATGTCAAATTGGCGTAATCTTAAAGGGGATTAGTCTGATTAAAACCAGAGAAATTTGAAATTGAAGTTATTAATGACGTTTAATTTAGTCAGATGTCGGATATGCCAAATCGAATTCAACGAGTGTTAAGAGGATTAGAAAAGAAAAAACTATTTCAGACCAGCATTAATAGAGACAGGAGAAATAGTTATTTTAAGAAAACCATTTATAGAATATAGTAATCGTTCTTTGTTATTAATTGATCCATGAAAACCAGTGATTTCAAATGGGAATTTACTTGGAACTAGTGTGTTTTTTGTATTTCATTTCATATTCTTTAAATACTTTTGCTTTTTCTATAAAAGGATTTGTACCATCGTCAATAACTCTTATACTTGATATTTTTTATCTAACAAAACTGCAACCACTTCATAAATCAGGTATAGCCTTACTTTCTCTTAATAGTTCTAAAAATACGTTTAACGCTTTAGTCTGGAATGGAGATCGTAAAACGATTGAAAATTCCCGTGTAATTGGAAGTTGTTTTACGTTTAAGACATTTAAAGAACCTATTGAACATTCCTTACGAATTGCCCAGTAAGAAAGTAGACTAATGCCAAGACCAGCTTCTACAGATTCCTTTATTAATTGTGTACTTCCAAACTCCAATGTTTTTTTCGGAATGATTTCACATGTTCTGAACATTTTCTCAGTAGCTTCTCTAGTTCCAGAACCATTTTCCCTGACAATCCACGTTTCTTCCGCTAACTCTGATATGTTAATTTCACCATTTTTTTGAGCCAATCTATGTTTTGGAGAAGTCACCAGATACATGGAATCTACTGCAAAAGGTTCGATTAATAAATTTTTATCTTTGAATTCCCCCTCCACGATCCCCACCTCTAATTGGTGCCCTAAAACTAAATTTGCTACATCTTTTGTGTTCCCGATCGTAATAGTTGGAGTGATCAATGGATATTTCCTATACATTTTTGCAATAACATGCGGCAAAACATATTCCCCAAATGTATAACTGGCACCAATTGAAAGAGGTCCACTCGTCTTGTTGGTTAGATCGTCTATCAAGTAATGCATTTTTGTATAGAGACCTAATATCTCCTTTGCGTGATGATAGACAATTTCCCCTGCTTTATTTAAGCGTACAAATTTATTACTGCGCTCCAACAATTTTGTCCCCATCGTACGCTCAAAAGATTGAATATATTGGCTTACTGCAGGTTGAGTCATATGTAATTCTTCTGCCGCACGTGAAAAGTTTTCCATCTCTGCTACCGTTACAAAGACATGTAACTGTTGATCCACTTTTATCAACCCTTTTTCAGTTTATTTCTTATTATATGCTTTTACTTATGATAAGTATCATAAATAATTATTTTTCTTATCGTTAGAAATGCTTTAGTCTGAGATAAAGGTGGTGTTGAGATGGAATCGCAATACGCTAGAGTAAATAAAGAACCTATCCAACCCCAAATAAAATCCACATCTTTTAGGCAATGGATCGGTGGAATTGCCTTTACCTTTATGATTGCCTTACTGGGCTACTTATTGGCAAAAGCGCCCGGATTTGATCATGTTGGTCAATTAGCATCTGCAATTGTGATCGCTGTCTTGTATCGGCAATTTTTTGGTTACCCTGAACTCATCCGTTCAGGTATAGGATTTTCTTCGAAAAGATTATTACGGTTTGCGATTATTTTGTATGGACTCAAGCTCAATATAGGTACGGTTTTACAGGATGGTTTAGGACTAATCGTTCGAGATGCTGTTGTTATTGCCTTTGCTATCTTGATAACAGTATGGCTAGCTCGATTGTTGAAAGCTGATAAAAATATATCTCTTCTTCTTGGAATAGGTACAGGGGTGTGTGGTGCGGCAGCTATTGCTGCATTGGCACCAATCATAAAGTCCAAAGATGAAGATACTGCCATTGGTGTTGGCATTATTGCTTTAGTCGGGACAATTTTTGCGATTGCTTATACGATATTACGGCCCTTCTTGCCGTTGTCAGACATAGAATATGGCATTTGGTCGGGAATTAGCTTACATGAAATTGCACACGTAGCCTTAGCTGCATCACCAGGGGGGCAAGATGCACTAGCTATTGGCTTACTTGCAAAATTAGGTAGAGTATTTTTACTTGTTCCACTGTGCTTTCTTTTTATGTACATCATGAAAAGGAATGGAACTAGGGAAGATTGTTCTGAAACGAAGGTTGAATTTCCATGGTTTTTAATAGGGTTCATAGTTATGAGCATTATTGGAAGTTATGTACTTGGCACATCCATTCCAGTATCCAATGAATTTATAAATAGTGTTTCCACCCTTACTACATGGTGCTTAACAGCAGCAATGGTCGGGCTCGGATTAAATGTAAGTCTTCGAGATCTCCGTATGAAAGCATTAAAACCGTTAATCGCGATGGGGATTACATCTATCTGCCTTTCCATTTTAGCTTATTTTATTGTATAAAAATGATAGTTCATTATAATGAATTGTACACAACTTAGCGATGCTATTCTCAGCAGATGATAACAATTTATTTTCAAGGGAGTCCATACACCATAGGGATTTTAGGAAATTAGCAAGAAGATAAAGATAGGGGATAAGAAAGAACTCCACTGCCGGAAGTCTCCTTCTATAGAAAAAACTAGTTGCTATTAATAGCAACTAGTTTTAGTATGACCCGTACGGGATTCGAACCCGTGTTACCGCCGTGAAAGGGCGGTGTCTTAACCGCTTGACCAACGGGCCATTATTTATGGTAGCGGCGGAGGGAGTCGAACCCACGACCTTTCGGGTATGAACCGAATGCTCTAGCCAGCTGAGCTACACCGCCATAATTTTAAATTACTGTCCTCGTTTGAGCACAAGTTATATAATACATTCAATTTTAATTTAGGTCAATCCCTTTTCATAAAATATTTATAGCAACAAAAGCGGAAACGCCTTGTTCAGCCTCAGACAAATAAGACGTGCATAGAATAGATGGCGTGACTGCACTTGCACGTCCTGTGCTTCAGGCTAGGCGCTACAGTTCGATGTCGTGCACATAGCCACAGTACAAGGTTTTTCTGGTTTACTAAACACTAAAAAGGAAAACACCAAATTGATGTTTCCCTTCCCATAAAATGTATATGAAAGCAGCAAGTTATCCTCTTCTAGCTCCTCGACCACCGCGCTTAGACTCTGTATTTCGCTTTAATGAAGATAGACGATCTTCACTATCTTTTAAAAAGCGGCTCATTTTTTGTTCGAAATTTTCCTTGTTATTGCTACGGAAATCATTCCCTCTTGGTCTTGAGCGATCTGTATTTCTTGGTCGATCTGTATTTCTTGGTCGATCTGAATTTCTTGGACGTTCCGGACGCTCTGAACGTTCAGGGCGATCAGGACGATCTATCGCTTTTTTTATGGATAAACCAATTTTACCATCGTTCTCAACATTAATAACCTTTATTGTTACTTCATCTCCGACTTTTAAGTGATCATTAATATCCTTCACATAATTATCGGCAACTTCACTGATGTGAACGAGTCCTGTTGAGCCTCCTGGCAATTCCACAAACGCTCCAAAATTAGTAATTCCCGTCACCTTACCCTGTAACTTGCTGCCAACTTCAATCGACATAAAAATAATGCTCCTCCTTAAACAGATAAAAAATCATTCGAATCTTTATTCTATTATACATAAATAAAAAAACGAGTGTCAACAACGCTAGTCTTTTATGTTGAAGATGATTTCATTGTCATCCGATAAAAAATAATCTCTTCTTGCTATCTTCGCAATATACTCATCATCGTTAAGTTTCACGATTTCTTCCCTTAATAAATTTTCTTCTTTTTCTAATCCTGACAGCTTTTCCTCAAGTTCCTTTTGCTCTTCATTTTTTTCATTTATTGCAATGGATTGACTTAAAATGGTGGTCAGCATAATAGCAGAAGAAATAAGTGCTAAGAGGCCAAATATAGTCAATCTTCTAAACAAGCCCCTTTTGCGCCTTTTTGAAATTTGACGTTGTCTCTCCTGTTGCTGCATATATTGTGACTGTAACTCCGTAATTTTCTTCGATCTCTCGAGACTCATACAATCCCTCCTTACTTCTTCTTTATCAAGTGCCACCACGACTGTAATTTATTAGTTATATTCTTGACTTTTCCAAAAAATCCTGCCAACTGTATTATAATTCTTGAAAGGAAAGACCTAATTGATATCGGGACAAGCTTCCATATCATTCTCAAAAGGAATTGTATTGGTACTAATAAGATTTTAACCAATGAATATAGGAATTGAAAGACCCATTTTATTAATCTCCACAAAATCCTTACGACTCCTACTAAGATCATAATTAGTAGATGAACGAGTCCAACAACCGGCCTTACAATCAAAACTTGGCCGACTTTTATTAATAAACGATAGATGCTTAAGCTTGTCTGTATTAGTCGCTCAAGAATTCGCAAATACACTCGTTTGAGGAGACTTTGATATGCTGCATACCCGCATAAAACTGCTAGGAAAATATAGATTCGTAGTTCTCCCTCATTCACGAGCAACAATAGGTAAAAGAGAATAAGTCCCTGAACAACCCAAAACATAAAATCATTAATAAAGACTACCCATCTAGCTCTCAATGGCCGCTTTAAAAAACGACCATATGTATCAAGAGCTACACCGATCCATCCTCCTATTCCAACCATCGCTAACATAGTATAAAACTGTGTTGTTAGACTCATTTAAATAACTTGCTAAAGAGTCCCTTAGCTTTCTCCCCATGCTGTTCATCCAGGTAAACTAGGTCGAAAATTCTACTGCCTTTTATTGAAACAATCCCCTTATCAACATCAAGGTTTTTCATCTGTAGGTTTTGCCCGCGGATCGCCAATGCCCCCATCACTGTATCTAATAGAAACTCCTCACTATCAAAACTTTCAACTTGTTTCACACCGGTAATCTCTAATAACTTCCTCCCTCTCATAATCACATCATGCTCTTGGACTGTACCTTTATGAACAGTAGAGTTGTTATCATAATATTGGCTCATGTTTTACCTCCGCATTCTAAGGTTTTCTTCTACATTTGTATGTAAAAAGAATGCGATTTAGAACAAGCCTATTCAGAAAAGCAGAAGCGCCTCGATCAGACCCGACAAGCATAAGATGGTCCGGAATAGAAGGTGCTCTTTACCTTCAATTTCGGACTGGCTTATGACTCGAGGGGCTTGGCCTGCAGCTAGACACCACGAAAAGCGGAAGCGCCTCGTTCAGCCCCGACAAGCATAAGACGATCCATAATAGAAGGCGCTCTTTGCCTTCAATTATGGAGTGGCTTATGACTCGAGGGGCTTAGCGCTGGAGCTAGACACCAACACACCGTCAAAACATCCCATTTCTATTCCCCCAAAAACACCTACTCTTGACTAATCCTTTCTTCCTTCACAATTCGATAAAGGTCTGTTGCCTCCTCTTTCCTTGTTGTCTCCTTCAAGTCTGCAATTTTGACCGTAACTAACTTTTGACCAAATCGAATCAATAACTCATCTCCAACCTTTACCTGTGAACTCGCCTTTCCAGGTGTCCCATTTATTGAAATTCTTCCTTGATCAGCAATCTCTTTTGCTAACGTTCGTCTTTTAATTATTCTTGATACCTTTAAAAATTTATCTAGTCTCATCTTTATCCCTCTTCACCAGTTTTTTTGCCTCATCCCAATATCTATCCATTTCTTCTAAAGACATATCTTGAAGCTCCTTTTGATTCTCTACTGCCTTTTTCTCTATATAAGTAAAACGATCATAAAACTTTTTATTTGTAGAAGTTAATGCTTCTTCAGGTTCAATCTTATAATGTCTTCCAACATTGACGAGTGCAAATAGCACGTCACCAAACTCCTTCATCATCAGACGTTCATCTTCATTTGAGGCTATCTCTATTTCAAATTCGTTTATTTCCTCCTTGACCTTTTCCCATGTCCCATCAATCGTCGGCCAATCAAAGCCAACCTTTGCGGCCTTTTTCTGCAAGTGATAAGCTTTTGAAAGCGCAGGGAGTGCTGTTGAAACAGAATCGAGAATTGACGTTTTATCTCTTGAGCCCTTTTCTTTACGCTTTATATCTTCCCAATTTGATAAAACTTCTTCCGTATCTTGTACCATGACCTCTCCAAAGACATGTGGATGTCTACGAACCATTTTATCCGAGATACCCTTTATGACATCATCAATTGAGAACATACCATCATCTTCACCAATTTGTGCATGAAGAACAACTTGCAGCAGGACATCACCTAACTCTTCGATTATATGGTCGTAGTCTTCTTCCTCGATTGCCTCTAGAAGTTCATAGCATTCTTCGATTAAATATCTTTTAAGAGAATCATGCGTCTGTTCCTTGTCCCATGGACAACCATTCGGTCCACGGAGCTTTGCAATAATGCCTCGTAAGGACGAAAACTGATGATGCAAAGTTTCACTATTTTCTACAGGTGGAATGTATATACTTGTTAAATTATTCATCCTTGTTTCCCTGTCTAGTTCATAAAGAGCAACCTCTTTTATTTGTTGCTCGCTACTCCCGGCTGCGGTGACGATCATAACTTTATAGTCATCAGGCAACTGCTCCATTAATGTTAATTTCACTTCTGATGCTACCATTTGGTCGTACACCTGCGTAATGATAACATGTCCATTTAATTGGAGTTGATCGCTTTTTAAAGTTAATGCATCAACAAGCTGAAATCCCTCAATTGGATCAATTTCCAAGGCTTGAAAGGTTGAATCGAGGAAGCTTTGACCTCCTTGTACAACGATTGTATACCCACTCTGCCTGCCGTCAGTTAAAAGGATTTGAACTGTTTTTTCTGCAACGAGAGGATGCCCTGGTACAGCATACACAATATCTGCATCGTCTGCTTTTTCTAATAGTTTTTCAACAATTTTATGGTAAACGTCCTCAAAATGATCATTTTCTTCATAAATAGAATCAAACGATTCGAAGCTTATTTCTGAGTGTAATTCCCCGATTATTGGATGCTCTTTTGTACGTAAAAATAAATGTTCAGATTTTGTAATTAATTGATATACACCATAAGGTAATTGGTTTAGATCACCCGCACCTAAACCTACAATAGTGATTTGCTTAGCCATTTACGAACCCCACTTCTCTTTTTTTAATCCCTTTTTCGCAATCGGTATGTATTGAAGCTCGTTACGAGAAAAGACGTTTAACTTTATAATTAACCATCCATATAAGCTACCACCAACCACCACCCCAAAGAATGAAGCAAAGGTGGCATTTAGACGATTATCCAAATCAATAACTGAACCTACAACTGTTAATAAAGCACATATTATAAGAAACATCATAACAAGTGCTAAACTAATTTTAACCAAACACTTTTTTTCTTTAAATGAATAACCCTTGACCATCATAAACAAGCTCGTCAGGATTGCAATGAGACAATAAGAAAGAACTGTTGAAACCGCTGCACCGCTTACTCCGTATAGTGGAATGAGCCATATATTTGCTAAATATTTCGCACCAACTCCGATCAAAACAGACAGCGCTGGAAAGAAGGTATAACCTAACCCCTGAAGAATCGCAAACATCGTTAAACATAGGGAAGTAAACAAAATAGAAGCGCTTAAAATCATTAATACATTTGATCCAGAAGCATTTGTAAAAAGCATAATATTCGTTGGTCTTATAATTGCAATTAAACCTGTAGCTGCACCAGCCCCAACAACAATACATACCTTTAGTGACAAATTTACCTTTTCGTGAATTAATTTACTATTATTTTGGAACTTAGCACTCGCAATGACAGGAACAAGTGACAAAGCTAATGACGTTGCAACAACGGTACCTAACTGAATCAGCGGCTGTCCACGATCATAAACGCCCTTAGTTTCCTTTGCTAAAACCTCACCCATTCCTCCACCGATTAAAAGGGAATATAAATTAAGTGCATCAATAAGCTGAATTAAAATAAGAAGTAAACTACTCAAAGCAATTGTCCAACTATACTTTATTAGTGAAGTGAGTATTTTCCACGTTTCAATAGGTGCAGAAATATTCCACCTTATCTTCGTATGCTGCTTTTTTCTAATCCAAAAAATTAGGAGCAGAATAAGACCCGCCACACTTCCGACAATTGACCCTACTAACGCACCAAAACCAGCTTCATAGAGATTATAACCAGCTCTCACCATATAATATGAGCTTACTAAAATAACCGATACTCTTATACTCTGCTCGATAATTTGCGAAATCGCAGTTGGCTGCATATTTTGCTCAAACTGAAAATAGCCTCTGAATATTGAAATAATAGGAACAACCAAAAGCGCAATCGACGTTACTTGAATGAGCGCAGTTAGGTTAGAATCTCCCATATAAGCCGCTATGTTGTCAGAAAATATGTATAAAGTAGCTGATAAAACAACTCCAATGATCGTTAAGTATAAAAAAGTGATGGTCATAATTTTTGATTTAATATGGAGTGATTTACCATATCCATAATCAGTCATTACTTTTGATATCATGACAGGAAATCCCGAGGTCGCTAAAATCACACCCATCCCATAGAACGGGTAAACCTGTTGATAAATATAAAACCCGATATCTCCTACTATATTTTGATAAGGAACACGGTATGCTGCACTTAATATCTTTGTTATTAACCCAGCAATAGTTAGGATAACAGCACCCTGCATAGCCAAATTAATACTATTCTTTTGGACGTTCATGTCCTTCTCCTCCCAGAATCCCCCTAGCTTATTATATAAAAGCGTAAGCGCCTTGACCAGCTCTGACAAGTAATAGAACAAAAGCGCAAGCGCCTCTTCAGCCTCGGGCAAATAGCCAAGAGGGGCTAGGCGCTGGAGCTGGATGCCGTGCGCTTAGCCACAGTGCAAGAATTTTATCTTTTCTTCAACATAAAAAAGGTAGCGAATTCGCTACCCTTTTTACCATCCAAAATCAATGTTCCATTTGTTTTGCTAAAAATGCTGCAGCTGTCTCGACAGCCTTATGTTCAACTTCACCAATCGACTGTTCCTTTGAGAAGATAACCACCGCACCAATTGGATCGCCATTGGCGATTATCGGTCCAATTGTATATGATTTAATTTCTTCATGCAGGTCGGCGACAATCTGCGCCTCTGAAGCCTCTGTTTGTAAAACGGTGTTTCTCTCTTCCATGGCCTTCTCGACAATGTCACTTATGCTCTTATTTAAGTATTCCTTTTTAGAACCGCCAGATACAGCAATGAAGGTGTCTCTATCACAAATTAAAACCGGATGACCTAAACTATCGTATAGGGCGTCTGCGTATTCCTTAGAAAAATCACTTAACTCACTAATGGGAGAATACTTTTTCAGAATAACTTCACCATCGCGATCCACAAAAATTTCTAGCGGATCTCCTTCACGGATTCGAAGAGTTCTCCGAATCTCCTTTGGGATAACAACGCGACCTAAATCATCAATGCGACGAACAATACCAGTTGCTTTCATCTTATGTTGCCTCACTTTCATCGGATGATAGGAAAAAAGGTGATTGTTTTATTCCTGTATAGTGATATGTCGAAATCTAAATGAGCCTTTACCTTATGAGTGAAAACTTTCTTACAGGAGTTTTCTCTTTATGTAACAATCACCATTTGTTGAAATTAGTATCCTACACATGTGATGTAATATACATCATGAAAGTGATTTTTTAACATTTTAGACAAATTTGCAACTAATAAGCCTTTCCTTAAAACTCTATTAGTAAACCTTAATTCAAAGAAATTTCCTCTTTTTTCACATTCGCTAAACCATTTAGCAATTCAGTTAATATACCTAACCACTTTTCAGAAGAATGTCCTTTCGTATCGACAGTTATCTTTAATCGACCACCATCCATACCTAATCCAACCATTCGATTATACTTATTACTTAAGTCAAAAAGACTATGGCCATCAATCTTATTACTTGCTTCCTCTTCAATAAGGAGATTAATCATCGCTTTTTCCTGTTTAATAAGCTCTACTCTTTCTTGAATTGCAAACACCTTAATTTTTGCAATTTGGAATAAATAGTCCACTTCCACTGGATATTCCCCAAAGCGGTCAACAATTTCCTCTTGCAGTTCTTCTAATTCTACTAGAGACGTAATTGCTCTAAAACGTTTATACATATCAATTTTTTGACGTCCATCTGAAATATACTCTTGTGGTAAATATGCATCCACCTGCAGGTCAATTTCAACGTCAATTTTCTTCTCCCTCGGAGTGTCTGTTTGTCTTTCTTCAATTGCTTCTTTCAGCATTTGTGAATAAAGATCAAATCCAACAGAATCAATAAAGCCATGCTGCTGGGCTCCTAATAAATTACCTGCTCCCCTAATTGAAAGGTCACGCATCGCAATTTTAAATCCAGAGCCTAATTCTGTGAACTCCTTAATCGCTTGAAGTCTTTTTTCAGCTACTTCTGTTAAGACTTTATCTTTTCGATGTGTGAAATAGGCATATGCAACTCGATTTGAACGGCCTACCCTACCTCTAAGCTGATAAAGCTGTGATAACCCCATCTTATCGGCTTCATTCACAATTAACGTATTCACATTTGGAATATCTACGCCCGTCTCAATGATCGTCGTGCTAACTAATACATCATACTCTCCTTCAAGGAAATTGAGCATGACAGTCTCTAGTTCATTTTCTGTCATTTTCCCATGGGCATACGTCACTCTTGCATCTGGTATAAGCATGGAAATTTCCTCTGCTTTTCGTTCAATATCTTCAACACGATTGTATAAAAAGAAGACTTGTCCCCCACGTGCCATTTCACGCTCAATCGATTCCCTTACGAGGGCATTATTGTACTCAACAACATACGTTTGGACTGGGAAGCGATTCTCAGGCGGCGTTTCAATAACAGATAAATCACGAACACCTAACATAGACATATGCAATGTTCTCGGAATTGGAGTAGCTGTTAATGTAAGAACATCTACATTTGCCTTTAACTGCTTAATTTTCTCTTTATGTGTAACACCAAAGCGTTGCTCTTCATCAATGATTAACAGTCCTAAATCTTTATATTGGACATCTTTTGATAACAGCCTATGCGTACCGATCACCATATCTACTGTACCATTACTTAAGCCCTTTTTCGTTTCAGTAATTTCCTTTCGCGTTCTAAAACGACTTAGTTGACCAACAGTTATCGGATACTCTTGAAATCGCTCTCTCACTGTTTCAAAGTGCTGCTGAGCTAAGATTGTTGTCGGAACTAATAATGCTACTTGTTTCCCATCAGCAATCGCTTTAAATGCAGCTCTGATGGCCACTTCTGTTTTCCCATACCCAACATCTCCACATAAAAGCCTGTCCATTGGTCTTAGACGTTCCATATCCTTCTTGATTTCTTCTATAGACCTGATTTGGTCATCTGTTTCTTGATATGGGAAGGCCAATTCAAATTCCTTCTGCATTTCCCCATCTGGAGAAAATGCATAGCCTTCGCTTGCTTCTCGCTCTGCATATAGCTTTATTAAGTCATCAGCAATATCTTGGACCGATGATTCAACTTTCTTCTTAACCCTGCGCCAATCACTTCCACCAAGCTTGTAAACCTTTGGCTCCTTCCCTTCAGAGCCGACGTACTTTTGGACTTGATCAATTTGTCCAACTGGAACATATAATTGATCACTGCCTTGGTAATGAATGTTTAAATAATCTTTATGAATCCCATTAATCTCAAGCGTTTCAATCCCAAGGTATTTACCAATTCCGTGATTAACATGGACGACATAGTCACCAATCTCTAATTCAGAATAGCTTTTTATTCTTTCGGCATTTGAAAGTTTTTGTCTTCTGACCTGCTTTTTGACTCTCTTTTTAAATAGTTCCTCTTCTGTTATAACAGCAAGCTTCTGCATCGGAAGCTCGAAACCCGTCTGAAGGTCCCCTTCCATTATCAAAATTTTCCCACTAACGAAAGATTCCCCTTCTCTTAGAATCGTTGCATTTATTTCATAATCCTCTAGCACTTGCTCTAATTTCTTCGTTCGTTCTTCATTTACACCTAAAAATACAATAGCATAATTCGATTTTTTCCATCGATCAAGTTCATTTTTTAACACATTCATTTGACCATGAAAGTTTTGCATTTGCTTGCATGATAAATTCAAGACATTTTGTGGACTTGTATGAGGAACATGTCTCAAAAATATGGATAAGTATACTAATGGAAACTTCGATTTCGTGACAACATCAATATACGAGTGAGATATTTTCATGTCCTGAATAATCTTTCCATCTTCAAGTAAACTCGTATACCACTCAGCCTCTTCCCTATCTAGCTGATCATACGTCTCATGAATCCTACTTATTTCATCTAGTATAACGATAGACTCATCCGGGAAATAATCTAGTAAACTAGTAGCCTCATGATAGAAAAGCGAAGCATATTTATAAAGATCTTGACTTATTTGGCCATTACGTAAGCGCTCTAAATCATATTGAATATTTTCGACAAGCAATTCCTTTTGCTGTTCATTCTTTGTCTTTTTCAGACTCTTCGCTAAACCTGCTTCCACCGCTTGAATACTTCGATTTTTAGACTCTTCATTCATAATCATTTCAATAGCAGGCCCAATTGAAACTTCCTTTAGCATATCTAAGGAACGCTGGTCCTCTATATTAAATGAACGAATCGAATCGATCTCTATATCAAATAATTCAATACGAATTGCGTGTTCTTCAGTCAACGGATAGACATCAATAATTCCCCCGCGGACACTAAACTCACCAGGAGCGTTAACCATATCTACTCGTTCATAACCAAGCGCTATGAACTGGTGTACAGCCTCATCTAGGTTAATATTTTGTCCAAGCGACAACTTTAACTGATTCTCTCTCCAAAGCCCTTTAGGTGGGAGTAAACGTCTAACACCTGCAACTGGAGCGATAATAATTGAATGTTTCCCTTCAGCTAGCCTGTTTAGAACCTCTATTCGTTGAGCTTTTAACTCTGGACTAGCAATCGCAAGCTCAGATGCAATTAAATCATTTACAGGATAAAGATATACAACATCATCATTAAGGAGATGCACTAAATCTTCATATACTTTTTGAGCCTGGTATAGGTTGTGGGTAATAATTAACATCGATTTCTTTAAATTATTATAAAGGGCTGCAGAAAAAACAGTTCTAGCTGAACCAGATATACCAGCTACAAGCTGTTCCTTCAACCCTTCTTCAATTCCTGAAACAATTGTTTTAAAATCATCATTATCAAAAAAATGCTTTTGTAAACTATACAAGCTTGAGCCCTCCTCTCGTTAATACATAAATACACCAGCGTCATTTATTGGCCCTGGGCAAAAAAGGCAATCTATAATAAGAAAAGCGGAAGCGCCTTGATCAGCCCCGACATGCATAAGACCATCAGGAATAGAAGGTGTTTTTTACCTTCAATTCCTGATTGGCTTAGACCCAAGAGGGGCTTGGCGCTGGAGCTGGACACGAAAACTATGTCAAAAATTTCTTATCTTTTAAAAATGCCATGCTTGAAATATAAAACAGAAAAACGCTTTGGGATGTACCCAAAGCTCTTACTGAATAAAACTCTCATATTGATGGAACTCAGGATTTCTATTTAATGCCTCCTGACAGTCCTCGCAAATCGTTTTTATTTGCATATCACCATTTTGCTGATATGTAATCATCTCTTGACGTTCGTCATTTGTTAAATGCTGAAACCCAAGCTGCTCACTTGAAATGGAGATATCCTCAAGACTTCCTACCTTCACACCACAATGTCTACAATGATAATGCAGAGCCATAATTGCCTCCTAAAAGATTTATAATATTGCTAGTATGAACCTTTTAACGGCATAATATACTATCAGAAAAGCGGAAGCGCCTTGGTCAGCTCCGACATGCATAAGACGAGCAGGAATAGAAGGTGCTCTTTACCTTCAATTCCTGATTGACTTATGACTCGAGGAGCTAGGCGCTGCAGCTAGACAACCAGAAAAGCGGAAGCGCCTTGGTCAGCCCCGACAGGCATAAGACGAGCAGGAATAGAAGGTGCTCTTTACCTTCAATTCCTGATTGACTTATGACTCGAGGAGCTAGGTGCTGCAGCTAGACAACCAGAAAAGCGGAAGCGCCTTGGTCAGCTCCGACATGCATAAGACGAGCAGGAATTAGGTGGAAATACACTGAGCATGCGTAAGTAGCAAGATATTTATAATATTATAGATCTTTGTTCTGCTATAACAACTTTTAATTAAAATCATTCATCACTTGAACAAACGATGTTGAAAGCCATTTCTCGCAAGCATTCGTCGTCCGATCGATTGCCTCATTTATCCCTTGTTCCTCATCTCTCGTAAAATCAGCTAAAACATAGTCTGCAATTTTCATGCCATTATTGGGACGATCAACGCCTACACGAATCCGATTAAATTGTTGAGTGCCTAAATGTAAAATCATAGACTTAATCCCATTATGACCACCTGCACTACCTTTTGTTCTTAATCTGATTTTCCCAACAGGTAGATCAAGGTCATCGTAAATAACAACCATTTCATCGTCATTGATTTCATAATAATCCATCAAAGGTCGAATACATTCACCTGATAAATTCATATATGTAAGTGGTTTTAATAATATGACTTTCTCGCCTGAAACATGTCCTATTCCATAAATCCCATTAAATTTAGTGCGATCAAGTGGAATCGATAATTCCTTCGAGAGCTTATCAACCACCATAAAACCTACATTATGTCTTGTTTGTTCATACTGTTTACCAGGATTACCTAAGCCAACAATGAGTTTCAAAACTAGAAACCCTCCCAACACAGCTTTATCTTAAATAGTTCAACATATTTATTTCTACTTTGTCTCATTATCTATTATATAACAATAGCACAAAAAAAGCTGACCAAAAAGTAAAACTGTCAGCCCTTGTCATTTATTCTATAAGTAAACGTTTTATTTGTCTTTTATACCCCATTGGATTGTGGCTGACATGAGATCAGCCACGACATTCACTATTCTCTTTACTCTTCGTTTTTCTCTCTTCCTTCTTCATTTTGAGGAGTGCCGGCTTCTTGTTCTTCACCACTATCAATTTCCGCTTCCTGCTTTGGAGGAAGAATAGACGCAATCACTTGCTCCTCATCTTGTACAAAAGTGTAATCCTTATTTTCCGGTAAATCTTTAATAGAAATTGTTTCATTTACACCAAGATTCGTGATGTCTACTTCAATTGTTTGAGGGATTTTCCCAGGCTTAACATTGATCGTCACCTCATAAAGTGGTTGCTGTAAAACACCACCATCCTTTACTCCTTGTGCATCGCCAGTTAAGTTTATCGGTACCTCAACTTGAATATCAGCCTGCATATCCACAATATGAAAATCCGCATGAACAATCTCACTCTTCAGTGGATTTGTTTGCAGATCATAGAGCATAACAGCATAAGATGATCCATCAACACTTAAATTAATAATAGTGTTCTTACCTTCTTCTCTAAGAGTCTTCATAAGCTCTATACTATTTACTGCTACAGGCTTACTCTCAATGGACTTTCCATAAATAATTGCAGGAATTTCACCTGATTCACGAATCTTCCTTTTAGCAGAGTTTGTAAATTCCGTTCTTTTTACAGCTTGCAATGTTGTCATCCTTACACCTTCCTTACTAGTTTTAAACCATATCTATTGTTTACCCATAACAAGGAAGGTATAAACATTAATTTTAAAAGTGGAAGTACTCTGATCAGTCCAAGACTAGCTGAAGGCGCTGAAGCTAGACATTAAACAAGGCACAAAAAAGCCTATTCAAAGACTAGATACTTCAAGAAGTCCACATTTCTCAACTTCTTGAAGTACAATCTAAGAATAAGCTTTTTAAAAATCAATCAAAAAGGTAACTTACAGATTGTTGTTCATGTACACGAATAATCGCTTCACCAATCAATGGTGCTACAGATAGTTCAACTAATTTATCCATTCGCTTCTCATCAGGTAAGGCAATTGAATTTGTCACAACTAGTTCTTTGATTTTAGAGTTTTGAATTCGCTCAATAGCTGGACCAGATAAAACTGGATGCGTACAGCAAGCATAAACTTCTTTTGCTCCATTTTCTACAAGTGCATTTGCCGCAAGTGTAATCGTTCCAGCTGTATCGATAATATCATCAATAAGAATTGCTGTTTTCCCTTCAATGTTACCAACAATATTCATTACTTCAACTACATTAGGTTTTGGGCGTCTTTTGTCAATAATCGCGATTGGAGCTTTAAGCTTATCAGCAAGCTTACGGGCGCGAGTTACACCACCGTGATCCGGAGAAACAACAACAACATCACTAATTTCCTTACTTATAAAATATTCCCCAAGAATTGGAACACCCATAAGATGATCAATTGGAATATCAAAAAAGCCCTGAAGTTGTGGAGCATGAAGATCTAGTGTAATAACACGTGTTGATCCAGCTGTTTCAATAAGATTAGCCACTAATTTTGCAGTAATTGGCTCCCTTGCTCTCGCTTTACGATCTTGTCTTGCATAACCATAGTAAGGAATCACAATGTTAATTGTTTTAGCCGAAGCACGTTTTAAAGCATCAATCATGATCAATAGTTCCATTAAATGTTCATTAACAGGAGCACTTGTTGATTGGATAATATACACATCACAACCACGAATACTTTCTTCAATATTAATTTGAATTTCTCCATCACTAAAACGAGTAACAGAAGTCTTCCCTAAATCAACACCAACAACATCAGCTATTTCTTTTGCTAAAGCCTTGTTAGAGTTAAGCGAAAATATTTTTAAACTAGAATCTCCATAGCGATTAGACATATTAAAGTGAAAACCTCCATTAGGAATTTTTATTATTTATTTTGTCGACATAATTCTCTTTATTTACTTGTCTTGACCTAGCAACAGATAAGGCCTTTTCAGGTACATTATTTGTTACAGTTGATCCTGCAGCAACATATGCTCCTTTACCAATCGTAACAGGTGCAATTAAGTTAGAGTTACAGCCAATGAATGCGCCATCCTCAATTTTTGTTAGAAATTTATTACTACCATCATAATTAACCGTAATAGAGCCGCATCCAAGGTTTACATCTGAACCAACCTCTGCATCGCCAATATAGCTTAAATGAGATGCCTTACTTCCCTTGCCCATTGTTGACTTTTTAACTTCAACAAAGTTTCCAATCTTCACTTCATCTGCAATTGAAGATGAAGGGCGAATATGGGCAAACGGTCCAATTGCAACATCGTTGCCGATATGGCTATCGTGGGCAACTGATTGACGAATGGTCGTCGCATTTTGAATCGTGCAATTTTTAATTTCCGTGTTTGGCCCAATAATACAATTTTCACCAATTACTGTTTCGCCAAGAATCATTGTTCCAGGATAAATGACTGTATCACGTCCAATTACTGCATCTACTGAAATATATGTTTGCTCTGGGTCAATTAGTGATACACCATTTCGCATATGCTCTTTGTTAATGCGTAGCTTCATAATTTTTTCTGCCTGTGATAAAGCAATTCGATCGTTTACTCCTAATGTTTCATCAAATGAAGCCGTTTGATACGCGGAAACAATTTTACCCTCTTTTTGTAAAATTTCAATGACATCCGGTAAATAATATTCTCCCTGAACATTATCATTAGATACATTCGATAACGCCTTAAATAATTCTTTATTATCAAAGCAATATGTACCTGTATTAATTTCCGAAATACTACGTTCTAATTCAGTCGCGTCCTTGTGTTCTACAATCTTTTCAACAGATCCTTCTGCATTACGAACAATACGACCATAACCAGTAGGTTCATCTGCTTTAGCAGTTAAGATTGTTGCCTTTGCATTCGTTTCTTTATGATGAGTTAGCAAATCCGACATTGTCTCCGAAGTGATAAGTGGTGTATCACCGCAAATAACAATCGTTGTTCCTTCTTCATTTTCTAAAAATGTTGCGGCCTGCATAACCGCATGAGCAGTGCCTAATTGTTCACTTTGCAAAGCATACTCACTACTATTTCCGAGCTCTGATTTTACCCGTTCTGCCCCGTGACCAACAACAGTAACGATTTTAGTTAATTCTAATTTAGATACTTGGTCTAAAACATGCTGCACCATAGGTTTTCCACATACTGTATGTAATACTTTATATAATGAGGATTTCATCCGTGTGCCTTGTCCCGCGGCTAAGATAACTGCGTACCGATTATCCATTTATTAGGCCTCCATTTTAATTTTTAACCTATTTTAGAGAATTTCTATACGTAAAATACCTTCTTATCCATACAAAAATATATCTTAAAATAACCAGTATTTCAAGCTAACAAGCAAAAGTACAAGATATTACTAATTTTATCATAGTTTCATCTTTTCGCACGCAATCCATCACTTACTTTTACAATTACTGATTTCTTTCCTCTTATGGGAGAATGGAAAGTGATTGAAGGCGTCTCGATTAGTCTCCGATATAGCGTAAAACGCACAATCATAGTCCCTTTTACACCACATAGATAGTTCTCATCAAGTATAAAAAGAATGGCGTTATTCCCTTAACGATAAAAAAGGACTCTGCATGTTTTTACGCAAAGTCCTTTTTTATATTTTATGAAGCACCTGCTTCTTCAAATTCTACTTCCAGCTCCCCTAATCTATGGTACTCAGCTAATACTGCATCCTGGATTTTTCCACGAGTATTAGAATTGATAGGGTGTGCAATATCTCTAAACTCACCATCAGGAGTACGCTTACTTGGCATCGCAACAAAGAGACCGTTATTTCCATCAATCACACGAATATCATGGACAACAAACTCATGATCAAGCGTAATAGACGCAATCGCTCTCATACGACCTTCAGTATTAACGCGGCGTAATCTTACGTCTGTAACTTCCATTCTGTTCACCACCTTTTCCCCCATATGAAAAACTACTAGTATTAATTCAACATAATTTTCCTTATTCCTTCTTTTTTTGAAATTTCTTTTAAATTAGGGCATATTATTAGAAATAACAGATACCCCTTACAAGTCTTAAGGAACAAAACCACTCCAGCTAAATGTTGTATACTTATCTACAGTTCAAGAATTCAATTGTACGCTAAACAAGAATAAAGGCATTTAGGTCAACTAATGCTCTCCCTGCACATCCCCTATAAATTGATTCTAGTGATAAGCACTAAACTACATTCCTGTAAAAGCACACCTTTTCTCAAAAAAAATACCAACCGTCTATTAAACGATTGGCAAATTAAAAACTATTTAACTAATGCTATAACTTCAATTTCTACAAGAGCATCTTTCGGTAGACGAGCAACCTCAACGCAAGAACGTGCTGGCTTATGTTCTGCAAAGTATTGTCCATAAACTTCATTAAACTCAACAAATTGATTCATATCTTTCAGAAAGACTGTAGATTTCACCACTGATTCAAGTGATGCCCCTGCCTCATCTAGTACTGCCTTTAAGTTTTTAAAGACTTGATGTGTTTGTTCAGCTATATCTCCTGTTACCATTTCACCGCTAGCCGTTAATGGAATTTGACCTGAACTATAAAATAGATTATTAACAATAATCCCTTGAGAATATGGACCGATAGCAGCTGGCGCTGAATTTGTGTTTACAATTTTCATACTAATCCTCCCCAATCTCATTATCTTTCATATTATGGAAATACGTTCCCGGCATAACTTGGATATCCCGCTCACGCATATTAACAGCAGTCAATTTTACAAGAGAGATATACTCATCTACCAATCTCTCTTCGACTCCTTCTGTTTCTACAAGAACACCAATCCCCGCAACATTTGCGTCGAATTCTTCTAACAGACTAATCATGCCATTGATGGTACCTCCAGCTTTCATGAAGTCATCAATAATTAACACATTTGATCCTTCTTTTAGGCTTCGCTTAGCAAGGAGCATAGTTTGTATACGCTTCGAAGATCCTGAAACATAATTAATACTAACCGTAGAACCTTCTGTTACCTTACTATCCTTCCTTACATACACAACAGGTACATCCAACTGACCAGCAACTGCATATGCTAGTGGTATACCCTTAGTTGCTACAGTCATAACAACGTCAATTTTACGATTGCTAAAAACTGTAGCAAATAAGCGCCCTATTTGATTAACAATCGAAGGATCACCTAGCATATCTGTTAAATACAAATAACCACCCGGAAGTAACCTTTCCGGTTTAGCCATCAATTCGCAAAGTTCGTCAATAAATTGTTTCGCTTCACTTAGCTTGACCTTCGGAATAAACTTTACCCCACCCGCAGCTCCAGCTACCGTTAGTAATGTTCCAATTCCTTGCTGTTCAAACGTCTCTTTAATAATCGTCAAGTCTTCGCTTATGGATGACTTGGCTGATTGATATTTTTCAGAAAAATATGTTAACGGCACTAACGAGTGTGGATGATGTAGCATGTAGTTTGTCATATCAACAAGACGTCCACTACGACGAAATTTCATGAAATCGCAACCTCCAAAACCCGAATATTAATATTGTAAATATAACTTAACATCCGCATTTAATCAAGGCTGTTACGCTCGCCCAACATTCTTACTGCAAAAACTTGGTCACAAAATCCCCTTAAACCATTATAAACCCTTGGTAAACGTGATTCATATTGAACAAGACCAAAAACTGTAGGGCCGCTTCCACTCATCAATACGGCATCTGCACCAAATCGTTTCATTTGGTCTTTAATGTTTCCTACTTCAGGATACATCGTTAACGTGACACTCTCTAATACATTTCCCATTAGACTGCATATTTGATCATAATCTCTAGCTTCAATCGCTGCAATCATTCCATCTACATCAGGATGCTTTATTGTGTTTATGTTTAAATTTTTATATACATCAGCTGTAGAAACACCAATCGTCGGTTTAGCAAGTACTACCCAACAATGTGGCGGCGGATCAATATGATGGATGATTTCGCCTCTACCTGTCGCTAACGCAGTGCCCCCGTAAACACAAAAGGAAACATCAGATCCAATTTCTGCTCCAAGTTCTGCTAATTCATCTAGCGTCAAGCCTAAATTCCACAGGCGATTTAATCCACGTAATGTTGCAGCTGCATCACTACTTCCTCCAGCTAAGCCTGCAGCTACTGGAATTGTTTTAGTAATTGAAATGGATATCCCTTTTCGGATTCCAAAACGATCTTTCAACAATTTAGCTGCCTGATAGGCTAAGTTTCGTTGATCATCTGGAACGAATCGATTATGAGAAACAATCCGTATTTCTTCAAATGGTAAATCAACAAGCTCAACACGATCGGCTAGATCGATTGTTGTCATAATCATTTTCACTTCATGAAAGCAATCCTTCCGCTTATGAAGGACATCTAATGATAAGTTTATCTTGGCTGGTGCCTTTTCTAATACTCGCATCGTAATCACCTACTTGTACGATCTTAAATTGTATCAACATTGTACCACAAAAGCAGGTATATTCATTCCTTTTTCGACAAATCGAAGGGCTGAGACATTTCAGTCATCCACAAGCTAAGAGGATATGCCTGAATAGAAGAGATCCTTCGCCTTTATTTTAAAAGGTTAATTAGGGTTTGATGCCGACCTAAAAGCGTTTTCAAAACTCTCTAAGACCTGCACTCAAATCACCATCTATTACCAAATGTTCTCTCTCATATAGAAAGAAAGGGCTGGCTAAAAGATCAGTTCCTCAATGAATGAGGAAACCTGAGCTAACTAGCCAACCCTGCCGCTGCTTTTATTTAGTACGATTGTTTTGTTGAGCAAGCTGTAATTCAGCTAATTCAATTGCGCGCTTTACCATATTTCCTGCATCACGTGAACGAATTGCTCCCCAACCTTCTTCTTTTACAGTATCGTAAAAACCTAAGTCTTTTGCTAATTCATATTTAAAGCTTTCGGACATAATCCCACGACGTCTGCCCATTCCGAACACATCCTTCCTAAGGATAAGCTTGGATCTTCAAAGAAGAATTTGAACTGCGGCAGTATCTATTATTAACCTTGGAGCATATTTTATGTAGTTCATCATTTGTTAATACCTGCTTTTTAACAAACGAAAAGACAGTAAACAACTTATTGTCTACTGTCCACTAACTGCAAATGAACCAGTTGTATCTTCAAAAAATGTTAATTGTACTGTTTCAGTTAATACATCTGCATAGCTGTAAGAGACACGCTCAAAAGAGTTCTCATCTTGATCAAGTTCAATAACAAATACAGATGGATAGGTTTCTGCAAGTACACCACAGCGTTCTATCGTTTTTCTACGACCACCGTTTGCTTTAAGTGTTAGTCGTCTGCCAAGATTACCATCCAAGGACTTTTTAATATCCGTTAGAGTTTTTCCCATTGCATCCACCTCACTATTATTAGTATACACCTTGCACCTATGTAAGTCAAACAAATTTTCCATTATATCAATGTTTTTTCCCAACTGTCAATAAAATATTTTCTACAAAATTCTCATTCCTCCTACCTATAGTTTGAACAAACATGGGCGCTATTATGTAGAAATATGAATATTTTTTTCGTTATTTTGTCAATTGTTCATTTTTTGGCGATAATTGAATGCTAATATTCTATTTTCCCTTTCCCATTGTTAGAAATATAGCATGTCCATTACTACGCCATTCGAAGTAAAAAAAGATGATTTTTATCAAAAAATAGGATTTTTTATTTGCGTAATTCATGTGGGAGAATAAGAATAGCGTAAGCACCTTGATCAACCTCGGGCAGCCTCGGGCAAATAAGACGCTCAGGAATAAAAAGCATTCTTTGCCTTCTATTCCTGAGCTTCTGTAGACCCAAGAGGGGCTAGGATCTGGATGTCATACGCTTATCCACCGTACAAGAATTTTATAAATTCCTGGTGTCTGAAACAGACCACTTTCATTTCAAAAATGATCGTGGCAATCCATTATTGATTACTATGATTTTTATATGGCATACCTGTACGAAGGACACCCTTTGTATCGACGCCACCAAGCCCTTTTTCTCTTGTTAATGTATTTCGCAAGACATCCCACACATTAATCCTTTCTATAAAGGGTGTAAAACTAACCTTCGCGACAATATAAACCGGATCCAATGCGTGAATATTTACTCTTGATGGCGAGCTTGCGAAGTTAGCCCCCGCTCGTATTAATGATTCAAAATGTGATTGGCAGGCGCCAGCAAATATCACTAGCTGATCTAGATGGGAAACCTTATTACGAGCATTAAGCACCGTTTGAACAAATTGCTTCGAATGACGGTATGCATTTAAATCATCTATGCTTCCTTTATGCTTTGAATAAGCATCATGGCCTGTTACTACTAAAATATCTGGACGGTATTTATCAAGCAGCTCTGTTATTTTTTCAGGCATTTCTTTCTCACTTACATGAACACCATCTACAGGAACACCTATCTTTTCATATAAAGATAAACATTTTTGCAAATAATGAGGGTCGCCATCAACATGAAGGACTCTTCCAGGTATATGGAAAAATTCCTCGTTATGACTATAGCTTGATGTTGCATAATATTCCTGTTTCTCTCGTTGTAGTTGATAATCCTGTGTTAATAAATAATACGATTGATCAACCTTTTCCTTTTCCTTTTGCTTGCGGCTATTTCTCTCCTTTTCATCTACTACAACTAAATCATCACATTTTGCATCTGCTACTAACCTAACTTCATCTCCATATAAAATTGCTACCTGCTCACCTGTAGCAGTTATTTTGACGTCAATCACTCTAAATAATAAATCCAACCGATAAGACTTTCTTGCTACAATATCACCAATTTTCACCTGCATGTTTATCACTCCAATGAATGATTCGCCTAATCTAATTTGCGGTAGCGTCTTGTTTAGCACCGGGTAAATATGCCACTTGTGTAAAGCGGTTTCCCCTTATCTTCGAATCATGAGTGGCCAGAATTTAAATGGTCTAGGACACTTGCACTAAAACTTATATTTTGTTACAAAAATGTATATTTTCCCATTCCCTAAGAAAGCCCAAGCATCTCGGCCAAAATTTGACCAATCACACACGCATTTATGGTAGCTGGACCTTATCCACTTGAACTAGACATGGAATCTCAGTCAACTAATACTTTATCGCTACTAGTATCCTTTTCTAGCCTATGTATGGTTTCTTTAATTGGTGATATACCATTAGTAAAAACATAAGAAAGTACAAGCTTATAAGAAAAGCGCAAGCGCCTTGTTCAGCCTCGGACAAATAAGACGCTCAGGAAGTGAAGGTGTTTCTTTGCCTTCACTTCCTGAGCGTCTTAGATCCAAGAGGGGCTAGAAGCTTGCGCTGAACACGAAAACTAAGCCAAAAAATTTATACTTTCTTATTTTAAAACATAAAGGAATCCCATTTGATATTAGTAATCATCCTACTCCAACTGAACGGCAAAAAATCTAGACGAAGTCTGAACATAGACTATACCTAGATTCTATACCTATTTACACTATGTTGTGATCATCTATGCGTTGTTTAACACACTATCTAACGCGTCACTTAATTTGGCAAACTCCTCTATGGAAAGGGATTCCCCTCTTCTTCTTCCATCAATCTCAACCTGTGCTAATGTTGCTTCTATAACAGGCTTTAATTCCTTTCCATTCGGTAGAAAATGTACCAAATTATTGAGTAGCGTTTTTCTCCTTTGCGCAAAGCTAGCTCGGACAATCTGGAAAAAGAATGATTCATTTTTCAGCTCTACAATCGGTTCATCTCTTACTAATAAACGAATAATGGCCGAATCAACATTAGGCTGTGGGACAAAAACTGTTTTTGGAACAGTCATCACTGTTTTGGCATCTGTGTAATATTGGACAGCAATTGATAAAGAACCGTATTCCTTTGTAGATGGGTTTGCTGCAATTCGATCCGCTACTTCCTTTTGGAGCATAACAACAATCCCTTTAAGCGGTAATTTATCCTCTAACAATTTCATAATGATTGGCGTTGTTACGTAATATGGAAGGTTTGCCACGACCATAATTTCCTCACATTCATTAAAATGCTCCGTTATCGCCTCCATTAGATTCGCCTCTAAAACATCTTGATGAATAACCGTTACATTTGAATATGGCGCTAACGTTTCATTTAATATCGGGAGCAGACGTTGGTCTATTTCAAAAGCTACAACCTTTTTCGCTCTCCTTGCAAGCTGTTCAGTTAATGCACCAATCCCTGGTCCAATTTCAATGACGCCTGTTTTCTCTGTTACATTTGCATGATCAACAATTCTCGATAATACGTTTGGCTCAATTAAAAAGTTTTGCCCTAAACTCTTTTTAAATGAAAAACCATACTTTTCTAATATCGCTTTCGTTCTAATTGGTGTTGCAATATCCTTCATCATCCGTTTTTCTCCTCCTGTAGGATCTTATTTATTGCTTGTACGTATTCATCCCTACTTATTTGGAACATTTGCAGTCTCTTGAGAAGTTGTTTTCCATTTGTATAACCAATTTTTAATAGCAGACCTAATTCTTCACGTCTAGCCCTTGCACGCTCTCCTCCCAAAAGCCCTGCTTCTAATAAATCATCTAAGGAAATATCGGTCGTAAACTCCTCCATTTCTTCCTTTACTGCCTGAAGGGCATTGCGTATAGCCTCGACGGATGCATGTTCTACGCCAATTCCCTTCCCTCTTTTCGGTCTCGCTTCTTCTTTCGGCAAAAAGGCATGTTTACAGCCCGGAACCTTTTCTGCAATTGTATTCCTAATTTTCTCCCCTGGAAAATCCGGATCTGTAAATAAGATGACCCCCCTTGTCTTCTGTGCGAGCTTTACTTGCTCAATCACCGAATCACCAATCGATGAACCATTCGTTTCTATTGTATCCGCATCAACAGCTCTTTTTATCGCTGTTGTATCATCCTTACCTTCTACAACAATAATTTCTTTTATTTTCATTTTCTCCTCCAAATGTTGAAACCTTTTAGAAGGTTGATTCGTCTTACTTATTGAAAGTTATATTCCAAGGGTTATAAAGGTGTCCCTTTGGGTTATTCCTGTGAATACATAGTATAAGCCTAGGTGAATATATTCTCCATTATAACGCAAAAAAACAGAGGGATAAAAACCCTCCGTTAGTCTCTATTCTAAAACTTTGATCTTCACTTGTTTCGAGCCCCATCGATAGGCGGCTGATTTAGACGGTAAAAACACATCAATTTTATTGCCCTTAATAGCAGAGCCGGTATCTGCGGCAACCGCATACCCATAGCCTTCAACATGCACCTTTGTGCCTAATGGAATTACACTTGGATCAACTGCAATCACTTTAGCACCTGGATTTGCTCGTAGATTAACTCCAGTAGCTGTGGTACCTGAACAACCACTGCAATGTGCCGTGTATGCTGTAGATTTTACATAAAATTCTTTTTTTACTGAATCATTGTTACGTGAAACAGATGCAGTACTTACTGTTTGTGCAACCTTCGTACCTAATGCAACAACACGATTTTTACTTTCTTCAACAGTCTCAGTTTTGAGTAGCTTTCTAGAAATTTCCTTGCCATTTTCTTTGACAACTTCATAGTGCTTTTCTCGTTTACCTTCTTTTCCAGAATCGATAACCTTCTGTTTTCCCTTTTCAATGTTATTATCACTTTGCGTAACAACATCAAAGGCAATTGGTTCTTCCACTACATCGGTGACTTTTTCTATCCTTGTAACCGTTATCGCGCCCTCTTGATCAACCTTGTTAGTTAGGGCCGGTTCAACTTTATCTAATTCGTTTAATGTAACGTTTTGTTTCTTTAAAAAGTCAGCGACAGTAGTCGAAGTAGTCCAAACCTGTTGGTTTTTATTGTCAACATTTAGTGTAAGCTGAAATGCCTTATCAATCGTTAATGACGAATCCGTTTCAAGCTTTGTATCTAATGCTGGTTCAATTTTATCATGCTGTGTAACATCTAGATTTTCCTGCTGTATTAATTCCTTTACTGTATCCGCTGTTGTCCAAATTGTCCTTCGCTCATCACCGACCGCGATGTTTATAGGCTTAGAAGCTTCATAAATGACTTTTATGTTGTCTTTAATCTTTTTATCTATTGCCGGCGAAATGCTATCTTCTGCTCTTATATCTATTTTTAATTCCTTTAACAATGCACCTACTGTGTCCGAATGAGTACGAACCTGCTTTTCTTGGCCATTCACGGTCAATGAAACTGAATCCTTCATTCCTTCGTATGTACCATAAGCAATACCTATCACTAATACTAGTAAACTAGTAGTGAAAAGGACAATTTTATTCTTTATTACTTTTTCGGAAAACAGCCTTTTCATGTTTTGAATGAAAATGAAAAACGCCTCCTTCTTCCCCGTGGATTATATAGAGTATCGATCATCTTGTCAACCCTTTCCACCCTGTCTCATTTTTCCAATGTATTAATTATTATGCGGAAAAATGAGATAAAAGTGAAGAAAGAGTTATCGACAAAAGTTATCCTATGAGAGAGACGTGACCTATAGAACTATTAATATTTCATCGTAAACTTGACATGCTATCCCATCATTCGACACCGTTCGTTATCGAGTTATGCCGAATAATCGCATGGCATTGTCGGAAGTTTTTCTTGCTATTTCTTCGACACTTACCTCTTTTAATGTCGCAATTTGTTCTGCTACATATTTCACATAGCTCGGTTCATTACGTTTCCCTCTAAAAGGATGTGGTGTCAAATACGGACAATCCGTCTCTATTAGAATTCGATCCATCGGTATTTCTGCAGCTACTTCCTTTGGTTTTTTGGCATTTTTAAATGTTACCGGTCCCCCGAAGGAAATATAAAAATTCATATCCATACACTGCTTGGCAACCTCAAGACTACCTGTGAAGCAATGCATAACTCCACCAACTTCACTTGCGTTCTCTTCTTGAAGAATCTTGATAACATCTTCTGTCGCTTCACGGTTGTGAATAATAATTGGAAGCTGTACTTCTCTTGCTAATTGTATTTGCTTACGAAATACTTGTTTTTGAATATCTTTTGGTGATTTATCCCAGTAATAATCTAATCCCATCTCACCTATAGCTACAACTTTAGGATGTGAAGCCAATTCCTTAATCCATTTTAAATCGTCATCTGTCATATCAATTGCATCTACTGGATGCCATCCCACAGCAGCATAAATCATGTCATATTGGTCTGTTAATTCCATCGCTTTCTTAATCGTATCCTTATCAAAACCAACGACAACTATATGTGTTACATTTTCGGATTTTGCTCGCTGAATAACCTCTACTATATCTTCTTCGTACTGAATAGCATTTAAATGGGCGTGGGTATCAAAAAGCATTTTTCTACTCCCTTCTTTCCATCGACAAATCAAAAGGATGTTCTACAAAATGTTACACGTGGAACATCCTTCTTTTTATTAAACATATTATTTGTCTATTTTAGGCTTAACAATGCAATTTCCCTATTGTTTTTCCCTGTCGAAAATTGCAGGTGCCTATTTCACTCTTGATCCATTAGGAAGGCTATTATCAACAGTCGCCACCGAAAGGACATCATCTTGTGAACCAGCTAAAATCATCCCTTGAGACAATTCACCGCGAAGTTTTACTGGCTTTAGATTAACAACACAAATAACTTTTTTACCGATCAAATCTTCTGGTTTATAATACTTTGCAATCCCAGATACTACCTGTCTTTTTTCATAGCCAAGATCAAGCTGGATTTTCAGTAGTCGGTCTGCTTTTTTAACTGGCTCTGCATGGATAACCTCAGCTACTCGTAAATCAACCTTCATAAAATCATCGATTGTAATTTCATCTTCAATTGTAGGTGTTTCTACTTTCTTCTCCTCTTGTTTTGGAGCCGATCCCTGCATTTGCTCTTTTATATATTGGACCTCTTCTTCCACCTCAAGACGAGGGAAAATTGGGGATTGTTTGTTCACTTGTGCCTCGTTTATTTGCCCAAAGCTTGTAATGCTATCCCAATTTTTTAGCTCTTCACTAGCGATTCCTAGCTGATCAAAAATTTTGTTTGGCGTTTCAGTTAAAAATGGCTTTAATAGTACAGCAGTGATTCGTAATGATTCTGCTAAGTGGACCATAACTGAAGCTAACTTCTCTCGATCTGCTTCATCCTTAGCTAACACCCACGGTTTGGTTTCATCAATATATTTGTTTGTCCGGCTAATAAATTGCCATAAAGATGATAACGCAACTGAAAACTCCATTTTATCCATTGCATTTTCATAATTATTGATCGTATCTTGTAAAAATGTGACAAGCTGACCATCAAATTCTGTTATCGCACCGTTGTATTCAGGTACTTTTCCATCAAAGTACTTATCAATCATCGCAACAGTTCGATTTAGTAAATTCCCTAAATCGTTTGCCAAATCATAATTGATACGATCGACAAATCCTTCTGGAGTAAAGACGCCATCAGAACCGAACGGAACCTCTCTTAATAAATAATAACGAAGGGCATCTAACCCATATTTATCAATTAACGTTACTGGATCTACAACATTACCTTTTGACTTTGACATTTTGCCATCTTTCATTAAAAGCCAGCCATGTGCAAAAACCTTTTTAGGTAGTGGTAAATCTAAGGCCATTAGCATAATTGGCCAGTAAATCGTATGGAAACGAACAATTTCCTTACCGACAATATGAACATCTGCTGGCCAGTATTTTTTGTATTTCTCATCCTGTTCGGTACCATAGCCAAGTGCTGTAATATAATTAGATAAAGCATCAATCCAAACATATATGACGTGCTTTGGATCACCTGGTACTTTTACACCCCAATCAAAAGTTGTACGAGAAACAGCTAAATCTTCAAGTCCAGGTTTGATGAAGTTATTAATCATTTCATTTTTTCTTGATTCTGGTTGGATAAACTCAGGATTTTCCTCATAATAAGCTAAAAGTCGATCAACATACTTTCCCATTTTAAAGAAATATGATTCTTCTTTTACTAATTCAACCGGATGACCGCTATCAGGACTTTTACCACCTACTACTTTGCCGTTCTCCATAATTGGGTCTACAAGCTGTATTTCCGTATAATAGGTTTCATCAGGAACAGAATACCAACCTTCGTATTCATCTAAATAGATATCTCCTTGCTCAACTAATTGAGCAAAGATCTTTTCCACAATTACCTTATGGCGATCTTGAGTTGTCCTAATAAAATCATCATAAGAAATATCCATCTTGCCCCATAACTTCTCAATTCCCGAGACAATATCATCGACATATTGTTGAGGTGTAATATTGCTTTCCTCAGCTTTGCGTTGAATTTTTTGACCATGCTCATCAGTGCCTGTCAGATACATAACATCGTATCCACGCATACGTTTATAACGAGCCATCGCATCCCCTGCCACCGTAGTATAAGCATGTCCTATATGTAACTTTCCACTTGGATAATAAATAGGAGTAGTAATATAAAATGTTTTTTGACTATTCTCCATTATGTAACCTCCTCAATCTATTTGGAAAAACCTTTCCTCTTGCCAATTTTTGCTTCTCCTAAAAAAACGCTCTCGCCCCTAAGGACGAGAGCGTTATGTAAAAACTAGTATTTCAATGGATGTCTATAATGATAAAATTCTCAAGCATTACTAACCTATCCATATTCACTATTTTCATACTCTTTATGATACCATCTTAGCCTCTAATATCAAGAATATATACCTAAAGATTTGAGAATTTTTCAATTTAGAATTACTTTCGACACGATCCTAAAATTTTTGTCGAAAATTCTCCTCAACTCATGAATCATTTCCTTCTAAAATTGCCCCAACAACTCAAATTAATTGACATTTATAATCCCAAATAAAGGACAAATTCCCGTGTTTTAGTAACCTTCAACCGAACTGAACCTTAATCCTAAAAGGTTTAATAAAATCCACCTATTTTTTTACATGGAAAATAAAATAAAATGATTGACGATTATTGGAAACACTGTTATGCTTAAAAAGCAAATTAATTTGTCGAAAAATGACGAAGTATAAGAAATAAATATAGAGAACGTCGAAATTGAGAGGAGATTATTATTATGAAATCTACTGGAATTGTACGTAAAGTTGATGAATTAGGACGTGTTGTTATTCCAATCGAATTACGTCGCACATTAGGAATCGCAGAAAAGGATGCTTTAGAAATTTATGTTGATGATGAAAAAATCATCCTAAAAAAATACAAGCCTAATATGACTTGTCAGGTGACTGGGGAAGTTTCTGATGACAACCTTGCATTAGCAAGCGGAAAGTTAGTACTTAGCCGTGAAGGTGCAGAACAAATCTTAGCAGAAATTCAAAACCAATTGGTTCAAAAATAATTCACTTAAAAAAGGGGTCCGACTCGAACATCGAGTATCAGACCCCTTTTTCTAATCATTCAGTTATTCAATATGATAGGCTTGATAAACTTCTCTTTTCTGAATGCCTCTTTCACTCGATACTTGTTTAATAGCATCCTTTGAAGTGAAATCTTGTTTGATATAGTGTTCAACATGATCCTTTATGGTCAACTTACTCCACCATGTATCAATCTCTGTAGAAGGTTCTTCATTCGATCCTTCTAGGATAATACAAAATTCTCCACGAATCTCATTCTCTTCCGACCATTTCATGACTTCGTCCATTGTACCACGAATAAATTCTTCAAATTTCTTTGTCAATTCTCTTGAAAGACAAACGGAACGATTCCCCAAATACTCTTGCATGAGCTGTAGCGTTTCCTTTAGCCGATGTGGTGATTCGTATAAAATAATCGTTTCTTTCCTATACCGTAATTGTTCAAGTTGATTTTTCTTTTCTCTCTTTTGACGACCAAGGAAGCCAAAAAAATAAAACGGCTGTGGAGTAATTCCCGATGCAATGAGCGCTGTCAACGCGGCATTTGCACCTGGTAACGGAATAACATTTCCTCCTATAGCAAGAACCTGTTTCACTAATTCACTACCTGGGTCTGAAATTGTCGGCATACCTGCATCACTTATAAGCGCAATGTTTTTCCTCTGTTGCAAATACTCAAGAACCCGGCTACCACTTGTCTCCTTATTATGTTCATGATAACTAAAAATAGGTGTTTCAATTTCAAAGTGATTGCATAGCTTTTTAGATTGACGAGTATCCTCAGCAGCAATAAGATCGACTTCCTTTAAGATCTTTATTGCACGGAAGGTCATATCCTCCAAATTTCCAATTGGAGTTGGAACTAAATATAGATTCCCTACTTCTTTTTCTTCACTGTGAAAGCTTTTTTGTTGTTTTAACATACTCCCCTTTACCTTTCTTCATTAGATGTCCTATATATGTATTGTTCTTTTTCTTTTCTCTTTAACCTTTTAAAGGATATTTCCATTTTTAAAGCATCACTTTTTGTAGCAAATTCTTCTGAGTATAAAAGTTTAACTGGAGCTCTTCCTCTCGTATACTTTGCTCCAGTACCATTATTATGTTTTTTTAATCGTTGGTTTATATCAACTGTATACCCCGCGTAGTAGCTCCCATCACTACATTCAAGCACATAAAAATAATGATTTGTTTGCTCCATAGATAACTCCCTTTAAGATGAGGGGACGAATCCATACTTACCTACTCATTGATTGAGGCTCCGTCCGCTTTATCTCCATATAATATCGTCTTTATTTCCTCTGAATATTCATTTTCCTCATTATAGACAACAAGTGGAGGTAACATCTTTAAATCTGAACGCCCGCCTTTAATTCCCTCAACTAGTAACGTATTTGCCTCTTTGCCTTGCTTTGGATAAACAAATTGAATTCGCTTTGGCTCAACCCCATACTTCCTCATAAGCTCTACGATGTCGACAAGTCTTCCTGGTCTATGAACAAGTGCAACTTTGCCCCCTTGCTTCAATAGTTGACTACTAACCCGGATCACATCCTCCAACGTACAAAGAATCTCATGACGAGCAATCGCAAGATGTTCATTTAAATTTTGCATATTCCTTTCGGAGGTCAAAAAATAAGGTGGGTTGCACGTCACAACATCGTATTTTCCATGACCAAGCACTTTTGTACTATCCTTTAAGTCCCCATGAATCATTTCAATTTGATCTTCTAAATTGTTATAAGCAATGCTCCTCACTGCCATATCATATAGCCTCTCCTGAATCTCTACCCCGATAATCTTTCCCTTTGTTCTTGTACTTAATAATAAAGGAATAATACCATTCCCTGTACAAAGATCGATTATATTACCTTTTTGAATCGGCATATAGGCAAATTTGGCAAGCAGGACTGCATCTAGAGAAAAGGAAAAGACTGTTGGGCTTTGGATAATCCGAAGATCCTCAGCTAATAAATAATCTAATCTCTCATCACCAATTAAGTTAACCATGAATACTAACTCCTTTAACATGAAATGCGAAAGTGCCCACAAGCATTAAACACTATAACAAGTGGCACAAAAACTAAGTATATAACCTATAACCTCTTACTTACATAAAAAAACTGACACATAATTAAAGTTTTTCCCTCCATGGTTTCTTCTAGAGGGGCAAACCATCATGAGTCAGCCGCATTACTTCTTATTTAAAAATGATAAGCAAAACAAACAATCTCCATCTTTACGCAGACTACCGTAATGCAAATTGCATATATGAAAGCCCTCTTGATACAATCTTGCTAAGTTGTCGTAGCCTTCACCGATATCAATTGGATTTTGTTTCGTTTGCTGTTTTTCTTTTGTTTTTATATTCTTTGCTTTATCAGTATTTGTGATTGTAAATGTTGAGTCTAATCTTCGGCGCAAATTCCCATTTTCAATTTTTAAATGATGATTCTCCTCAATGAGCTCTCCTAGATGCTGCTTCAACTCACCAAGTTGAGAGTATAAAGATCCTATTTGTTCTTCCATACTACTGACAGACTCAAATATCTCCTTTTTATCCACTTGTTCCACCTCATCAATCTGTGGATTGCATTGGAACTACACCTTCTTTTTGTAACTCATCCCAAGTGTATTCTACCACACGTTCTTGTTCAACAAGATTTACTTGTATAATTTGTTCTAAGATATTTAGACCAACTACTTTGCCCAATCCATTAGGAGTGCCTATCATTTCCCCTAAATCTGGTAAAAGTTCTTTAGCCGATTCGTACTCATCGTTTTCATATTTTAAACAGCACATTAATCGTCCGCATAGACCGGAGATTTTCGTTGGATTTAGAGATAGGTTTTGATCTTTAGCCATTTTAATAGATACAGGCTCAAAATCACCTAAAAAAGTAGAGCAACATAACATGCGGCCACATGGCCCTATCCCACCCAACATCTTAGCTTCATCTCGGACGCCAATTTGTCTAAGTTCAATCCGCGTTTTAAAGATCGCAGCCAAATCCTTTACTAGCTCACGGAAATCAACTCGACCATCTGCTGTGAAATAAAAGATTACCTTGTTACGGTCAAAGGTATATTCTACATCAACTAATTTCATATCTAAACCGTGTTCAGAGACTTTCTTCTGACACACATGGTAGGCTTCTTCCGCGGCGGTTTGATTTTCCTGAACCATTAAACGATCTTTATCATCTGCAAGTCGAATGACTTTTTTTAGTGGTAAAACGACGTCATTCTCCTCAACTCTTTTGTTATTTAAAACGACTTTACCATACTCAATTCCTCTAATTGTTTCTACGATAACAAAGTCGTCATCCTCTATCTGAAAACCATTAGGGTCGAAATAATATATTTTACCCGCCTTTTTAAAACGAACACCTACAACATCATACAAACTTATCCCTCCTGCAATGTTAACACCAATTGCTCCATCAATAATTGCGGATTTACATTGGCATGAAGTTTTCTCTTAGCTTCTAAAATAGAAGTTATCTTCTCAGTCACACTTCTTTGTGTCATTTGAAGGGCATGCTGCGTTAATTGCTGGATTTTGTCATGATAAATGACTTGTTCCACATTTCCTATTTGTACTGATAGGATATCTTTATATATATATAATAACAGGTCTAGGCCTGATTCTTGCTTCTCTTTATCATTAAAGTGATTCATCCACTCTGTATGAATATAGATTGGTGCCTGTCCTTTTCGGTCTATGAGCACTTCATATAATCTTATCACTTTCAATCTCGCCTGTGCAAACCAATCATCTTTTGCAATTTCTATTGCCACTTCCGTATCATTGGTTAATTGCGAGACAAGTGCTGCTAAATGCTTAGAAATACCTGATTCAACTAGTGTTTCCTGAATAATCTTCGGTGGTAATGGTTGAAACGAAAGTAACTGACAGCGAGATAGGATCGTATTTAACATTTTATGATACTGTTCCGTCATTAAAATTGCAATTGTGTTTGCATTTGGCTCTTCTAGAAACTTTAATAGACTATTTGCTGCATTTACCGTCATTTTATCAGCATGTACAATGATATAAAGCTTTTTACTCGATTCAACACCAGATTTCGAGAACTCCTCTTGTAACGCTTGGATCTGTCCCTTTTTAATTGACAGTCCATCAGGTTCAACGATATGAACATCTGGATGGTTACCTGATTGTATTCTCTTACAATTTTTACAACTCTCACAAGGCTCATATTCTAGAAGGTTTTCACAAAAGAAACTTTTCGCTAAAAGGATACCTATATCCATTTTACCAGTTCCCTTTTTCCCCTCAAATAAATAGGCGTGTGCTAAACGTTGCCTTTGGATACTGTTTGCTAATAACTTCATGATCCGCGGCTGATAGGACGCGATATCTTGCCAATTTTTAACCATAACACTCATCACCCTCTACGTATATAGGTTTATCAGCAATCCCTTAACTTCACCTATTTTTGCAAGGATATCAATCGACGAGCTTTCCTTCTTAACAATCTCGTCCGCTAAATCAATTAATGACTGGTCAAGCTGTTCAATAATTTTTAATGGTCTACTATTTCCATTATAATCCCAACTTCTTGACTGTTTCATTCTCATCCCATATTCAACAGCCTCATGTATAAACTTTTTAACCAACAATTTATATTTTGAGAGATCACTAAAATTCCTAGATTTAGACAAGCGTCGACCAGCATCTTCTATGGTAACTAGTAGTTGATTTAATTGTTCCATTTGAAGTTTATTACCTTGCTTTGTTATCAAATCTTCGAATCCCTTAGAGGCAGTTTGTACTACTTTCTGCTCCAGACCTCGCTTATCCATCGTAGAACGTATTTCTTGACTAATTTTCATAAAAACCCCCATGGCGTTTTACTGCCACAAACTGTTTTGAAGGAGAGCGTTACTATATCGCTAGATAGAAGGTTAGAATTGATGAAATTGCTCCACAGGTAGAACAAAAACTGTCGCCCCACCAACTTCTACTTCAACAGGATATGGAATAAAGGCATCTGCATTCCCTCCCATTGGTGAAACAGGTGCAACAAGTTGTTCCCTAGCCTGACAATTATCTTTAATGATTTGCAAAGCCTTATCTACTCTTATATCTTCAGTACCTATCATAAATGTTGTATTCCCAGATTTAAGAAATCCACCTGAACTCGATAATTTCGTTACTCGGAAATTATACTCCATCAAAGCATTCAAGAGTTTATTACTATCTTTATCTTGTACAACCACCATAATTAACTTCATAATATAAAAGCCTCCCTATATTGTAACATGTTCACCTAAGTGATTCATTGCTAGATTAATGGTAATAAAATTCCATTAGGAGTTTACATTTGAATATGCTCTTTTAAAACATTTTTTACATCATCTAATACTTCAATCATTGGTTTATCAGCATCAATGATTACGATTCTTTCTTGAAACCTGTTAATAACCTTCTCGTAGCCTTCCTGTACCTTCTTATGAAATGAAAGTCCTTCTAAATCAAGACGGTTCTTTTCTCTTTCTGAGCTACTTGCGATCCTTTCAAGCCCTCTTTCTGGTTCGATACTAAAATAAAATGTTAGATCTGGCATAAATCCATTAATCGCAAATTCATTGATTGAAAGTACTTCATCAATGCCTAAGCCCCTTGCATGTCCTTGATATGCTAGAGAACTATCGATGAATCTGTCACAAAAGACAATTTCACCATTTTTTATTGCAGGGATAACCTTTTCGACAAGATGCTGCCTTCTTGCTGCTGCGTATAGAAGAGCTTCTGTTCTCGCATCCATCTCTGTATGTTCCTTATTTAAAATTACTTCACGAATTTTTTCTGCTATATGTATACCACCGGGTTCTCTCGTAAATACAGCTTCAATACCTGATTGCTGTAAATCCTTCATTAATAACTCTAAGATAGTGGTCTTGCCAGCTCCTTCTGGCCCTTCAAACGTAATAAACTTTCCAATCAACATACTCACCTGCTTTTCATATATATCGTTATTCTTCCTTGTTGAATATGATTATCTCCTTGGATTTTCACACCAGATTTCATCAAATTCTTTAATTGTATGATTAAATTGGCTGTCACTTTTTCCCCCATCATAAGAAATGGTATACCAGGAGGATAGGGAATAATTGATTCTGCAGAGTAAAACCCGACAGCTTCCTCAAAGGCTACCACTTTCTTTTCACATACTTTCAAGTAGGAATAGGAGACTTCTAGTGGCTGGATGCTATTCGTTTGGCTATCCTCCATACGAATGTGTTGTTTTGCATGTATGGGACGTGACGGATTGGGAACCCCCTTATTTATGGCCTTTAATTTATTTGTGATAGACGTAGTATCATGTAGTGGCAACATAAACAGTAATTTAGTTGGGTCAGCTAGTTCCGCATAAATACTTTGTGATTCAAAAAAGTCCTGAAGTTCAAATCCAGTTACATTATTTCTTGATCGAATTGTCATCTTCAAAGGATCAGTACTCACCAACTTATCAATTGAATGAACAATTTCTATTTCTTCCATAGAGTTTATTTGCTGCTCCACCATCTCAATTGACTTTAAAATTTCAGGCAGTTTCTCTTCTTTCATAATGTTTTCTAAATATGCCCTCGCTAAATCCAATGAAGCCATTATTGGATATGATGGGCTACTACTTTGTAATAGCGATAAATAAAAATGAAGCTTTTCTTTATCAACTAATTCACTATTCAGATGAAGATAGGATCCCATTGTCATTGCTGGTAATGATTTATGAGCAGAATGAACAACAATGTCTGCACCAGCCTCGATGCTAGAAACAGGAAATTGCCCTCCTGCTATATAATGAGCACCGTGCGCTTCATCAACAAGTACAGGGATATGGAAGCTATGAGCAAATTTAATCATTTCTGTTAAATCAATTGATAGACCATAATAATTTGGATTTGTTAAAATTAATGCTTTCGCCATTGGATAACATTCTATCGCTTCTTTTACAGTTTCTAATTCGACATAAGATGGAACTTGATACATCTCATCTACTTTTGGTGATAAAAAAATCGGCCTAGCTCCAGCTAAATAAATTCCATTAATAATGGATTTATGGGAATTCCGTTGAACAAGGACCTCATCCCCTTCATTACAACAAGCTAAAATCATCGCTAAATTTCCAACTGTTGATCCATTCACTAAAAAATATGTACTCTGCACATTATATAGTACCGCTGCAAGCTGTTGCGCCTTTGCTATAGCTTCCTTAGGGTCATGCAAATCATCCAATCCAGTTAATTCAGTTACATCAAAGGGTAAAATCCCCTTATAGATTTGTTCAGCTTCCTTCATAAATACAGTCCCATTCTTATGCCCTGGAACATGCAAGGATAAGGGATTGCTCTTCACATGTTGCATTAGTGCTGAAAAGAGAGGTGTTTCCATAAAAATCATCGTCCTTCATTTTATCTAAAGTCATTATAACACGACTTATTCTTCTCATGGACTATTAGGTCCCCTAAGTGGTAGTAGTCTTTTTTAAAATCTAGAATAATTCTCCTCCTAGCCGCTAGAACTCGACGTCAACGTCGATCTCTATCTAACTCCCGAGATGCCAAAAGAAGGCGCTGACTTTTCTCACAGTCAGCGCCTCCATATTTCAATAAAACAGAATTTGTAGACCAATCAAATGATCAATTTCAACCTTATGAATAAAGTGGTGGGTTTTTAACCCTACGTAACTTTTCTAAGTAGTATTGGTATTTAGGATCAGATGTCTGTGTACTAATCATTTCTCGTTCACAGTCTACACAAATAAAGCTCGTATAGAGATGAATTCCTACCGATTTTTCCCGATCACACACAATACAAATTTCCCCTTTTTGCTTTTCTATGTTATTAGTATTCACATTCTCCACCTCCATACTTTTTAGTTTGACCAATCCGTTCGATTGTATACACAATTCAGAATATATTTAGTGTTGTTTTCAATACTTTATGTAAGAAAAAGTTTAATGTGTTTGTCTTGGATAAACAAAAGAACAAAAGCGGAAGCGCCTTGATTAGACTTGGGCAAATAGGACGCTTTTGAATTGAAGATATTTTTCACCTTCAATTCAAAAGTAACTGTAACCCTAAGAGAAGCTAGGTACTCTAGTTGGACGGCTTATCCATAGTACAAGAATTTTCTTAATTGCTAAACAACGAAAAAGACCAGTATCTCTACTGATCTTTTTACTCATTACCTGGCAACGTCCTACTCTCACAGGGGGAAACCCCCAACTACCATCGGCGCTGAAGAGCTTAACTTCCGTGTTCGGCAT
>NZ_JAIQUM010000026.1 GCF_020075705.1 Metabacillus rhizolycopersici | reverse complement strand
GACTTCAAGATTCGAGAGAAGCAAAGAAGATAAGTGGGAGATAACTGCCCGTAAAGATCCGATAAGTCTCGCTAACCATCAGTGGGGGATGCAGAAAACCCCCACTGATGGAAGTCTCACTTTATAAAAGGGGGAACAAAGTGGAAATATATATCATTCTTACAGATACAGGGACAATTTTTACGAATATGATCAAAATGTATACAAAACAGTCGTTAAACCATGCCTCCATTTCATTTACAAAGAATTTGAGTACAACCTATAGCTTTGGTCGAAAAAATGTAAATAATCCGTTTATCCCGCATTAACTGGCAGTAATATCTCCACCTCTAAGGCTTTAAGTTAAGCGAAGAAGTGAAGATGGGGGATAACTGCCAGTAAAAGCCCGATAAGTCTCGCTAACCAGCAGTGGGGATAAAGAACACCCCCACTGCTGGAAGTCTCGCTTTATAGGAGGTTTTGTAAAGGAAAATATGAATGGAAAGTTATTTAAGAGGGCGAAGTGTGCAATATATAGCCGTACTTTTTCAGAATTAGAATATAAGCAGATGAATCAGTTTGTTCAGCGGATTGAAAACCAGCAACAAAACTATAAGTATAATTTGATTGGACTTTTTGGAATTTTGCTAAATAGAGAAATAACGAGAGACAATGCCTTCTTTTGTTCTGAATTTGTCGCAACTACTTTGAATAACGGTGGAATTTCGATTAAGAGTAAGCCTGCAAGTCTTGTTAAGCCCAATGATTTAACCGAATGTGACGGTTTTCGTTTAGTTTATGAAGGACAGCTAAGCACCTATCTTTCCAAACAACGGAGTGAAACAGTTGCTGCGCTTTCTAAAGATAGCAGGAACAATAGTCGCTTCGCAAAATTGAATCGTATTTATGGGAAGCTGACAAAGTCAATCGCTAGCTAGAATATCTCAATCGTCAAGACTTGATCGCGAATTACTAGGAGCCGCAGCTAGATGGGGAGTGCTCCAGTTCATACGTCACTGAACGGGCACTTGCGCTTTTGATCTTTGAAAATATTTTTGTTCAAATATGGTAGATTGGCTGAAATTTTGTTATAATCGATTTTATCGAATGTATGTTCTTTGGATGGGTGGGAAATGAAAAAGGCTTATTTTCTGAAAGAATGTACAAAAATATGTTTCTTAAAGAGTTTATAGATAGACGACTTTTCAGAATATCTTTGTTATAGATTGCCAATTGTTAAGTTACGCTATTCGCTTGACTATTACTGAACGAATTGATTAAGATAGAGGTAATAAAAGTGGCAGGATAAAGTAAGTACATGATTTCATTCCTCATTAATGGTTAGTACAATCCCTCGTAAAAGCTCGATCAGGCTCGCTTTATAAATCCTATTTTTTAGAATAAAATATTCGGCATCAGCTACGAAATTGTTTCTGAATAGGATAAATCTGTACTTTTTAAGGCGGCTACTGTAAACCATTAATATGGAATGACTTTTTGTGCCTATTTCCTATTCAGAAAAACAATCTGTTTTAACGATTCCTTTTCTGGATAGGATTTTTTGTGTGCTTTTATTAGAGATAGCCAATCTACTTCACTCTCTTTTCCTATATTTCTGTACCCCTTCTTCGGAGATAGATAGCGACTTTTTATCGCTAAATTCATATCGTTAACAATCATTTGTCATCATAAAATTTATAAATGAAAGAGAGGCTGCATTTTATGTCAGCAGAGCAACGAAAGAAAATGATCATCTTGATGATTAACATGTTTATCGCAATAGGGAGTTTCGGTATTATTATCCCAATTTTACCAGCATACTTGGAATCAATTAATCAAGGAGGAATTGCCGCAGGACTAATGATCGCTATTTTTGCAGGAGCACAATTAATCTTTTCTCCAATTGCAGGTAAATGGACGGATCAGTATGGCCGTAGAAAAATGATTATTTATGGTCTAATCGGTTTAACTTTATCAATGTTCGTGTTTTATGCGTTTGATAATATTTGGGTGCTTTATGCTTCTCGTGTCATCGGTGGAGTTGGAGCTGCACTACTTATCCCAGCAATTTTTGCATATGTTGCAGATATTACAACATTGGAACAACGTGCAAAAGGAAATAGCTTAGTGTCAGCTGCTATGTCACTTGGAATCGTAGTAGGACCAGGAATTGGTGGATTCTTTGCTGATTTCGGATTGAAAATGCCGTTTTTGATTTCCGCAATCGTCTCACTTTTTGCCGTTTTATTTTCGGTTCTCGTCTTAAAGGAAAGTATGACAGAACAAGCATCAGCAGAAACGAATGCTCATTTCGATGACGAATCTATGATGAGAAAGATGGCTCGTTCTGTTAAAATGCCATTCTTTATTCCACTGGTTATTACTCTTGTGATGAGCTTTGGTTTAATGGCATACGAATCAGTTATTGGACTTTTCGTTAATGATCAGTTTGGTGCAACACCACAGCAAATTGCGCTTATGATTACATCTACAGGAATTGTGAGTGTAATTGTCCAACTATTTATCGTCGATCGGATTGTAACTCGTTATGGGGAAGGATCTGTCTTAACAATTTTTATCGGAGTAACAGCTGTTGGTTTCCTCCTTTCGTTATTTGCTTCTAGTTATGAATTATTCTTTGGAATCACTCTTTTAATCTTTCTTGCTACGTCCATTCTACGCCCAGTGCTAAATACACTCATCTCTAAGTTGGCTGGTAATGAGCAAGGCTTTGCGATGGGGATGAATAACATGTATATGAGTATTGGGAATGTACTAGGACCAACACTTGCGGGGATATTATATGATGTTCAAATCATCTATCCATTCATATTAGGACTTGGACTATTGGTGATTACGTTAGCCATTACATTTATCTGGCAGAAGCGTACGTTTAAACAAACTATACAGATTAAGCCTGAACAAGGGAAAGGTGCTTGACGAACTTCTGATCGTAAAAAATAAGGTCATATAGGTGCTCGTCGTGCACCTCAGTTCTCTAAGCGTTAATCTTCATAAAAACATTACTCTATCAACATTTACAGGCTATTTCATAACAAATGAAATAGCCTGTTTTGCTTAGGTGAAAATTAGTGAATGTAATTATTTTTTGAGAACAAATCATTGTGATCAATTTTATGAAGACATAATTGTAAAATTCCTACAAAGAAGTATGTGAAGTTATTTTATAAGAGGTTCGTCACATCCAATCTGACATCCTGTATAGGCTAAGCGAAGGGGAAGGGAACTGATTTTCCTGCTATTCGCTTATTTAGTTCAATGGCTACTGGCCTTCCAACTTTTTTTGAATCTATACAAAAATTTTTGTATATTATCTTTCAACGTAATTTCTCCTGAATTGAAATAAAGCTTTTAGTTATATTGAAAAAAATAAAACTAACCACTTTACATACCTAACCAGGGTATAGTATTATGTAATTGAATTAAGAAGGTTAAGCTAATGGAGAACTCTGTGAAATTAGTAGCTTGCCATACTAAGGGTGTTACCTCTAGCTGAAAAATTTATCATCCAGAACATGTAAAAAGGGATTTAACAACTCGATTAAATCGTATTGAAGGTCAAACTCGAGGCATCAAGGGAATGATAGACAAAGGTGTTTACTGTGATGATATGATCACCTAACTTTCTGCAACACAATCTGCTTTAAATAGTGTAGCTATTTTTTTTCGCTTTTTAATACCCCTATAGCGTATGTTCGACTAAATAAAAAACTTTAATCAAAGGAGAGAGAAAGCATGGAAAATATAACATTAAGCGTACAAGGAATGTCATGTGGACATTGTGTGAATGCAATCGAGGGAAGTGTTGGTCAAGTAGATGGCGTTAACCAAGTAAACGTAAAATTAGACAGTGCTCAAGTAGAAGTATTATTTAATGAATCGCAAGTATCAATTGATAAAATTAAAGAAACGATTGAAGATCAAGGATATGAAATAGAATAAGAGTGCTTTCGAAGCACTCTCTTATTTTTAATTAAATATACCCTATATAGGTATAAGAGAGGTGGAAGGCATCATGAGTATAGAAGTAAAAGAAGCGAGTATACAAATTACAGGAATGACTTGTGCAGCGTGTGCAACGCGTATTGAAAAAGGGTTAAATAAAATGGAAGGTGTCGAGCAAGCAACCGTCAACTTAGCACTAGAAAAGTCAGCAATTAAATATGACCCGTCAAAACTGAATGAAGCAGATTTTGAAAAGAAAATCGAAGCACTTGGCTACGGTGTTGTAAAACAAAAAGCAGAATTTGATATTACAGGAATGACTTGTGCAGCGTGTTCAACACGGATTGAAAAAGGTTTGAATAAAATGGAAGGTATTGCATCTGCGAACGTCAATTTAGCGCTTGAAAAGGCAACAATTGAATTTAATCCATCAGAAGTAACGATTGCAGACATGATTGCAAAGGTAGAAAAGCTTGGCTACGGTGCACATCAAAAGCAAGAGGATAAAGAACAGGTAGATTACCGTGAAAAGGCAATTAAAGACCAGCAACGTAAATTCATTATTTCGGCGATTTTATCGTTACCCTTATTATGGACGATGGTAGGGCACTTTTCATTTACATCGTTTCTATATGTACCACAATTCTTAATGAACCCATGGATACAAATGATATTGGCAACACCGGTACAATTTATTATTGGGAAACAGTTTTATGTTGGTGCTTACAAGGCACTCCGTAATGGCAGTGCAAATATGGATGTGCTCGTTGTCATGGGTACTTCTGCAGCCTATTTTTATAGTGTATATCAAGCGATTGTTACAGCTGGAACACACCACGGTCCACACCTATATTTTGAAACAAGTGCGGTACTGATAACACTTATTCTTTTAGGTAAATTATTTGAAGTAAAAGCAAAAGGCCGTTCATCTGAAGCGATTAAAAAATTAATGGGGCTTCAAGCCAAAACAGCGATCGTTCTACGCGACGGGGTTGAAAAAGAAATACCGTTAGAAGAAGTAATGATTGGTGACACCATTTTAGTGAAACCAGGTGGAAAAATTCCAGTTGATGGTGAAGTATTAGAAGGAACAACAGCTGTTGATGAATCAATGTTAACGGGCGAAAGTTTACCAGTGGATAAAAAAGCAGGTGACGTATTATACGGATCAACGATTAATAAAAATGGTTTCATCAAAATGACAACGACAAAAGTTGGGCGTGACACAGCATTAGCCCAAATCATTAAAGTAGTAGAAGATGCACAAGGTTCGAAAGCACCGATCCAACGATTGGCGGACCAAATTTCAGGTATTTTTGTACCAATCGTAGTGGGGATTGCCATCATCACATTCCTAGTATGGTTTATCTGGGTCCAACCGGGTAATTTTACACAGGCACTTGAAGTGTTAATTGCAGTACTTGTTATTGCTTGCCCATGTGCACTTGGTTTAGCAACACCGACTTCAATTATGTCTGGTTCGGGTCGTGCAGCAGAATTTGGTGTTTTATTCAAAGGTGGCGAGCATTTAGAACAAACACAAAGTATTGACACGGTTGTAGTTGATAAAACAGGTACAATAACACATGGTAAACCTGTTTTAACAGATGTTTTATTAGAAGATGGGCAAGACGAAGAGAAATTTTTATCACTCATCGGTGCAGCAGAAAAACAATCCGAGCACCCATTAGCACAAGCAATCGTTCAAGGTATCCAAGATAAAGACATTGAGCTTGGGAAAGTTCAATTTTTCGAAGCGATTCCGGGTTATGGTATACAAGCAACCGTTTCAGGTCAAGGTGTTGTCATTGGTACACGTAAACTCATGCAACAATATGGTATAGATATTACAGCGGTTCTCCCAATGATGGAAAAACTAGAGCACAATGGGAAAACTGCGATGTTAGCTGCAATTAATGGACAATACGCAGGGCTAGTGGCTGTAGCGGATACAATTAAAGATACATCTCGAGAAGCTGTACGCCGCTTACAAGAAATGGGCATCAAAGTCATTATGATGACAGGTGATAACAGGCTTACAGCACAAGCAATTGGGAAAGAAGTAGGCGTTGACGCAGTTATTGCGGAAGTACTTCCTGAAGGTAAAGCAGAGGAAGTGAAAAAGCTACAACAACAGGGCAAAAAAGTGGCAATGGTCGGCGATGGTATTAATGACGCACCAGCACTAGCTACAGCTGATATTGGTATGGCCATTGGTACAGGGACTGACGTAGCGATGGAAGCTTCTGATGTGACACTAATTCGCGGGGATTTAAACAGTATTGCCGATGCGATCATTATGAGTCGCAAAACAATGCGCAACATTAAACAAAACTTATTCTGGGCATTTGGCTACAATACGCTCGGGATTCCAATCGCGGCGATCGGGTTACTCGCTCCTTGGGTTGCAGGTGCAGCAATGGCATTTAGTTCCGTGTCGGTCGTATTAAACGCTTTACGATTACAAAGAGTAAAAATAGAAAAGTAAAATAACTGTTAACTATAGAGTAAACTATGTTCTACGTAGTTTACTCTATAAAAAAACAGACAGAAAGTATATTTTTCTGCCTGTTTTTACTCTTAAAATGTGTAGGATTCACCGTCATCTGGGACTAAAATATTAGAGGAGATCCCTTTTTCATTACTGAAGCTTTTTAATTCTTCTCTTGATAATGTCCAATGATTGACAGCTTCCATATGGACAGAAATAATTTTTGCGTTAGGGGCAGCCTTATATACTTGATAGATATCATCTTTCCCCATTACGAGAGAACCGCCTTCTAGAAATTGATTATCTCCACCATTTACAACAATGATTTCTGGTTTGTGTGTTTCAATCACTTCTTGAACAGCCTCATACCAAACAGTATCTCCAGCTATATATAAAGTTTTTTCATTTGGATGCTTGAAGACAACGCCACACACTAGACCCGCAATTTTTAGTATTTCTCCGCTTCCATGTTCGCCTTTTGTTTTAATTAATTGGATACCCTCAAAGACTGTATCCTCTTGTAAAACTTCTATATTTTGAAAACCAGCGTTTTTCACTTCTTTAGCATCTTCTTCATTTTGGACAAACATTTTGATATCTTTTGGTAGTACCTCTTTTGCAGCATCATCAAAGTGGTCTAAATGTAGGTGAGTGACAATGACAGCATCTATATCATGAATAATATTTGCAATTGATGTTGGTAAGCTAGCTAAAGGATTAAATTGATCTTGTCTTAACGAGTTTGGGAAAGGTGGGTAGGTACCTTTCTCAGCTAACATTGGATCTATTAAAAACTTTTTCCCTGCATATTGAACAACTAATGTAGCATTTCGAATTTGTTGGATATTCAAGTTTATTTACTCCTTTTCTTTGATTTACGTATAGTTTATACTATGACCAATTAACAATTACATAGATAAAATCAAGTCTTTTTGCCATTTGACTTGATTAATGAAAGGAGTTAAATAAATGTTAGATAGCACGGATATGCGTATCTTAGATGAACTCTCTAAGAACAGTCGTATCACTATGAAAGAATTGGGTGAGAAGGTCCATTTGACTGGACAAGCTACTTCAGCTAGAGTTACGAAATTAGAGGATAATGGAGTGATAGAGGGTTATACAATTAAAGTTAATCAAGTCAAATTAGGGTGTTTTATACACGCTTTTATTACTATCATTACACAAAGCACTTATCATCAACCTTATCTATCGTTCATAAAAACAGAAGAACAATACATCATCCATAACTATAAAATCAGTGGAGATGGTTGTTACCTCCTCGAATGCAAATTTCCATCTAATGAAATATTAGATAAATTTTTAGAAGACTTAAACGAGCATGCAAATTATAAATTATCGATTGTTATTAATTCAACCTTCTCTCCAACAAAATAAGTGTTAATTATTACCCCTTATTTGCTTTTGTACTGACTAACATTCTGATTTAAAGCGCAATTCCTCAGAAAAAAGGCTCTGAGGTAATAGGTTATACTTTAACTGACTGTATGTGTCATCAAGAAAATAAACATCATGGTGGAAAGGAGAATCCCTATGGAATACAATGATCAAATTAAAAACAGAGTAAAACGTATGGAAGGGCAACTTCGAGGGATTTTAAAAATGATGGAAGAAAACAAAGATTGTAAAGAGGTCATTACGCAGTTGTCAGCTGTTCGATCAGCAGTAGATAGAACAGTAGGAGTGATCGTGAGTTCAAACTTAGTTGAATGTGTTCTAGAGGCTGAAAAAAATGGAGAAAAAACGGATGAATTAATTAAAGAAGCTGTTAACTTGCTTGTGAAAAGTAGATAAAAATTTATGGTGCACATTCTTTTTTTTTTATTAATATACCTGTATGGGTATGTGGAGAGGGTATTTATTAAGGAGGACTTTACGATGAAAGAAATGACTGCAAAAGAAGTTGAGTTTTTAGTAAATGAAGGAAAGGCATTAAATATTATCGATGTGCGTGAAGTAGATGAAATAGCAGCAGGGAAAATTCCAGGAGCTGTGAACATTCCAGGAGCTGTGAACATTCCATTAGGGCTAGTTGAGTTTCGTATGCATGAATTAGATAAGTCAAAGGAATATATCATGGTTTGTCGTTCTGGAGGAAGAAGTGGTCGTGCCACACAATTTCTTGAAAGCCAAGGATATAACGTTATCAACATGCAAGGTGGAATGCTTTCTTGGGAAGGGAAAGTGGGATAAATTTTTTGGGGATTTTAATACCCATGCAGGTATAAAAATAAGGGGTTTCAAGATGATTAATTGCTTACATGGGTGTTAGTATTCTAATCGGTAGTTTCATTGGGGAATTTGGTTCTACATACATGCCTGAGAGTGGAATCAATTTAGTGTATGGAATTTTAGCGTTAATTGCATCACCGCTTGGAGCTATGGCAAGGAAAAAATAAATACAAAAGTGTTACAGCAGATTTTAGCTTTACTAATATTTGCAACAGCAGTGAATATTTGGAACTATTTTCCGTGATAGGGTATTATGAAAGATAGACTTGTAACGAAGAACGATAAAGTAAATGCTCGTTCTTCGTTTGCAATAGCAATCGGGATAAATGAGGGAGGAGCGTTTTATGATAGCTGTAATCGAAAAAGCTAACGATGACCATATTGCGAGATTCGAACGTCATTTTATGCATTCAGTTGAAGATGTCTGGTCTTGGTTGACAGAAAATAAGAAGCTGACAAAATGGTTTTCGGAGCTAAGTGTCGAAGATCTTCGTGAAGGTGGGATGATAAAGTTTGATATGCAGGACGGTACCTTTGAAGAGATGGCAATTATCGAACTAAAAACGAATTCTATTTTGGAATATACATGGGGAGAGGACAGTGTTCGGTTTGAGTTGTATCAAGAACCAGAGGGTTGTCGATTAGTTTTTATAGAAAAGATAAAGGTGATTACACCTCATACTCCAAAAGACCTTGCAGGATGGCACGTATGTCTAGATGTTATCAATGCACTAATAGATGGAAAGAAAATAGATTCCCGACAAGACGAATGGAAAAAATGGTACGAGAAATATAAAGCGGTGATCGAAAGTCTCTGAAATCCTTCCTGAAGTGAACCGTCAAACCGTGGTTTGTTCTGTCTTTTCATAGGAAAAATAGGTTCATTATTCAGCACTTTGTATGAATGATGAACTAAAATAAAGCAAGAACACTTTATTCATTTCCGAAATGAGTGTGCTTGCTTTACTCTCTTTCTTCCATAAGTGAACGACTTACAATAGGATAGAAAGTCTAATTCATAGCTTAGGAAACTATAAAAATCTTGTACTGTGGCTAAGCGCACGACATCTAGCGCAAGCGTCCGGCTCCTCGGGGGCATAAGCCATGCATGAGGCTGATCCAAGGCGCTTGCGCTTTAATGTTTTTAGTGCCCTGAACTTTTCCTGAAATTACTACCCGAAACGTCGGCAACATTTTCAATTGCTATTAAGGCTTTTGGGTCTATTTCTTGTGCAATTGAGCGTAAACTAGACAATTCGATCCTACTTACAATTGTGTAAATAATTTTTTTAGGTTCATTTGTATAGACACCTTCACCATGAATATATGTTATACCACGACCTAATTCCTTTATTAAAGCATCTGCAATTTCATCGGGCACATCAGAAATAATCGTCACCGATTTTAATTCTTCCATACCTTCAACGACAATATCAATCATTTTAAACGCAATATAATATGTAATAATCGAGTACATAGCTGTTTCCCAACTAAATACTAATAAAGCTGCTAGGATAAAAATGAATAAATTGATAATCATGACAAATTGTCCGACAGAAACAGGACGTTTTTTACTAACAAGGATGGCAATAATTTCTGTACCGTCTAAAGCACCACCTGTTCGAATAACTAAACCAACCCCTGCCCCTAAGATGACTGCACCAATAATCGTGGCTAAAAATAAATCATCTGTCACAGGCTCGAAATGATGCAGAATCGATGTACAAATAGATAAAACGACAACTCCATATAGAGTATGTAATGTAAATTTCATGCCTATTCTTCTAAAACCGATATAAAGGAAAGGTAAATTTAAAATAATGAGGAAAATACTCATTTGAATACCAGTTAATTCGGCTGCAATGATTGAAAGACCAATAACGCCACCGTCTAAAATATTATTAGGAACTAAAAATAGTTCTAGTCCAAAAGCAGCGATAATCGCACCAATTGTAATCATGATGATTTGCTGAATTTCTTTTAAAACCCGTTTCTTCTTTGTTATTGCCATAAAACCAAGCCTTTCTTAATTTGAAATTTTTTATGTTTTAATAATACCACTATTTTGTGATAAGGAAAAAATCCTAACTTACAAAAGGTATTCTAATATTCAACGAGTATTAGCTGCCTGAAAAAACGATCATTCTCGCATTATATGAAATTGCATTTTTGGTTGCATAATATTGGCTTACCAATCATGATCATCAATATTGCCTTGGCTATTGCTGGTGTACATTCTGTCTATTTTCCAATCGCTACAAGCGCTGGAGCACTCACATTGATTGGAATTTTCTGCTTCGGATTCAATGCGCCTATAAATATAAAAAAGGAATAAAAAATTGGTTTATGGCTTACTTACTGAGGGGAAAGATCTTATTTCCTATCAAATAAGTTAAATGATTTGAACAGATTAGCAAGCATGTATTCCGAGGGAACCATCAATTATAAAGTTAAAAAGGTGTAGATAATATAATAGAAGAAACACGTCAAAAAAAGCATCTGTTTCTACAATGCAGATGCTTTTTCAATAAAAATAATAAACAATAATTTACTAATGTGGAAATTTATATAATATAAACAATTTTAAAGGAAAGAAAAAGAGATATTTCTTCAAAAGACAAATATTATTTCATCACGAAAATTGCTTTACTATTTCATGAATTTTTTCAGGTTTTAAAAATGAGGATATTGATTCTTCAGTTTGAACAGTTAGAGCGGCACCAGCAAGTCCTAATTTGCAAGCACTCAATAGAGATTCATTGTTCAGGATTCCATATATTGCACATGAAGCAAATGCTTCACCAGCTCCTGTGACATCAACAACCTCCGTTTCGAAAGGAGGCAAGTGCCCAGTTTCCTCATTAGAAAAATAATAAATTCCCTGATCACCAAGAGTTATAATAACCTTTTGAACACCACGCTGTTTTATCCTTTCACAAGCTAAATGGCAATCCTCGATTGAGTTAATTTTGATATCAGCAAGTATCTCTGCTTCTTCACGGTTCGGGATTAGCAGGTCTACACCATCAAGACGAAATGGAAGTTTTCGTGCTTTGGTTGAAGACACAGGGTCGATGTAAAGAGGAATGTTTTCATCACTGCAGCGCTTAATTAAATAACTGATACAGTCATTAGGAATATTTGTATCCAAAATAACAGCTTGTGAGGCAGCGATATAGGACCATTTTTCTTCAAACATAGCAGTTGTCATTTTTTCGTATATATTCATATCAGCCATAGAGACAATACTTTCGCCATTTATATCCAATAAGGTAGTGAAAGTTCCTGTCCGTTCTGTTGGTAACATCCATACTGGACTTATATCAACTCCTTGACTTTTTGTTTCATTCAGTATCCAGTTACCTTCCTTGTCGTCCCCGACACAGGTCATAAGAGCAGTACTACAGCCAAGTCTGCTTAAATTTCCTGCAAAGTTGCGTGCTACACCGCCACAAGTTTCAGTAATTTTAACTGGATTTGATGAATATAAACGCACCTTCTGATTTGTTCGCGCTTTCCTGTCTGTATTTGCCCCTCCAATACAGACAATCGACGATTCTTCTCGGACAATATAGGCACGTCCTTTGATTTCACCACGTTTTGTCAGATTAGCAATATAATTCGCAACTGCAGGTCGCGATAAACCAACTTTACTTGATAATTCCTGCTGTGAAATGAAAGGATTCATTCTTATGTGATGTAAAATTTGTTTCTCTTTATCCATGATACGACCCCATTTCCACTTAAACAAAAGTTTACAACACAAACTTTTGTTTGTAAATGTTTAATTTCATAATTATTACAATAATTTTACCTGCTTGTGGCCAATAAGGATTGATTGGTGAAAAAAATTCTCATCTTTCACTCTTGAATCAGTACACTTTTAACCATCTTTTTTAGCTTTCAGTTCAACTAAAATTTCTCTTTAATTATAAACACAATCATATTTTTTAGTATACATTACTAGTGATGAATACTAAAAAATATGATTGTCAAAAGACATAGTCAATCCAATGTTTTAAAAAAAATAGATTGAAAAAAAGTCTAGCTGTGTTTTATATTGGAGATTATGATTTTTATAAATTTATCAAAATTCAAAATCATAGTTCAATTCAATATAGAGAATTATAGGAGGAAGTAGAATGATGAAGATGTATCTGTATCCCCTTTTGGTAATGATTGCAGCTAGTAGTTATGGTGTCGTTTCAACCATCATAAAACTAGCAATGGGTAGTGGCTTTTCGGTCTCGGAAGCGGTTACTAGTCAGTTTTTTTTCGGTTTTTGTATCGCAGTGTGCATTTTCGTACTTAAAAACAGAACAAAGTTTAGCTTAAATGGAGTTAAAACTCTTCTCCTTGCTGGTGTTTTTACAGGATTAACAAATATAACATATGGTCAATCATTGAACTATTTACCGGCTTCTTTAGCAGTTGTACTATTGTTTCAATTTACATGGATAGGCATGGTGATTTCTTGTATCACAAAACGTCAATTTCCTAGTCGAATTGAATTGATATCTTTAATCATTTTGGTTACGGGGACCATACCGGCGGCTGGTTTGATAGATGTTGATTTATCTCAAATACCTTTTCAAGGGTGGTTATGGGGGTTAGCAGCTGCTCTTTGTTACTCCCTATTTTTATTTATTAACGATAAAGCAACTACCAATATGAATACTTCTAATCGTCTAGTAATAGTTTCTTTCTCTGCTTTTATGATGTCAGCTGTATTTCAGTCTCCAGAAGTGATTTGGAATGGGACTCTGTTTAACGAAGGACTTTGGATTTATGGTTTGGCATTAGGGTTATTTGGGATGATTATTCCGGTTTTCTTATTCACTATTGCGGTGCCGAAAGTTGGATTAGGTATGTCGTCCATATTAGGGGCGATTGAATTGCCAATCGCTGTGATGGTGTCAGTCATATTGTTAAGTGAAAACGTTACTACACTGCAAATAGTAGGTATCGTAACCATTATTCTCGGTATAAGTCTACCAACAATGCTTAATAGAAATATAATGTTAGTTAAAAATAAAGTTGCACAACAATAAGTAAAATAGTAAAAGCCTCATTCAAGAAGATAAAGTGGATGAGGCTTTTTTTGTTGGGGATCAACCAAAGCTGGTTATGAACTAGGTTAATTTTAAATTTTAAATAAAATAGTATTTAAATTTTTATTTAAAATAATATTTAAAAAATTATTGACTTCCCGAAAAGAAAGCGTATACTAAACTTATGTTCATGAAACAAACAATTGTTTCTTGGAAGAGAGGTGTAAAATTGGTTAATGATATTGATGCGAATGAAGAGTTAATTTTAGGTTTGATTAGAGAAAATCCATTTATTTCTCAACAGGAATTATCAGAAATTGTGGGCTTATCAAAGTCGTCCATTGCCAATATTATCTCTGAATTAATCAAGAAAGAGTATGTATTTGGTAAGGCCTATGTTTTAAATGAAACATCCTCTATTGTTTGCATAGGAGGAGCTAACGTGGATAGGAAATTTTATTCAAAATATAAAATTACGAATGAAACGTCTAATCCTGTAAAATCTTCTACAACAGTTGGAGGAGTAGCAAGAAATATTGCTGAAAACTTGGGCAGATTAGGTGAAGCTGTTACATTAATTTCAGTAAGTGGTCACGATTCAGAGTGGAAAGAAATTTATGATTTATCGTCGCCTTTTATGAACTTAGAACATGTCACTCAAATTGAAAATTTGACGACAGGTTCCTATACAGCAGTGTTAGATATGAATGGGGATTTATCAATTGCATTAGCGGACATGGACGTTTTTGAGAATATTACTCCTGAGCTGTTGATCAAAAACAGTAATATTCTAAAGAGAGCTAAATGTATCGTAGTGGATTTGAATTGTCCAAGTGAAACAATTGATTTTCTTTGCTCTTTTACATCTAAACATAATATTCCACTAGTGGTTATCCCTGTTTCATCACCAAAAATGGATAGGCTGCCAAAAACTTTAAATGCAGTAACTTGGCTTATCGTAAATAAAGATGAAACAGAAACTTTTATGAATATTAAAATCAACAATAAAGAAGACTGGGAAAATTCAGTCCAAAAGTGGTTAGAGTTAGGAGTCAAAAATGTAATTGTAACTAATGGCTCAAAGGGTGTAATGACAGGTGTTGAAAATGGAGAAATTCACCATTTTTCAGCTATCGAAACACCGATGGTTGTTGATGTTACAGGTGCAGGGGATTCATTCTGCTCAGGAGTTATTTATTCTTGGTTACAGAAAAAAGAAATTGATTACATTGTAAAATCTGGATTAGTCAACGCACATAAAACAATTATGTCAAAGTATACAGTTAGACAAGAATTATCAAAAAAACAATTTATGATCGATATGGAGGCAATTTAAATGAAAAATTATATTGAATTATCTGCAGAGGTACAACAAGCGAAAACGGAAGGAAAAGCAATCGTTGCATTAGAATCTACTATTATTTCTCATGGTATGCCGTATCCTCAAAACGTAAAAATGGCTAGAGAAGTAGAACAAATCGTTCGTGACAACGGTGCTGTTCCAGCAACAATTGCTATCATTGATGGGAAAATTAAAATTGGTTTAACAGATGATGAATTAGAGTTATTTGGTAAAAGTTCAGATGTAGCTAAAGTATCAAGACGTGACTTAGCGCAGATTATTGCTACAAAAAAATTAGGTGCAACAACTGTTGCAACAACAATGATTTGTGCTGATTTAGCAGACATCCAAATCTTTGTAACAGGTGGTATTGGTGGGGTTCATAAAGGTGCAGAAACGACTATGGATATCTCAGCTGACCTTGATGAATTAGCTCAAACTGATGTAGCTGTAATTTGTGCAGGTGCTAAATCAATCCTAGATTTATCTCTTACACTTGAATACCTTGAAACAAAAGGCGTTCCTGTAATTGGATATGAAACAGAATGTCTACCAGCATTCTACACTAGAAATAGTGAACATAAATTAAACTTCTCTACTGATTCTATTGATGTAATTGCTGAAACATTAAAAACGAAATGGGAATTAAACCTTAAAGGTGGAGCAGTAATCGCTAACCCAATTCCTGAAGAGCACGCTATGGATGAAAGCTATATCAATGGAATCATTGCTCAAGCAATCAAAGAAGCAGAAGAAAATAACATTATTGGTAAAGATAGTACACCATTCTTACTTGGTAAAATTAAAGAATTAACTAACGGTACAAGCCTTGATGCTAATATCGAATTAGTAAAACACAATGCTAAAGTAGGATCTCAAATTGCAGTTAGTTTCAACAACAAAACTAAATAATACTAAATTATTCTATTAGATTTTCATACACATAAACTCAACTTCTATAAAGTTAAATTTCTTGAAATCTTTTTTTATAAAATTGATAATAGTCATACTTTATAGAAGTTGTTTTTTATAAAAAAATGAAAACGTTACCAATAAAAGGGAGAATATGCACATGAATTTAATTTTCTTACTAACAGGACTTTTGTTTGTTTTTGGTATTGCCTTTTTAGTTAGTAATAATAGAAAACAAATAAAATATAAGCGTATTCTCATCATGTTGGCTGTGCAAATCTTTTCAGTTTACTTCATGATGAATACTAGTATAGGTTTAATTGCTATTACTAATGTGGGCGTGTTTTTTGAAAAATTAATGAAGATTGCGAATTCAGGAATTGAATTTGTATTTGGTGGTATGTTGAATGAAGGTGGATTTTCATTCTTCCTTGCAGTGTTATTACCGCTTGTTTTTATATCAGTTTTAATAGGAATACTTAACTATATAAAAGTATTACCATTTATAATCAAATATTTAGGTTTAATTTTAAGTAAAATAACTGGAATGGGAAAACTAGAAAGCTATTTTGCTATATCTACAGCAGCACTTGGACAACCAGAAGTGTTTTTAACAATTATGAAACAAATTCCACTTCTATCTCCAAAAAGACTTTACACAATTTGTACTTCAGCAATGAGTGCAATAAGTATGGCGATGGTTGGGTCTTATATGACAATGTTAGAGCCAAAGTATGTTGTAACAGCTGTTGTATTGAATATTTTTAGTGCACTTATCATTGCTAATATTATAAACCCATATGATTTAGACGATGATGAAGATTTAATTCAAATTGAAGAAAAAGAAAGACTTCCATTCTTCCAAATGGTTGGAGAAAGTGTAATGGATGGATTTAAAATTGTTATTATTGTTGCCGCTATGCTTTTAGGGTTTATTTCCTTGATGGAATTGATTAATGTGATTTTTCTAGGCGTATTTCACGTTTCATTCCAAACGGTTATTGGTTATCTTTTTGCACCAATCGCTTTCTTAATGGGTATTCCATGGGCAGAAGCTGTACAAGCAGGTGGAATTATGGCTACAAAACTTATTACGAATGAATTTGTTGCAATGTTGAATTTTGGTGACATTTCAAGCCATCTTTCCGATAAAACGATTGCAATTGTATCCGTTTACTTAGTTAGTTTTGCAAACTTTGGAACAGTGGGTATTGTTGCAGGTTCAATCAAATCAATCAGTGAAAAACAAGGGAATCATGTTGCAAAGTTTTCTTTAAAATTATTGTTAGGTGCTACATTAGCATCTGTCATTTCAGGCACAATTATGGGGCTTGTAATCTAAAAAATTATAGAGGTGAACTAGAATGAGTAAAAGAAAAATTATTATAGATTGTGATCCAGGACATGATGATGCAATTGCGATTGTTTTAGCAGCTGCACAACCAGAATTAGATATTTTAGGAATAACAACGGTTTCAGGAAATGCAGAAATCGAAAAAACAACGATGAATGCGTTAAAAATTTGTGATTTAGTTTCATTAACAGATGTTGTTGTTTCAAAAGGGGCCAGTGACCCATTGATTCGATTACGTGAAACTGCACCTGGTATTCATGGAGATTCAGGTTTAGATGGTCCTGAGTTACCAGAACCATCTCGTAGTTGGAGTGAGGAGCATGGTGCTGATACAATCATTAGACTAGTAAAAGAGTCAAAAGATCCAGTTACAATTCTTCCAACAGGACCATTAACGAATGTTGCTTTAGCTTTATCAAAAGCGCCAGAAATTAAGGACAATATTGAAGAGATTGTACTTATGGGGGGAGGCACATTTGGTAACTGGACACCAACGGCTGAATTTAATATTTGGGCTGATCCAGAAGCTGCAAAGAAAGTATTTGATAGTGGAATTCCAGTAGTAGTTATGGGTCTAGATATAACGCATCAAGCTTTAGCGACAAAAGAAGTGATCGAAGAAGTGAATAAAATTGATAACAAAGTCGCTAAAATCGTTGGTGAATTATTAGTATTTTTTGCATCAACATATAAAGAGATGTTCGATTTTGATGGGGCACCAGTACATGATGTATTAACTGTCGCATATTGTGTTGCACCAGAATTGTTTAAAATGAAAGATGTAAATATTACAGTGGAAACAAAAGGAGAATTTACAGCAGGAACTACATTAATAGATTTACATGGTGTCACTGGTAGAGAAATTAATGCTAAGTTTGGATTAGAGCTTGATATAGAAGGTTTCTGGAAGTTAATGATTGAAGCCTTAAAAAAATACTAGAATCTACGACTGAAGGAAGTAAGGGAAATGAAAAATATTTGGATAGCAACGAACAACGCCGGTAAAGCTTCAGAATTTCAAGAGATGTTTTCGAAGTTAGGTTATAGTATAAAAACGTTAAATGATTTAGATGATCCTATTGAAATCGAAGAAAATGGTCGTACATTTGAAGAAAATGCACGAATCAAAGCAGAAACGTTGTCCGAGATAGTAAATGAACCTGTTTTAGCTGATGATAGTGGTTTGATGATTGATCAATTGAACGGAGCACCAGGTGTATATTCAGCAAGATATGCTGGTACTCACAAATCAGATGCTGATAATATTCAAAAAGTATTAGATGAACTAAAAAATACTCCCAAAGAGCAAAGAACTTGTCGCTTCGTATGTGTATTAGCGATTTCAAGACCACACCATGAAACGTTGTTTTTTAAGGGGACATGCGAAGGGGAAATTGCTTTTGAAGCATCTGGTACGAATGGTTTCGGATATGATCCAATATTCTTTTTACCAGAAATCGATCAAACAATGGCTCATTTAAGTAAAAGTGAAAAATCAAAAATAAGCCATCGCGGAAATGCTATTAAACAATTAGAAAGTAAATTAAACGATTTATTCTAATCAATATTTCTCAAAATCTTAACGGACAGTAAAGATCCGATAAGGGAGAACGAGCAGTCAGTGGGGATGAAAGAAACCCCCACTTCTTTATTCTATAGTTATGGAAACGTTTAATAGAGGTGATAATGTGATTACCGTAATTGGAAGCATTAATGTAGATCTAGTAGTTGAAACAAATCACGTACCAAAAAAAGGAGAAACTACGTTAGGAAACTCTTTTTCAACTTTTTTCGGTGGAAAAGGTGCAAACCAAGTAGTGTCTATTGCGAGATTAGGGAAGGAAGCTCAAATGATTGGAGCTTGCGGAACTGATGAATATGGCAAGATCGCATTGACCTCATTAAAACAAGAAAATATAAAAACAGATCATGTGTTTTTATTTCCCGATGAAACTACGGGTATCGCTTCAATCATTGTTTCTGATGCAGACAATCGAATTATTGTCGTTCCTGGTGCGAATAATCTATTAACATCCAAAGAAATAGAGCTTGTAAAAAATGAAATGATAAAAAGCGAAATGGTAGTCATACAGTTAGAAATACCATCAAATACGGTTCATACAGCATTGAAAATATGTAAGGATCATAACATTCCTGTTGTATTGAACCCTGCGCCAGTTGAAAATTTTAAACATGAATTTATTGATTTAGCAACGTATATTACACCAAATGAAACTGAATGTATTCGTATCTTTGGTGAAAATATTGAACAATCATTAGAACGTTATCCAAATAAATTAATTGTAACTCTAGGTGATAAAGGTGCACGCTTTTATGACGGTAAAGAGCATATTTTCATTGAAGGATTTGATACGAACCCTGTTGATACAACAGGTGCTGGGGATACTTTTAATGGGAGTCTTGCCGTTGCATTAACCGAAGGAAAAAATATTGAGGAAGCAGTAAGGTTTGCAAATGCAAGCGCTTCTATATCAGTTGAGAAAAAAGGTGCTCAAAGTGGTATGCCTTCATTAGAAAAAGTTTTACATAGGTTGAACTTAGAAATATGACAAATATTTTTAAATAAGATTTTATTAAAAATCCTCTCATTTGAATATGAGGGGATTTTTATGTAAGAAGGGCTAATATTAATCTTCACAATGTCTTTCACACTTAATTCATTCAAGTTTGTACTATAAAAATACATAAAGTCTACATATTTCCAAAAAGTTAGAGAAACAATAGGTTTGTCATATTGATGTGTGACAAAGTTAGGTTTCTTCTTTGTTGAATATGATCATTTTGTGTCCTAACATATATAAGTAATAAATATTTGTCTAGAAGGGATGAGAGCTAATGGCTCAATCTAATATAAAGGTAGCCGTTCAAAAGTTCGGTAATTTTCTAAGTTCAATGGTTATGCCGAACATCGGAGCTTTTATCGCGTGGGGATTAATTACAGCTTTATTTATTCCTAAAGGCTTTATTCCAAATGAAAGCCTTGCCATGATGGTAGATCCGATGGTTACATACTTACTTCCATTGTTAATTGCATTTACAGGAGGGAAGATTGTCCATGACCATCGAGGTGGTGTTGTAGGTGCGATTGCCACAATGGGTGTCATTGTTGGATCAGACATTCCAATGTTCCTAGGAGCCATGATCATGGGACCAGTTGGTGGTTATGTTATCAAAAAGTTCGACCAGTTAGTTGAAGGGAAAATAAAAGCAGGCTTTGAGATGCTTGTTAACAATTTCTCAGCCGGGATTTTAGGCGGATTGCTATCTATTTTATCTTTTCTAGCTGTTGGTCCAGCAGTTACTGTTTTTACAGGATTGCTTGTAACAGGTGTTGAATGGTTAGTTGGAACGGGACTACTTCCATTAACAAGTATTCTCATTGAACCAGCAAAAATCCTATTTTTAAATAATGCAATTAACCATGGTGTACTGACACCAATTGGAGCGGAACAAATTAAACAGACAGGCCAATCGGTGTTACTACTTCTTGAAGCAAACCCTGGTCCTGGATTAGGTGTGTTGTTAGCCTACTGGATTTTCGGTAGAGGTACTGCAAAGCAAACTGCACCTGGAGCGTCAATTATTCATTTCTTCGGGGGAATTCATGAAATTTACTTCCCTTATATCTTAATGAAGCCATTATTATTTATTGCTGTAATCTTAGGTGGAATGAGTGGAGTCTTTACATTAGTGCTTTTAGGTGGCGGATTATTCTCTCCTGCCTCACCTGGTAGTATACTCGCAATTGCAGCGGTAACGCCACATCATCCGAGTGCGTATATTGCTAACTTTGCTGGAGTGTTAGTCGCAACGGTCGTTTCGTTTGTCGTTTCCACTTTCATTCTAAAAACAGGCAAACAATCGGACGAAGGCATAGAAGAAGCATCTAGAAAGATGCAAGAAATGAAAGGGAAGAAAAGCTCGGTAGCACAAGTCTTATCGAACCAAGGAGCGATCCCAGAACATGTAAACAAAATTGTTTTTGCATGTGATGCTGGAATGGGTTCAAGTGCAATGGGTGCCTCACTTCTTCGTAAAAAAGTGAAAGAAGCTGGGTTAGGTCATCTTACAGTGACAAATACAGCAATTAGTAATATTCCAAATGATGCTGAAATCGTCATTACTCAAGAGGAATTAACACCTAGGGCGAAAAATAAAGTTCCAAATGCTTATCATGTTTCGGTTGATAACTTCTTATCAAGCCCTGAATACGATCATTTAATCGATAAGTTAAAAAATGGCGAAACAGAAGCAGCGCTTAATGAAGTCGTGGAAGACGCAGAAGCTGCAGTGGTTGAAGAAAATAAGAGTGATGAAGGCTTATTACTTGAAGAATATGTTTTCTTGAATCAAGAATTTAAGAATAAAGAAGAAGCGATTCGATTTGCTGGACGAGCACTAGTGAATGGTGGATATGTAAGTGAAAACTATATTGAAGCAATGATTGAACGCGATAATATGACATCGACCTTTATGGGAAATGATGTTGCCATTCCACACGGTACTGAAGCTGCGAAAAAGGAAGTTTTAAAATCGGGCTTTACGGTATTACAAGTACCAAATGGAGTAGACTTTGATGGAAATACTGTTCGCTTAATCTTCGGTATTGCTGGGAAAGATGGTACACATCTTGAGATTTTATCTGGCATTGCGGTCACATGTTCTGATATGGAAAATATCGAAAAAATGGTTCAAGCGAAAACAGCGCAGGAGTTAATTGCTATTATTAATGGGCAAAATTAATTAAATTAATCGAATGAATAGAAGGGTGTTTTAACCCCTTTCTATTCTCTATTTTCTTTTCGTTTTTAATTGCGGAAAAGAGTTGATAGCATGTTTATTACCTCAAGAGAAAAAGCAATCATTGATTTAATTATTAAAACATCAGGGAAGCATACTGTAACATCGATTGCGACATATTTAAATGTAAGTGTTAGGACGATTCATCGAGATTTAAAAGCAATTGAAAAAATCTTAAAGCAGTTCCATCTCAAACTTATGCGTGCAACCAATGATGGCCTAAGCATTGATGGGAAAAATGAACACGTCTTTCGGTTGATCCAGAAATTATTGGATGTAAAACCAACTGATCAAACTCCGAAAGAAAGAAAACTACAGCTTCTTATTGTGCTATTAGAAGAAGGGGAGTCATTTAAGATTCAGTCTCTAGCAAATCAACTGGGTGTAAGTATGACAACTTTAACGACTTACTTGGATGAACTTACAGAGTGGTTGGACAGATATAATGTACGGCTTACGAGAAAAAGAGGCGTTGGCGTAAAGCTTTATGGAATAGAAACCAATAAACGAATAGCGTTGGGTGACTATTTTTTACAGCTTTTTAATGAAGAGCTCATTGAAAGTTTATTTTTAGTAGAAATAGGGAATTACCTTAAAAAAAAAGTTTTGCATTATTTAACTCCAAAATATCTCCTAGAGATAGACAAGCTTGTTAGTTCCACAATAAATAAAGGAAAATCAAGGCTTGCGGATAGCGATTATGTAAGGCTTATTGTACATATCTGTATTACAATGCAAAGGACAGAGAAGAACCCTTTATTGGATGATGGGCTCGAATGTTCAAGTGAATTGAAGGAAGAATATAGTCTCATTGAACAAGTATGTAAAGAACTAGAGAATAAATTTCTGACAGTATTTACAAAGAAAGATATCTGCTTATTAGCGGTTATTCTAAAAGGATCTAAGCTTCAAGCGGCGGAATCTATTGAATACGATCGTGTCATGCTAGGGCAAATGATCAATAATTTAATTCACGCTGTTTCTACCGAACTTCATGTCAATTTAAGAAATGATTTTTCTTTATTTCAAGGGCTGCTTGCTCATATGATTCCGTCGATCTTTCGACTGAGACATAATATGGGGCTGTATAACCCACTAACAGAAGACATAAAAAGAAAATATCCTGTTTTATTTATGGCCGTATCGAACAGCTTAGAAAAGGAATTCAAAAATGTAAAATTTCCTGAGGATGATATATCTTTTATTGTTTTACATTTTGGCTCGGCATTAGTGTTACGAGAAGAGGAGTTAAACTTTAAAGCATTAGTTGTTTGCCCAACGGGAATTGCGACATCTAAAATTCTTGCAAGCAGAATAAAACAGGAATTTATCGAAATTGGATCTATAGATACAAAAACAATTAAAGAGATCCCTAATGCGGATTTGCAACAATATGATCTCATTATATCAACGGTTAGACTTCCATTTTTTGAATTAGATTATTTTCTGGTAACACCATTACTGAAAAAAGAAGAGATTGAAGCAATACAAACTTTTTTAAAGGCTAACGTACAAAAGCTTACCAAAAATAAATATCAAGCAAAATCAGTAAAGACAGGTGCTCGTGCCTCGAAAAGTAAATCATCGTTTCGCAATGTACTAAAAGAAGTAAAAGACGTACATCGATGCATGGAGGCTATTCTTGATCATTTTAGTATCTATCACAGGCATCAAAAAAACGGTTATGAAAAAATAATTACTGACATGTTGAAAAATGCTGAACAGGATGGGCTTTTATCAGATGTCGATCAAGTGATAAATCAGTTGAAGGACCGAGAAGGGGAAAATGGGATTGGTATTCCGAATACAGGAATGGGCCTTTTTCATTGTCGTCATGAGAAAATTAAAGAATTGATTTTTCGAATTTCCCATTTAGACGAATCGTGTTTAGTAAAAGGTATGGATGGAAATGAAATGTCCATTAAGAATGTTTTATTAATGTTAGCACCAGTGGACTTAAGTTCAAGGGAGCAAGAAATACTAAGTTTAATAAGCACAAGCCTAATTGAGAATAATGAAGCTATCATGATTTTTTCATCAGCAAATGAGGAATTGATTAGAGAGAAGCTAGAAAATATCTTTTACGACTACCTTCAAAACAATCTAATAAAGGAATGATATGAATGAAACAAACGGTTCATTTTGGAGCGGGGAATATAGGTAGAGGATTTATTGGCGCGCTCTTTTCCGAATCTGGCTATCATGTAACATTTGTAGACATTGCAGAAAACATTATCAATAAGTTAAATACTGAAAAAAAATATAAGGTACTACTCGCAACAGATGAGAAAGAGACAACAACAATTGAAAATGTTTCAGGCTTAAACAATATGAAGCAGGAAAATGAAGTTATCGAAGCGATCAAGGGTGCAACTTATCTTACAACAGCTATAGGTCCTACAATCCTTCCACGAATTGCTCCGCTAATTGCAAAGGGATTAGTAGAAAGATTAAAGTCGAGTGATGAAAAGCTTTATGTGATTGCTTGTGAAAATCAGATTTCTTCAACGGATATTTTAAAGAAATATATTCTTGAATCCCTTGATGAAGAAACAAAAGCGAAATTGCAAAATAAAGTGTATTTCTTTAATTCCGCAGTCGATCGCATTGTGCCGATTCAGGATAACCAAGACTCTCTAGACGTTCTTGTTGAGCCTTATTATGAATGGGTTGTTGAAACAAGTGAAACGATTCCAGCGATTGAAGGAATGACAATTGTTCCTGAGCTTGCACCTTTTATTGAAAGAAAGCTCTTTACTGTTAATACTGGACATGCTGTGATTGCTTACTTAGGTTATCTTGAGGGCAAATCGACAATCGACCAAACATTAGCAGATCAAGAAATTTACAACCAAGTAAAACGCACGCTTGGCGAAACTGGCGCCTATTTAATCAAGCAATATGGGTTGAATGAAGAAGAGCATCAGAAATACATTACGAAAATTATTGAGCGCTTTAAAAATTCATATTTAAACGATGGTGTAACAAGAGTTGGTCGTTCACCACTTCGTAAACTTGGGCCAGATGATCGCCTTGTTCGTCCTGCTACAGAAGCTAAAAAAGCGGGGCTTCCTTTTACAAATCTAGCTAAGGCCATTGCCGCTGCATTACTCTTCGATTTTAAAGAAGATGAGGAAGCAATGAAATTACAAGCGATGATTAATGAAAGTGGAGTAGCAGCAGTGCTAAAAGAAGTATGTCAGCTTGATGAAGCAGATGAAGTTACGAAGGAAATCCTTCATCATTACGAAGGATTCAAAAAGTAGTACTTAATTTATTTTGTTTAGATGATTCTCTTATCAAGAAAGACATTCTTTTTTGATAAAAGAATCTTATTATAAATCTAAAAAAATCCAACAAGAGTATAGGAGATTGATTATTATGGTAGAAAAAACATTTACAATTACAGAAGCTTCAGGAATTCATGCACGTCCAGCAACACTTTTGGTTCAAACAGTATCTAGTTTTAACAGTGAGATCAACTTAGAGTATAACGGAAAAAGCGTAAACTTAAAATCAATTATGGGTGTTATGTCACTTGGGATTGCACAAGGTGCTGAAATAAAAATTGTTGCATCTGGTTCAGATGAAAACGAAGCAATTGCTGCGATTACTGAAACAATTACAAAACAAGGATTAGGCGAATGATGGTTCAAAGTCTAAAAGGAATCGGAGCTTCAGCAGGAATTGCGATTGCAAAAGCTTATCGATTAGAGGAACCTAAATTAATAGTAGAAAAAAGCAGTATAGAAAATATCGAGGCAGAAGTTCAACGTTTTGATGATGCGATTAAACAATCGACATCTGAGCTTGAACAGATAAAAGAACATGCTTTCAAAGAGCTAGGAGAAGATAAAGCAGCGATTTTTGCTGCCCACCTTCTTGTTTTAAGTGACCCAGAATTGATTAATCCAATCAAAGACAAAATGGCAACGGAAAAAGTCAATGCAGAATTTGCTTTACAGGAAGTTGCAAACATGTTTATAAGCATGTTCGAGTCCATGGACAACGAATATATGAAAGAGCGTGCTGCAGACATCCGCGATGTGACAAAACGTGTTATGTCTCATCTTTTAGGTGTAACGATTCCTAACCCAAGCATGATCTCTGAGGAAGTTATTATTATTGCGGAGGACTTAACACCGTCTGATACTGCTCAACTAAACCGACAATATGTAAAAGGCTTTACGACTGATATCGGTGGACGTACATCACATTCAGCAATTATGGCTCGCTCATTGGAAATTCCAGCAGTTGTTGGAACGAAAACAGTCACAGCTGATATTGAAAATGGAGTATTAGTCATCCTAGACGGTTTAGCTGGAACAGTCATTGTAGATCCGTCAGCTGATATGGTCAAAGAGTATGAAGAGAAAAAAGCCGCTTACGAAGCTCAAAAGGCAGAGTGGGCAAAGCTTGTGAATGAGAGTACCGTTTCTAAAGATGGACAACACGTAGAACTAGCTGCAAATATCGGTACTCCTGAGGATGTAAAAGGTGTACTTGAAAACGGCGGTGAAGGTGTTGGCTTATATCGTACCGAATTCTTATATATGGGACGTACTCAACTTCCGACTGAAGATGAGCAATTTGATTCTTATAAAGCAGTATTAGAGCGAATGGAAGGGAAGCCTGTTGTTGTGCGTACGCTTGATATCGGCGGTGATAAAGAGCTCCCATACTTAGACTTACCAAAAGAAATGAATCCTTTCCTAGGATTCCGTGCCATTCGTTTATGCTTGGAAGAGCAAGACATCTTCCGTACACAGCTTCGCGCATTGCTTCGTGCAAGTACGTTTGGAAACTTGAAAATTATGTTCCCAATGATCGCAACTCTTGGTGAATTCCGTCAAGCAAAAGCAATTTTAATGGAAGAAAAAGCGAAGCTGCAAGCTGAAGGTGTAGTTGTTTCTGAGACAATTGAACTTGGAATAATGGTGGAAATTCCATCTACTGCAGTCATGGCAGACCAATTTGCGAAAGAAGTTGATTTCTTCTCAATTGGAACAAATGACTTAATTCAGTATACAATGGCAGCTGATCGTATGAATGAGCGTGTTTCATATCTTTACCAACCATACAACCCAGCCATTTTACGTCTAGTAAAAATGGTCATTGATGCCGCACACAAAGAAGGCAAATGGGCAGGTATGTGTGGAGAGATGGCAGGGGATGAAATTGCCATTCCAATTTTACTTGGACTTGGTTTAGATGAATTCAGTATGAGTGCTTCATCAATTCTCCAGGCGAGAAGCCAAATTCTTAAGTTATCGAAAGCAGAAATGAATGCAGCCATCGAACAACTATTAAACATGGACACAGCTGAGGAAGTTGAACGATTTGTAAGGGATATGTTTTAAAACTTGATTCCTTCTTGTGATTCGTTTGTAGGATGTAGTAAAACGAATCACTTCAGCAACAATTGCTTTAATGACAGAATGAAAACGACCAAATCCTTCGCAGATTAAATCGCGCGAAAGATTTGGTCGTTTTTTTGCATTACAGACAATTTGTTCTTCTTTCTCCCACTCTTAACGGGTAGTAAGACTCCGACCTCAGGATTATGAGCGTACAAAGAATGCCCGTAAAGGTCCGGGTAAGTGCGAATTAACTATAAGTGGGGATGAAGGAAACCCCACTGATGGAAGTTATATAGAGGTTGAGTAGTTACGAAATTATGACCAAAGGGTTGGAAAGGTAGTCTGATATATTCAGATAATAAAAAAGTATTTTTTATTCCTTTTAAAAATAAAAAGGAATATAGCCATCTTTTATGGAAATGTTTTGAATATAGCTTGAAGAAGAGCTTAGCAAATGGAACTTACAAAAATACGTATCAATGCTAAACGTTTAGAAGCGATGATACATAAGCTCGGGCAATATGGCTTAAATGAAAAAGGAGAGGGGAGATCGTCGAGGATGGTAGAGGAAGCCAACAAGTCATCAGCAAAGAAGTAGCACGTTGTAAGTTAGTTATGTGCCATTTTTCATTAAAACTATGAAAAGAAGAATAATAGAGAAAAAGGAAGTTACAAAAAATAACGCAAAAGATACATTAGATTTTTATCCCACTCTTAACGGGCAGTAAGACTCCCATCTCAGGATTCTGAGTGTACAAGAAGATAGGTGGGGGATGAAAGAAAAGTATTTGACTGAACAATGAAAAATAATAAGAATATAGTATATGTTACTCAGCCATCTTTAAGTTCTATCATGAAGTGAAGCAGTAATTAAAGAAGCAAATAACAATTAATAGTTATCCTGCAACAAGATAATAAATGAAGAAAATTGTGGTTTAATTATGAATCCAATACTGGATATTCTTATCTACCTAGATATACGCATGTTTTTTGTTTAAAGGTTTTATATCACATATTGAGGTGCTACCATGAAAGAAATTCTTCTTATTTTATTATTACAGCTTATTTATGTCCCATTGCTTACTCTAAGGACAATTTTTTTGGTCAGAGGCATTACCGTTCTTGCTTCTGTCATCGGAATAGCTGAAATGTTAATATATGTGTTTGGTTTATCCCTTGTATTTAGTGGTGATCAAAGCTTTGTTGCGATGGTGGTCTATGCTTTAGGCTTTGGGATTGGCATGATTTTTGGAACAAAAATTGAGAAAAAATTAGCGATTGGCTATATTCACGTAACTGTCAATACACAATCCAAAAATGATGAATTAATTGCTACCTTAAGAAATAAGGGGTTTGGAGTCACTCTCTATATCGGTGAAGGACGTGATAGTAATCGATATAAGCTTGAGATCTTAACAAAGAGAAACCGCGAAGGTGAATTAATTGCTTATGTGGAGAAGTTTGAACCGCAAGCTTTCATTATTTCCTATGAACCACGGTATTTTAAAGGTGGTTTTTTATTGGATCGGATAAAAAATGTAAAGCGGATGAAATAGGCACAAAAAGATTCTTGCTATTAAGCAAGAATCTTTTTTGCGCGATGGCAGTTGTTTCAAGCCACAGCTTCAATGGAATGAAGGTCAGGAAAATCTAAAAGGGTTGCTGAACGCGGGAAACGATTAAAATAATAGAAAAAATATGTCATACTTGAATCTAAGTCGAATCATCTCAATTTAAAGGTAGTGATTACATGGAAAATAAAAATCTACAAGTATATATAGATCAGTACATAGAAGCCCATAAAGATGTTTCAGCTATGGAATTATGCACGTATCTGATTGAACAAAATGGTGCTTCTACGAAACAATATTCTACAGGAAGACCGAAAATATACATTGATGTGGTAGCTTATCTTGAACTACTCTTAAAAAGAGGGAATCTTTCAGAGGTTAAGAGAGATCGTGAAGATTGTATCTATCAAGTAGAGTCAGTACAGATAGCTTCATCTAAACCAGTTGATACAATAGAAGAAGTAGAGCAAGAGGTAGATTTGCAATTGTCTTTCTTTAGCTGAAAAATAGTACTTGCGATAGATGTAGGAGTAAGTTCACATAATTGAAATTTTCAGAAGTGGCCAACTAGCCAACCCCAGTTGTATCAAGGGGGTGGCTAGTTGGCGCTTTTTAACGATTATGCAGGAGTCCAATCCTTCAGAACCCCCTTCATCTATTTAGTTAATAGTCTTCTTCTTTTCCTTCTTAGGCCAAATAAAATGACTAATAGCAATCACAAGATCAATCACCAGTACAAAAGACCAAAATCTTAGCATTCCACTCAGCGCTTCCGTTCTAGTAGCATCACCAATCCAGAAAATCAAACCTGCTAATAACGTTGCACCAATGGCATAGGCGATAAGGTGTCTTACCCAACTTTTAAAATACTGCTTTGAATACTCGATCCCATAGAGTTTCTTCGGTTTTTCCCCTTGTTTTGTCACATAATATTGAAAGCGCTGGTCGGCCCATTCAATCATGCTTTTACCGAAAGCGATAGATACCCCTATATAAACAGCGGCAATTGCATGTACTTGGGTCGCAACTGCTCCACGATACAAATCGATACCAGCTGTAATTAATAAAAGCAAATCAATAAGCGGAGTTAATGCTAAAAGGACCAACCCTAGTTTCTCACGCTTAAAAATATACCGTGCAACCAATCCTAAAATAATAACGACCCAGAATGCAACCTCACAAAAAACAATCATCCAACCAACAATATTCAATAGGTCACCTCTTTTCAATACGTTTGTATTATTTAAGTGTATTTTAGCATCAGGTTTTTAATAACACAATTGTATTATAAAAATTCCCCGTTTTTGGTAAAATAGAATTATGCCGAAAATAGTTGATCATAATGTAAGAAAAAAACAAATTGCAGAAGCTTCATGGAGGGTCATTTTAGAGTGGGGGATGGAAGGTGCGACAGTAAGGAATATTGCAAAAGAAGCGGGTCTTTCGTTAGGAGCTTTGCGCCATTATTTTTCAACACAAGAAGAGTTACTAGTTTACGCAATGAATCTTGTAATCGAAAGAGCGACAGACCGAATTAATAAAATTGCCATTCAAGAATTGCCTCCAAAAGAAAAAGTCTTACACATTTTGCTTGAAATTGTACCAACTAATGCCGAAACAATGGCCGAAATGGAGGTTTGGTTTGCTTTTACTGCTTATGCGAAACACAAGAAGGAGTTTTTCAAGGCTCATCACGATGGTATTTATAGTGGAATTCGAAATTTGATCGAATATCTGAATCAACAAAACCAATTGCGAAAAAACCTTGATAAAGAGATGGAAATAGAAAGATTATATGCAGTGGTTGATGGAATCGCATTGCACGCAATGATTGATTCTGACAGGTTGAATAAAGATCGAATCAACGAGTTGTTTGTCTATCATATCGATTCAATCTGTGTAGAAGGATGATAGCAACATGTAAACCGTTTTAATGTTAGATAGTGAAGGACATTCTTTTAGCCATAGAAAAATTGGTAGGAGAACAGTATAAGGAAATAGGAAGGACGATTTTAAAAAGATGATGTTAGAAAAGTTAAAAGTAGAAGATATTCCAGAGTTATTAGAGCTATATACTACCCTTATTCCATTTGAAACATCTGTGGAAAAGTCAGTTGAAATACATAAAGAAATGCTACTAGATGAAAATTACTTTTTAATGGTTGCTAAAGAAAATAATCGTGTTATTGGTTCTGCACTAGGGATATGCTGTAATGGTTTGATAGAACCGTTTTTGGTTATTGAAGATGTCATTGTTAAAGAGGGATTGAGAGGAAAAGGAATAGGGAGAAAGTTAATGGAATCTCTCGATGAATTTGCTAAAAAGAAGCACTGTGGTTATGCGATACTTGTCTCATCTGCGCATCGAACAGGAGCGCATAAATTTTATGAAAGAGCTGGATTTACAGATAGTGTCGTAGGATTTAGAAAAGTGTATTAATCGATGGATCGGCTATTTTGTTAGGGTAAAATACCGTATGATTCAAGATGATTGAATTTACGGTATTTTTTCACTATCACTCTGAGTTCTCAGATATTTTCAAAGTTGTGAGCAAATAAAGAAGCATAAGTGCAGGATAACTAACGATACGTAGGTGCTCCTAACCCTTAGTAAGGAGGAAGGAAAACCCTAATCGCAAATAGCATGACCTTTTTCACTTCGCATCTACCTTTTCACTTTTTCTCTCAATAAAAGAATTAGTATTGACTGGAGTTTTAAACAATGGAAAAACAACAAAAAAATAGTCTGAAACCATTTATCACCCTTATTTTATCAACGAAAATCCCAAAATTAGCACTCACAATCGGCTTACTAGCAAGTGTCATTACTACACTTGTAGGCCTTTCAATTCCGTTATTAACAAGAGAATTAGTAGATGGGTTCGCTGTATCATCTTTGAGTATCAATCTCATCATTGTTATTGGTGTTGTGTTTATTGCGCAAGCACTAATCGATGGGTACTCAACCTATTTACTAGCTGCAGTCGGTCAACAAATTGTTGCGCGGATGCGCGAACAGATGTGGTTAAAACTCACTCGGCTGCCAGTAAGCTACTTTGATAAAAAACAAAGTGGAGAATCAGTCAGTCGCCTAGTGAACGATACGGGTATCGTAAAAGATTTAATTTCACAGCATTTCCCACAATTTATTACGGGAATTATTTCAATTATTGGGGCGATCATCATTTTATTCATTATGGATTGGAAAATGACGCTTTTAATGCTAATTTCTGTCCCAATTACGATGGCTTTTATGATGCCCCTTGGCGGAAAAATGGCAAAAATATCACGTGGCTTACAAGATGAAACAGCCACTTTTTCGGGAAATATTCAACAAACACTAAGTGAGATTCGCTTAATGAAGTCTTCAAATGCAGAACAAGTGGAGGAAACCAAAGGAATATCCGGTATTAATAATTTGCTAAGCTATGGCTTAAGAGAAGCTCGTATTTTTGCCCTAATCGGTCCACTTATGTATTTTGTCATCATGGTGGTGGTCGTCGTTATTATTGGTTACGGTGGAATCCGAGTTGCAGATGGTACGCTCTCAACGGGATCGCTTGTTGCGTTTTTACTCTACCTCTTCCAAATCATTATGCCCGTTACTATGTTTGCGATGTTTTTCGCCCAATTACAAAAAGCAAAAGGAGCGACTGAGCGTATTATTGAGATTCTAGACGTATCTTTAGAAGAGGGGCAGGATGGTTTAGAAATCGATATTACGAACGAACCTGTTCATGTGATAGATGTGTCTTTTGCTTATAGTGAAGAGGAACCTGTACTTAAAGGTGTATCGTTTGAAGCACAGCCTGGCGAAATGATTGCCTTTGCTGGTCCAAGCGGTGGTGGGAAAACAACCATGTTCGGTTTACTAGAGAGATTTTACCATCCTACTGCTGGTGAAATTCGAATTGGTCACACACCGATTAACGATTTATCGCTGGCATCATGGCGGAGCCAAATCGGCTATGTTTCACAAGATAGTGCGATGATGGCTGGAACGATTCGCGAAAATATTTGTTACGGATTAAAGGAAAAGATAGCGGATGAACGTCTGTGGGAGGTTGCTAGAATGGCTTATGCGGACCAATTTATTCAATCATTCCCAAAAGGCCTGGACACAGAGGTTGGTGAGCGTGGAGTGAAGCTATCAGGTGGGCAAAGACAACGAATCGCGATCGCCCGTGCTTTTTTACGAGACCCAAAAATTCTGATGATGGACGAAGCAACTGCAAGTCTTGATAGCCAATCTGAAAGTGTTGTCCAACAAGCATTAACAAGATTAATGAAAGGACGCACGACATTCGTCATTGCCCATCGATTATCGACAATCGTTGATGCAGACAAAATTATCTTTATCGAGAAGGGTGAGGTGACAGGCATTGGGACTCATCATGAATTGACTCAATCACATGACCTCTATCGTAAATTTGCCAAACAGCAATTGGGTAGTGGAGAAACACTTCATTCTCATTGAGAGGGCTAGAAGATGTTTAAAATAAAGGAAGTGGAGAAAAACTCGTCGTTTTTCTCTACTTCCTTGCAACAATAACAGGGCCTTGTTTTGTTTTAATTCATAATCATTACGATTTACAAGTTGTGCAATTCTACTTAACCATGTAAATCATTTATAGAATAAATTGAATACATTTCATAGATAAGGCTATGAAGAGCGTACAAATAATGGATGTAACACCCTGCTGAAAAATCATTTGAAAAGCTTGTTTGCTTCCGAACTCTTTCCCTACAGTCAACATTGTGACAATACATGCTGTCATTGTAGAAGCTAAAAAGATTAAAAGAAATAACTGTAAATTTGTTAATGAAGATAAAAGTGCGCCATTTCCTTCATTGAAAATGAGCATTCCATCTTTTCTTATGATAGAGAAGGCCAATCCTGAAGCGGCTTCGACAGGTAATTGCAAAAGTTGGAGCAAAGGTTTAAAAATAAATGAAGCATAGTGAATGATTTTAAAGTACTCTAAAAGGGCTGCAATTGCACATATAGAAATAAAAATAGGCATAGCTTGTGTGATAAATTGTTTAATATCACTTTTGAGACGAAAAGTACTTCCTTTAAATGTAGGTTTTTGTAAAAAAGTTCGTCTAGGTGTTAACCCGAAATAATGAGAATGGTTATTCTTTTTAGACCAAAGCTTGGTATGCATGATACTCCCTAGTAATAAAACAACTATATAAGGAAGAAACATCCATGTTTTGTTTGCTGAGTTAAAGATGGAAAGTGTTGCTCCTATTTGATAACTACACGCTGACCCAAAAGTAATAAGAGATACACACTGTTTTCGAGTACAAGAGCTACAACTTCTACTTTGAAAAACTGCCACAACATTACAACCAAATCCAGAAAGAACGGGCATTAAATCTCTACCCTCTAAACCAAGCTTTTTTAAATAAGGATCAAGAGAATCAATAATCCTATCCTTCAATCCTGTTTCATCAACAATAGCCGTACTTAAACCAATCAATAATACAACTGGAAAAGCCCAAATAAATGAATAAATGCCTAAAGTCAATATGCCATAATCTCCTACAAATAAACTGTTTAATAATGAAGGTGAATTTTCAAAGAATTGTATTAAAGGATATAAGATTAAACTCTCAATAAAAGGCTGAATAAAGTTTGAAACCCAATGTGCAATGACTACTGGTAGTAAAAACATACTGATTAAACTAAGAACGGAAAAAATCCCTCCTACAGTAGGATGATCAAATATAAGTCCTTTAGGTTCAATTTGATCAATGTCTATACTGATGAGAGATTGATACTGTTTCGGTGTTAACGATTGCTGTTCATCACATTCCTCTAGGATTTGATTCGAATTTTGGCTTGTTAGATTTCGTGCATCTAATAAAAAGAGCGGTAGTTTGTACTTAATGATTTGTTTAGCTAAAATTTGTTTACTTTTTACAGTCATTTTATCTGCGTATGTAGCAATGATGATGACTGCTTTATTTGTATTCTCAACTAAAGGAAGCAGCTGTGAAATTTCCTCTTTAAAATGAGTACCTCTTACAACTAACATAATTCTATTCGATTTTTCAATCTCCCTTTTGGCAATTTCATTTGATGCTGTGTCGATAGAGCGTATCCCGGGAGTATCTACGACTAAAAAACCATCAACATATTGAGTATATGTGGTATAGGTTGCACCCTTTACATTTGTCTTGCTTCCGATATCACGACCACCTAATCGGGAGAAAATAGTGGTTTTTCCGGAAGATTCTAAGCCGATGAGTGCTGTTCGATCTGTGGAGAGTGTAGCTGCTAGCATTCACATTTCACCTCACAGCAAGATAGATCATCTAAATACATTTGATTTTGGCGATAGTGTTCAAAGATTTCGTTGTTATAAGGTAAATCAAGTTTATCAAGGATATGCTTAGCTACTACCGCAAAACGCTGCCTAAATTTATACATAAAGCAAAAAATAACTTCTTTTTGCCGAACACTAGGACCAATAAGATAGAGATTAGGCTGTTTAACAGATTCATCATATCCATTTAATAGTGGAAGACGATCTTCTCGCCAATCAAATAAATGTTCAATTTGTGTTGCACCTGATTGGAAGCCAGTCGCTAAGATCGGTTTTGTTTTAGAAAAAAACGTTCTACCATCAGCGAGTAAAATTTTATACTCATCATTTTCAGCTATTATTTCTGTTACCTCACAATTTCCTTGCAATGTTAAGCGATTTGATTTTTTAGCTTGATGTAATCTATCTAATGTAAAAGGTGAGAGGGCAAGACTTGGATCAGCAGCTTCTGAATTCCACCATTCCTTTTTCGCTAACACAGTCACCCTTTTTCCGTTATGAACTAAATGTGTGGCTGCATCAATCCCACTTTCAAAACCACCAATGATAAAGAAATGCTCACCCTTAAGCTCATTCCATGATTCGACCTCACTATTGTGGAGGGCATAGTGGGAGCCTTTTATCCCATTTTTATTAGGAAAGCTGTATTCCCCTGTAGCCCAGACAAGTTGACTGGTATTGATTTCGCCTTTTGATGTCAAGAGTGTATAAGTGCCCTCTTTATATACAACATTTTTCACAAGTGTATTTTCAGAAATCGGGAGTTCAAAAAACTCAGCAAGTATTTCCAAGTATTCACCGTATTCTTCTCCACTTAAATGTTCTTTCTGAAAAGTATAGGCTGGTGACGTGTCAGGGGCAATTGAATTTAAATCAAGCAGCCCGAATCCATGACCGGTAAATGAAGGGGTAATTAATTTCATTTCCTTTGGCCAATTAAAAAAGGTAGAGCCAACTATATCTTTTTCTACTATTAGAAAGTCATCAATTCCAAGTTTTTTTAACAAGATGCCAAAACCAATTCCTGCTGGCCCGGCGCCTACAATCACAATTTTTTCCTCCATGAAAAACATCCTTCCAAGTAATAAACAACTATATAAATCGTAATCATTACTATTTTTATAGTATACCTTACATAATTATTCTCGATTTTTCAACCTATTCTTTCGGCGAATTATTTTTGAAAAAAAGTTTATAAAAAAACTTGCAAATAGTAATCATTTGGATTTATAATAAATTTCAATTAAGAAAAAGATGAATAACAGTTGGACTTTTCTAAAATATAAATCGTAATTGTTTCGATTTAAAACAATTGAAATCCAAGGTATATAAAAGTAGAGAGCAACTTATTCAGACACAATAGGAGGAAAAATGATGAGAGTCAAAATTACATTAGCGTGCACAGAAACAGGAGACCGCAATTATATAACAACAAAGAATAAAAGAACAAATCCAGATCGTATCGAGCTGATGAAATATTGCCCGCGCTTGAAAAAACGTACATTGCATAGAGAAACGAAATAATTCTTGTTTGAAGATGAAAGGAGAAATGCGTTATGGCAAAAAAATCGAAAGTGGTAAAAGAACTGAAACGTCAGAAAATGGTGGAGAAGTATGCTGCTCTTCGTATGGAGCTAAAGGAAAAGGGCGATTATGAAGCGCTTCGGAAGCTTCCGAGAGATTCATCGCCGACGCGTTTAAACAGTAGATGTCAAGTGACAGGAAGACCAAGAGGCTATTTAAGAAAGTTCAAAATGTCTCGGATTGCTTTTAGGGAATACGCTCATAAAGGACAAATTCCAGGAGTCAAAAAGGCAAGCTGGTAGAATATATACTCGTTCAACCGCCAAAGAAAGGAATTTGGCGGTTGAAACATTTCATGGAAAGTATGAAGGTGAGTAGCATGAATCCGATTTTATTAGAATTTTTACATCGTAGTGCTGTTTCGAAACTAGCGGATGATAAGCGGGAAATCTATCAATTTATTGAGAGCAAGGAAAATCAATTGGAGGACATCTCTGTTAATGAGCAGCAATTTATGCAGCTTATGGTTGAACAATTTCCATATAAAGCGGCAGCAGAGCATTTTTTACTCGATCTTTCAATGGTTAAAGCGGTCATGGATGAGGCACAAGCTGAAATTAATCGGATGATAGATGAAAGGTGTAAGCACATCAGATGGATTGATTGCACGGACAAGATAAGAAAGAAGCGAGGGAGAAAAGAGAAACAGTGGTCTTTTCTATTTGTTTCATAGTTTCATCCCTAATCAGTTGGGGAATTGTGTAATGCGGAGAATAGACGGGATTTGTAGGTGGTGTTTCTATGTATGAATGGGTAATTATCGGCGGAGGAATTCAAGGAGTGACGCTCGCTGTTTTTTTATTAAAAAGCGGAAAAGTAAAGGCTGATGAGCTTGCGATTGTTGATCGAAATGCGGAACCATTGGCGAATTGGAAGAGAAGCACGAGCGTTATCTCGATGCCATATTTGCGTTCTCCATCTGTCCATCATCTCGCTGTTGATCCATTTGGTCTCCAGTCTTTTGTGAAGAAGGGCTCTCTTGATAAAAGAACGGCCTTTTATGGTCCTTATAAGCGTCCATCCTTGGAAGTATTTAATGATCATTGTGAGCATTTAGTAAAGGATCTATCGATAAAAGACGCTTGGATTCAAGGACATGTACAGCGGGCACTAAAAGGAAAGGATGGCTGGCAGATACAATTAAAAGATGGCCGTGAAATATATGGTAAAAAGCTTGCGTTAGCCATTGGGATTGGTGAACAGTGTAATATGCCTGATTGGGCAATCGATCTTGAAAGTCATGATCCAACACATGTTTATCATATTTTTGATGAAGCGATGCCTGAATTTGATGCGATGAGGCTTCCTATTACAATCATAGGCGGGGGAATTACGTCAATTCATTTGGCTCTTAAGCTGAGTGAGCGATATCCAAATCAAGTTACATTGTTGAAACGGCACCCATTTAGAATTCATGATTTTGATAGTGATCCAGGCTGGTTGGGTCCAAAAAGGCAGAACGGCTTCCGTTATCTTGAAAGCTATGGCAAAAGGAGAAAGGAAATTATCAGTGCTAGAAACAGGGGCTCTGTTCCACATGATTTATATATTAAGCTGTTAAATCGCATGAAAAGTGGAGCTCTTGCTGTTGAAGAGAATGAGGTGTCTGGATATGAAGTAAAAAATGACAGTGTCCATCTTTTTGACAAGGCTGGCAGTTTGATTGCACAAACAGGTACGATTCTTTTGGCAACTGGCTATTTACCAAGCCTCCCAGGTGGTGAATGGATCAAGGAGATGGTTGAAGCGATGGAATTGCCTTGTGCGGACTGCGGATATCCGATTGTTTCGAGAGCTTTACAATGGGGACAGGATTTATATGTTGTTGGTGCGTTAGCGGAGCTTGAAATGGGACCGATTGCTCGTAATATTTCAGGAGCTAGACAAGCGGCCAGGCGAATTGTGGAGTATTTATAAATGAAATGAAAGGGTGGTCTGAAATGAAGAAGATTCCAGTGACGGTATTAAGCGGTTATTTGGGTGCAGGTAAAACCACTTTATTAAATAATATTTTACATAATAGTGAAGGTCTTAAAGTTGCGGTTATTGTGAATGATATGAGCGAAATAAACATTGATAGTGAACTAGTCCAAAAGCAAGGCGGTTTTTCCAGAACAGAAGAGAAATTGGTGGAAATGTCAAATGGCTGCATTTGCTGTACGTTACGAGAGGATTTACTTGTAGAAGTAGAAAGGCTGGCAAAACAGGGAGATATTGATTACATCTTGATCGAATCGTCTGGCATTAGTGAGCCTGTCCCTGTTGCACAGACCTTCTCTTATATTGATGAAGAGCTAGGGATTGATTTAACAAAGTTTTGCCGATTGGACACGATGGTAACCGTAGTCGATGCAAACCGTTTTTGGCATGATTTTGAGTCAGGTGATTCATTGCTTGATCGTAAGGAAGCTGTCGGAGAAAATGACATTCGTAATATTGCCGATTTATTAATCGATCAAATTGAATTTTGTGATGTGTTGATTTTAAATAAGTGTGATTTAGTTGCTGATGAAGAGCTAGAGAAGCTAGAAAATGTGATCAGGACGCTGCAGCCTGTTGCGAAGATTATACGAGCTGTAAAAAGTCGCGTCCATCCAAGGGAAATCCTCCATACAAACTTATTTGATTTTGAGAAGGCAAGTGAATCGGCAGGCTGGTTAAAAGAGCTGAACATAGGACCAGCTGATCACACTCCAGAAACAGAGGAATATGGTATCTCATCCTTTGTTTATTCAAGAAAACGGCCATTTCATGCTGAGCGTTTCAACAATTGGTGTGGAGCAATGCCGATGCAAATTGTCCGGGCCAAAGGGATTGCTTGGTGTGCAAGCAGAAACAATGTAGCTTTGCTTTTATCGCAGGCGGGGCCATCTGTCAGCATCCAACCCTTGTCCTATTGGGTAGCGTCGCTTCCAGAAAAGCAGCAGCAGGAAATCCTAAAGCAAAATCCTGAGCTTCATGATGAATGGGATGAAGAATTTGGCGATCGTCATACAAAACTAGTATTCATCGGCACTGATCTACATGAAGAGCTCATTACAAAGGAATTGGATGCATGCTTACTTACTGAAGATGAATTTGATGATGATTGGGGCAAATTGAAGGATCCCTTCCATTGGCAGTTGTCATCTTAACCGTGTAAAAGTATGTTGTGTAAATAGGAATTGTTACGATTTTTACAACGGAGTCGAAACTGTAACTCTTGTTTTTGGGAACGGTTATGAATCGAGGTTTATGATGAGTTAACATCTGATTGACCTAAGAGCACAAAAAGCTAACAATGTTTACCGCAAACATTGTTAGCTTTTTGACAATAGTATTTTGTTAACATGTAACATGATTTGAAAGAAATCAGTTTAGTCATTCCTTCATTTACTGTGATCTGGGCGGTGTTAACCCATGCATGATAAAGTGAACCGTTCTTTCAATTTCTTCTTCATCGTCCCACTGAGCTTCAGGAATTAGTAAATAGCGAGCAATGATAAAGCCAAACACGGTTGAAACTGTCAGACGAATAACACTGTATGGCGGCATTTCAATGATTTGTCCTTTTGCTTGATAATGCTCAACAATGATGCGAAATCGCTCAATAATTTTGTTGGCAATATGCTCTTTAAATTGCTCTCTTAATTCAGGCTGGAAAGGAATTTCTTGAATGAGTATTCGAAATAACGGCATGTTTTTAATTAAAAATTTTACTCTATTCTCAATTATGGCTCTTAAGAAATCCTCAAAGCGCTCAAAATCATGATTGAGCACTTTATTAAAATCATTTATGACAAAGGGAGCAATGAATTTAGCCATCATTGGGGCAACGATTGCTAAAAGTAATTCCTTCTTCGTTTTATAATGGCGAAAAATGGTTCCTTCAGCAACACCAGCTTTTTTGGCAATTTCACTTGTAGAGGTTGCAGCATAGCCTTTGGCAGCAAATGATTCAATCGCAGCAGCGACGATTTTTTTTTGTTTCTCTGTTAATCCTTCTTCCTGATGAAACCATTCATCAATCAACTTTTCTTGTTCAGACATTTTGCGCTCCTTTGTATCTGTGGTCTATACATCTATATTAAAGGATTTTGACCAGAAGATGAAATGTAACTCAATGATTAGATTTTTCTATATTTTCTAAGCGCAACAATATTTAACATCATAAAAAGAAGCGAAAACCCTGCCAAGGCGAGTAAATTCAAGTATATTTCATTCCAACCATAGCCTCTAACCATGACATCCCGTAAAGCATCAGCTGCATAATAAAGTGGTGTGATTGGTCCAATCCAGCTAAGCCACTCAGAGATGGTTTCTAAGTTAAATAATCCAGAAAAGAAGATTTGCGGAACGACAATAATTGGGATAAATTGAATCATTTGCAGTTCATTATTCGCAAAGGCTGATAATAAAATACCGAGCGTAAGAGCTGTTAAAGAAAGCAGTAAGGTGATGAGCATGACATAGCCAAACGCCCCCTCCATTAGCATTCCAAGCACATAAATGGCATAGGTTGCAATAATGGTTGCTTGAATTATCGTGAAAATGCCAAAGCCAACGACATAGCCAATTACGATTTCCGATTTACGTAAAGGACTTGCAAGAAGTCGTTCGAGCGTCCCAGTTGTGCGTTCTCTTAAAAACGATACTCCGGCAATCAGAAAGACAAAGAAGAAAATAAAAAAGCCAAGAAGCACAGGACCAAAATAATCAAATTGTCCCATTTCGCTAGAACCGTGTAAATAATCGACTTCAAGTTCAAAGGATGCTCCGTTTCCTTGAAGTGGCTTCAGTGCAGTTTGTAACCATTTAAGTGTCGCTCCATTTACACTAGGGTCACTGCCTTCGAGAACGATTGAAGGAGTTTGGTTATCAAATCTCATATAGCCATCAATCTCTTGATTTGATAGGGCATCTTTAGCATCGATTTCTTTTTCATATTCAGTCACTGTCGCTTCATCTAATTTCATGTTATTAATGATTGAGTCAGGAATATCGACTAGACCAACATTTGGCTGATACTCATCACCATTAAAAACGAGATGCAGCATTGTTAAGACGAGGATTGGGGCAATGATTAGCAATCCCATCGTCCTTTTATCGCGAAAGATTTGTCGTAATATCCGAATAACTAGTGCATTTATTCTCATTTTCAGACACCTCCATAAACAAGAAATGCTTCTTCAATTGATTCTGAATTTGTTTGTTGTTTTAGTTCCTTAGGCGTACCAACAGCAATAAGGCTACCGTTGCGCATTAATCCTAAGCGATCACATTTCTCCGCTTCATCCATCACATGAGTAGTAACAATAATTGTTGTTCCATTTTTCTTGAGATTATCAAATGCTTTCCAAATGCTTTTCCGCAAAACAGGATCAATCCCCACAGTGGGTTCATCGAGAATTAGTAGTCTAGGTTTGTGAAGAAGTGAGATAGCTAATGATAATCTTCTCTTCATTCCTCCAGAGTAATTGGAGACAAGCTTAGTAAGATGATCTGTTAATTGAACGATTTCCATCACTTCATTGATTCGTTGTTGTTGCTTTTTTCCTTTTAAGCCATAAAGAGAGGCAAAGAATTGGAGATTTTCCTTTGCTGAAAGCTCTTCATAAAGTGCATCAGACTGAGCCATATATCCGACTCGTTCAATTAATTTTAAAGCTGGCATTTTTTCTTGGAAAAGATAGATTTCACCTGATGATGGAAGATCCAGTCCGACCAATTGTTTTACTAATGTCGTTTTACCAGCACCTGAAGGACCGAGAAGCCCAAAAATCTCACCTTCCTGAATATTTAAATGAATATCCTTTAAGACTTGCTGTTTACCAAATGACTTTGAGATATGTTGCATAGCGACAACGGCTTTTGACTGTTCCATGTTTATTCACCTCTCCCTAAAATGAGTGATCACTCATTTTTATCGTAAACCCTTTTGTTTTGTTTGTAAAGTAAGTAATCACTCATTATTAAGTTTGAACAATCTTATTTATAACGATCATGCTTGAGTTTCATTTTAGAAAAAATAGAGAGAAGAATCTTCTAAAGTACTAAAAGCAATAAGTTTGTGAATCAAAGCTGGGAGTGATATGATACTCCATATTTCAAGGGTAAATATGAGAATAAAGGGTAGCCACCATGACAATCAGTTGTTTCAAACTTAATCTAACAATGTGAAATGAAAGGGTTTCCTGGTGATGGAAGGTGAACGTTATGAAACTAAGTATTTTAGATCAAGCACCAATTACTTCTGGGAAAACAGCAAAAGATGCTTTAGAGGCATCGATTAGACTGGCTCAAATTGGTGAACAATATGGATACACACGCTATTGGGTCGCTGAACATCATGATTTAACAGGGCTTGCATGCTCTGCCCCTGAAGTGATGTTAGGTACGATTGGTGCAAGAACAGAATCAATCCGGATTGGTTCTGGAGCCGTATTACTACCACACTATAAACCATATAAAGTGGCAGAAATTCATCATATGCTAGCAACGCTTTTTCCTAATCGTATTGATATAGGAATTGGACGATCGCCAGGAGGATCTGCAGAAGCATCACTTGCCTTATCTGATAACTTTTTAGCTCAAATCAAGAAATATCCTGAGTCTGTCAAGGAACTTTTACACTTTTTACATAACGATTTTCCATCTGACCATATGTATTCAAAAATTACTGCATCGCCTTATCCGAGTAGTCCTCCAGAGCCCTGGATACTTGGAACGAGTAAGAAAAGCGCAATCCTTGCAGCGGAAAATGGGACAGCTTATGCTTACGCGCACTTTATGAGTGATCATGGAGGAATAGATATTCTTAAAGGATATCGAGAGCAATTTCGGGCAAAAGCAAAATGGCAAAAATCAAATGCGATCATTGCTGTTTCCGTCATTTGTGCGGAAACGACCGAGCGGGCAGAACAAGTAGCATTAAGTGGATTTCTTTGGAGAATCCAATCAGCAAAAGGTGAGAAAATTTATGGGATACCAACTATAGAAGAAGCAGAACGGTATTTATTTACTAATCAAGAGAAAGAAATAATTAAAGAAATGAAAAGTAAGATGATTATTGGCAATCCATGTGAAGTAAAAGAACAATTGCTTGATTTACAAGCACTATACAAAGTAAATGAAATCATGATTCTGACCATTACACACGATTATGAGGACAGGAATCAATCCTATCGACTCATTGCAAAAGAAGTGTTAAACCATAATAGAAATGAGGAAATCAGAGATGAAATGTAAAATAAACCGTAACGCTGCAAAGGTATTACAAAAAATGTTGAATAGCGAAGAAGCGGAAGGGAAAATGATTCGTGTATTTGTCACGCATCAACATGGTGACCATGCACATTATGATTTACAACTTGATACACCAACTGAAAATGATGAAATCGTGAAAACAGACAAAGACATTGACATTTTATTAGAAAAAAATATTGATGCCTTAGACGGAGTTTGGATCCAATATTTCTATGTACCGCAAGAGGAGTTTGTGATTACAAATCCTTCAAAGGGAAGTCATCGTCACTAAAAAAGAGTATAGAAAATCGGTGCCAGGGAGAATCGTTTACCTGGTATTTTTTGTGCTTTCTTCTTGAGTAATTCAATCTCCAAACATATAATGACAATGATTAATCAATTAACTCAAACAAAGAAAAGGTGTAAACATGCAAAAAATTTTGCCCGCATTTTCTTCTATTAAACAGTATGAAAAGTTTTTACGTAGTGATTACGAGATCGGTGTGTTTTTAGAAACTCATATATCGCAATTAGTCAATATACATAAGCTCGCTCAGCAATATCAAAAGAACATCATCTATCATGTTGACCTCATCCATGGGTTGAAAAATGATGATTATGCCACGGAATATATTTGCCAGCAGTATGAACCATACGGAATAATTTCAACTAAATCAAATGTCATTTTAAAAGCTAAGCAAAAGGGAGTAATAGTGATTCAAAGGATGTTTTTAATTGATTCCTATGCTTTAGAGAAAAGCTATCGACTCGTTGAAAAGACGAAACCAGATTATTTAGAAGTATTACCTGGTGCAATGCCTTGGATGATAAAAGAGGTAAAGGAACGAACGAATACGAAAATATTTGCTGGGGGACTTATCCGCACGACTTAGGAGGTTGAAAATGCACTTGCAGCAGGAGCAGATGCGATTACAACGTCCAATAGGGAGCTTTGGGACTATTTCGAATAAGTTTTAACTTTTATATCCTAATATTGGATGTTATAATAATATCAAGTTAATATACGGTAGGAGACACGGAGAGACCATGCTTTCATTATAGCGATCGTTATAATGTTAGTTGTGGTCTCTTTTTTTATCTTTCTATTAAACCAACATATCTATCACCATTTATAAGGAGGCTGTAAGATGAGCAATCAATTTTCAAGTGTAACTAGAAAAAAGCAGCTAGAAAAGATGGAAGCGGGACATTATGATTTGCTGGTCATAGGCGGAGGTATCACAGGAGCTGGGATTGCCTTAGATGCAGTTCTCCGTGGATTAAAGGTAGCGGTCGTCGAAATGCAAGACTTTGCATCAGGTACTTCGAGCCGGTCAACAAAGCTTGTACATGGTGGGTTACGTTATTTAAAGCAATTTCAAGTTGCGATGGTTGCAGAGGTAGGAAAAGAGCGTGACGTTGTGTATGAAAATGGGCCACATGTTACAACACCTGAGTGGATGCTGTTACCTTTACATAAAGGTGGGACATTCGGCAAGTTTACAACATCACTTGCACTCCGTGTCTATGATTTTTTAGCAGGAGTGAAAAAATCAGAACGTCGTACGATGCTGTCTGTTAATGAAACGTTACGGAAAGAACCACTAATTAAAACAGAAGGACTAAAAGGTGGCGGATACTATGTTGAGTACCGGACAGATGATGCGCGTCTTACAATTGAAGTTATAAAAGCAGCGGTAGCGAATGGGGCTGATATTGTAAACTATGCAAAAGCAGATGAACTCCTTTATGAGAGTGATAAAGTAATAGGTTCCAAGGTGAAAGATATGCTTTCAAATAAAGAATATAAGATAACAGCGCATAAAGTTGTGAATGCTGCAGGTCCATGGGTTGATGAAGTTCGGAAAAAAGATTACGCGAGAAATAATAAACAGCTTCGATTAACAAAGGGCGTACATTTAGTGTTTGATCAAGCGACCTTTCCCTTACGACAAGCTGTCTATTTTGATACCCCAGATGGACGAATGGTTTTTGCAGTACCACGTGATGGAAAAACGTACGTGGGGACAACAGATACATTTTTTGATCAGGATATTAGGAATCCCAAAATGCTGATAGCAGATCGTGATTATATTATAAACGCAATTCATTTTATGTTTCCTGATGTAAACGTAACGAAAGCGAATGTGGAGTCAAGCTGGGCTGGAGTTCGTCCCTTAATCTATGAGGAAGGAAAAGATCCTTCTGAAATTTCCCGAAAAGATGAAATTTGGGAAGCTGAAAGTGGGCTGATCACAATCGCAGGAGGTAAACTAACGGGTTATCGTAAAATGGCTGAAGCTGTTGTAGATTTGGTTACTAAACGACTCCTAAACCAGAATCCAAAGGCAGCATTTGAAAAGTCTCATACGAAGACTTACCCCATTTCAGGTGGCGAAGTTGGCGGTTCAAAAGGTTACCCATTATTTATTGAGAAAAAAGAAAAGGAAGCTCTTCAATATGGCTTTACCTTAGAAGAAGGGCAGAATTTAGCGAAAATGTATGGATCGAATGTTGATCAGCTGTTTGACTATGGAAAACAATATGAAACAAGTACAGTAAACCTCTCACGTATCGTATACGCTCAACTCATGTATGCAATCGAGCAAGAAATGGCAACAAAACCAGTCGACTTTTTTATCCGGCGAACAGGTGCACTATTCTTTGCGATCGAGTGGGTACGAACGTGGAAGGATGAAGTCATTTCAATTATGGAGAAGAAACTAGAGTGGACAGAGCAACAAACAAAGGAATATAAAGCTCAATTAGAAAAAGAATTAGCGGACGCTGTAACACCAGTAGATTAGCAATCCATGGGGAAAGGAAAACCCCTGCTTTTCCTAAGATTGGTCATGATGCTTCTGCTTTAATTCTTGACATGTAACCAAAAGGTTTCGTATTATTAATGCGAAACCTTTTGGTTGTATAATGATTGCTGGAGGCTAAAACATGACAAATAATCAAGAAAAATTACCGGACGTTCGTAAAACAACAATTTTTAATGCACCAATTGAAAAAGTATGGCAAGCGGTATCAACTTCAGAAGGCATCTCAAAGTGGTTTATGCCAAATGATTTCGAATCAACGGTAGGACATGAATTTACAATCCATTCACCATTTGAACAATCACCTTGTAAAGTATTAACAGTTGATCCTCCAAATGGACTTTCCTTTACTTGGGGAGAATTTGGTTGGCAAGTGACATTCGAATTAAAAGAAGTAGATGGAAAAACGGAATTTACACTCATTCATTCTGGTTGGGGAGCACCAGACGTTGTGGTTGGACAAGCTGGAGCGACTTTTACTGTCGTAAGAGATCGGATGAACAATGGCTGGGATTCAATTGTTGGCGAGCGTCTTCGTAAAGTAGTTGAGGAATAATGCCAGCCGTTCAAAAATATGATGTTTTTCAAGCAATCGCCGATCCTTCGCGTCGCAAAATGCTACAACTTTTAGCCAATCAAGAATTACCTATCACAGGCATCAGCCAGCACTTCCCAATGAGCCGAACCGCCGTATCCAAGCATTTACGAATTCTTTCAGCATCAAACCTCGTAAGCGTAGAGAAAGTAGGAAGAGAAAAAAGGTACAAGCTACAGCCAGATGCCTTGCTCGAACTAAAGCACTGGCTTTCCTTCTATGAGCAATTTTGGGATAACAAACTATCTATGTTAAAACATCTCGTTGAAAACGACGAAACAGGTGAATTGAAAATAGTTGAAAACAACGAGAGTTTCAACAAGCCTAATAAGGAAACAATCTAGCCCACTTTCATGATAAGTGGGCTAAAATTTTTTAGGATGTTCATAATCAATAAGGTATGATGAACGAACAAGGTTCAAATTCTTTAAAGGAGCAGTAGTAAAATGGCAGAAGAATTAAGAAATTTATTTAATCAAGACTTTATAAATAACTTATCAAATGCAATAAAACAGGAATATCCAAGCTTTGATGATCACTTATTTCAAACACTTATTTACAATGATCAGTGGGATGAGTTGGCACTCAAGCAACGGGTTCGGCATATTTCGATTTGTCTGCACCAAACATTAGCCATGAATTTAATTGAAGCACTTGAGTTATTGAAAAAGATAGCCCCGCAATTCAAAGGAGGCTTGACGGGAATCATTTTTCCAGATTACGTAGAGGTATACGGGCTCGACAATTGGGATGAATCGATCGAGGCACTTGAATATTTCACACAATTTTCTACATCAGAATTTGCGGTCAGACCGTTTGTCATAAAAAATCAATCACTTATGATGAACCAATTTTTAGAATGGAGCAAGCACCAAAATGAGCATGTAAGAAGATTAGCAAGTGAAGGCTCAAGACCACGCCTACCATGGGGAAGCGCGCTTTCTAACCTAAAGAAAGACCCGAGCCCAATTTTCCCAATCTTAGATAATTTAAAAGAAGACCCTTCCCTCTATGTACGCAAAAGCGTCGCAAATAATTTAAATGATATTACAAAGGATCATCCAGAACTCGTCTTAGACATCGCGCAAAAATGGATCGGTGATAACAATGAGACAAACTGGATTATTAAAAAAGGGATTAGAACGTTAATGAAAAAAGGAAATCAGCAAGCACTAGAATTATTTGGCTTCGCTAATAACCCGAATATACATATCACCGATTTAGTTGCTACAAATACATTAACGATTGGCGATACATTAACTTTCTCTTTTCACCTTCAATCAACCGACGAAAAGCCTACTAAATTGAGAATTGAATATTTCATCGACTTCATAAAAGCAAACGGAAAACATTCACCAAAACTATTTAAATTAGCCGAATATGTGATTGCTCCAGGTGAAAAAAAAGTTTATACAAAAAATCAATCCTTTAAAGATTTAACAACAAGGAAACACTATCCAGGAAAACATAGAATTTCGATTGTTGTGAATGGTGAAATGAAGGATAGTACAGATTTCTTTGTGAAATGAGTTTAGCAAAGTTAGAATTAGCCTTGAACGAGTAGGTGGCTAATTCTATTTTTTTGTTCAAAATATTGGCTACACTTCATTTCTTAGTCCGTAATGATGAACTAGCTGGTTTAATACGTACGAAAAATAGTGTAGAGAAGAGTATATGGTTCAATCCGCACAAAATACCTAATTTAAAAAATTGACAAAATCACAAAACATCTCATTCTACGATTTTCTTCAATCAAATTATTATTTGCTCCTTACTTCGAGCAGAAGGCAAATTTCAGTACCTATATGCTCATGAAAGAAAGTCGAATAATACCACACTTTCACAAGCGGTTTGGTACTTGTCCTTTTATTCATAAAATTTCTGAAGTAGTATTCTAGTAAAAATTCCCCAATATTTTCAAAGACATTTGCGTGCTAGAAATAGACTATAGTATGTGGTAGGCTTTTACTTAGTGACTTTTAACAGAGAATAATCGGGTCTTTTGTTACTTTTGAAATGAAATTGTAATATAAACTACATATTCTTGTCATTTTATGATGATATACTACTAATTGTGGCTAAATAAGTCAAAAATATTTCAATTCGAGTTTAACAGAATGACGATAGATACATAGAAAAATATTTGAATGAGAATAGAAAGTAGGGGAAGAGAATGTCAAAAAAGAAACTAATAGTCATGAATTTAGCAATCATGATTGGAATAAGTAGTTCATTTGCAATTCCTTCAGCTCATGCTGAATCATCAAATAGCTTATCCCAAGTACAGGAGCAACGATCAGAAGTTCAAGCAGATATTAAGGATGCTGATCAAGAAGTTAAAATGATTCAAGAAGAGATTACGAAATTAAATGAGCAAATTAAACGTGTTGATGAAGCAGTTGCAATCAATAACAAGAAAATGGACCAAACAAAAAATGAAATCGAAGTTGCGAATACTGAGATTAGTAAAATGGAAGAAGAAATCGCTGTTTTAGAAGAGACAATTAAAAACAGAACAGAAATATTAAAGCAGCGTGCTATTTCTTATCAACAAAGTGGCGGAAGTCTAGACTATGTTGACGTATTAGTTGGTTCTGCTAGTTTCGGTGATTTTGTAAACCGTGCGATTGCAGTCGGGAAAATAGTCGAAGCAGACAAAACTCTTCTAGAACAACATGAAGCAGATGAGAAGGCTATAAAAGAAACGAAAGCTACAAAGGTAAAAAAACTTGCAGATTTAACAACTATGAAAGCAGAATTGGAAGGTATGCAGGCACTTACTTTAGAGCAAAAAGAACAAAATGATCAGTTAAAAGAACAGCTAAAAGGTGAGGAATCAGCAAAATTAGCTGCAAAAAATAGCTTGCATTTGAAAGATAGTAATCTTGCATCACAAGAAGCTAGTATCAAACAGAGCATAGAGCAAGCGCAAAGTGCACAAGCTAGTGCTGTTGAAACGACAAGTGGAGATAATAGTAGCTCATCAAGTTCAACTAAAAATGTTGAGTCAAATTCTGGTTCATCAAGTTCAACTAAAAATGTTGAAGCAAACTCTAGTTCATCAAGTTCAACTAAAAATGTTGCGTCAAACTCTAGTTCATCAAACTCAACTAAAAGCACTACAACAAATTCTGACGCTAAAAAAAGCGCAGCAACTGTTGCAGCAACACCTGTAAATTCGAATGGTTCAGTGAAGGATCTTATTTCTGCGGGTTACAAATATATTGGTAATTCTGTTTATGTATTTGGTGGCGGAAGAAATGCGTCTGATGTCGCGAATGGTAGATTTGATTGTTCTGGATTTGTTCATTGGGCATTTTCAACAATCGGAGTAAGTGTTGGGTCCACTACGGATTCACTAAAGCATGCTGGAACTCAAGTATCAACTAGCAATATGCAACCTGGAGATCTTGTTTTCTTTGATACGTATAAAAAAGATGGACATGTTGGTATTTATGTCGGTGGCGGGAAATTCATTGGTTCCCAAAGTTCAACTGGTGTAGCAATTGCTAATATGACGAGCGGATATTGGGGCGAAAAATTTAACGGACGTGTTGTACGCGTTAATTTTTAATAGGTTACTATCTTAGGACTGACTTCATAGAGTCAGTCCTTTTGGTTATTTCATAATAAAATGCACAACGAAGCTAATCGATTGAAATTGTGAAGGGAGGTTGCATTTTTAAGAAACATCCTTTACAATATAAAACGTAATGAATACGATTTGATTAATTGTTACTAATCAATAAATGAGTAGACGATTTGCTTAAGTTATGTCTTTTGTTGGGAGTAACGAAAAGCATAACTTTTAAATCGTAATTATTTTGATTTACGGAGAGGTAAATATGACAAACAAAAAGATTCCTGTAACGGTTTTAAGTGGATATTTAGGATCGGGTAAAACAACGTTATTGAATCATCTTTTAGCCAACAAGGAAAACAAACGAGTGGCTGTGATTGTGAATGATATGAGTGAAGTAAATATTGATGCATCACTGATAAAACAGGGAGGATTTTCTCGAACAGAAGAAAAGCTAGTAGAACTACAAAATGGCTGTATTTGTTGTACGTTGCGTGAAGACTTGATTTTGGAAGTTGAAAAACTCGTTAAGCAAGGGGATATTGACTACATCGTCATTGAATCGACAGGTATTTCTGAGCCTGTTCCAGTAGCTCAAACTTTTACATATGTTGACGATGAGCTTGGAATTAATCTTACAAAACGATGTGAAATTGATGCGATGGTTACGGTCGTCGATGCAAATCGATTTTGGCATGATTTTGCTTCTGGTGAGACGCTTTTAGATAGGAAGCAAGCTGTTGATCTAACAGATACGAGAGAAGTCGTCGATTTGTTAATTGATCAAATTGAATTTGCGAATATCATCGTCTTGAATAAAACAGATTTAGTTAATAAAGAAGATGTGGAAGAATTAAAGGCTGTTGTCCAAAAATTAAATCCGGAAGCAAAAGTGATCGAAAGTATTTTTTCAAAGGTGAGTCTTAATGAAATTTTAGACACACATCTATTTGATTTTGAAAAAGCAAGTCAGGCAGCAGGCTGGATCAAAGAGCTCATGACGGAACATGTACCGGAAACAGAAGAGTACGGTATTTCATCCTTTGTTTACAAGCGAAGACGACCATTTCATCCGCAAAGATTAATGGATTGGTTAGAAGATTGGCCAGTCGATGTTGTTCGTGCGAAGGGATTCTTTTGGTTAGCATCTCGAAATAATATGACGGGGCTCCTTTCCCAAGCAGGACCATCGATTATGATCGAAGGTGCAGGTGAATGGATCGCAACCTATGCGGAGGAAGAAAAACAACAAATTTTGCAAGACGAACCTGAATTGCTTAAAAAATGGGATGAGAGATATGGAGATCGGATGACGGAGCTCGTTATGATTGGTATTGAGATGAATCGTAAAGAAATAGAGAGTTCACTTGATTATTGCTTATTAACAGATGCAGAAATGGACCAGGATTGGTCAAAACTAGTTGATCCACTACCAGCTTTTACTGTGGCTGTTTAGAAAAAATGAAAAAATTTATCCCGCATTAACGGGCAGTAATCCCCCCACCTCTAAGCTTGAATGAAGCACAAAGAAGCGAAGGTGGGGGATAACTGCCCGTAAAAGCCCGATAAGTCTCGCTATCCATCCGTGGGGAATAAGGAAAACCCCCACGGATGGAAGTCTCGCTTTATAAACTAGGAGGAAGAAAGATGAGAGTAAACATTACATTGGCCTGTACAGAAACAGGAGATCGAAATTATATTACAACGAAAAATAAACGAAATAATCCCGACAGAATTGAATTGATGAAATATTGCCCGCGATTGAAAAAACGTACTTTGCATCGTGAAACAAAGTAAAACGACTAGATAGAAATAAACTTCTCTAAAAAAGCATTGCTAGGTCATAACAGCCTGGTAATGCTTTTTCATTAGTAAAAATAAGAGGCGTTAAGGGTGGATTATCACATTGCTTACAGAGTGTAAGAATTTATAAGTTTTGACTTCGAGAATTGTCCAGCGCAAGGCGCCATCAGCTTGAGGTCACAAGCCAATAAGCAGGCGCCTTGTACTTTTCTTACAGGATGACAGTTGTTGACAGTACATTTATCCTAGACTATGATAATAGCAGTATAAACATTAACTTAATAGGATGAAAATAGGTTGATAGATTGACGGAAATTTATCATAAAAAGGGAAGACCGGTGAAAATCCGGCGCGGTCCCGCCACTGTATATGGGAGCTTTTCGCATGATGCCACTGTTTTTTAACGGGAAGGCTGTAAAAAGTGTTGATCATGAGCCAGGAGACCTGCCTGTTTTGGAATTCACCATGAACTACGAGGATAGGAGGGTGTTTTTAGCATAGGTCTACCTAAAGGTTTAGAGGTTTCATTTACCTGGCGAAAAGCACACATCTGACATTAGGATGTGTTTTTTTATGTTTATTTTCAAAACAAATTGAATGAATAGGAGGTAATCAATGATGAATAAACGGAATATGACACAACGTTTTATTGCATTAAGTTCAATTATGGTATTGGTCATGATCCAAATACTTTCCTTCCTGCCACAACAGATTAATGCTGCTGCCTTAACGAATGGAGCTACAATTGCAGTTGTGGATCAAGATGATAAGAAGATCGTACCAATAACTGCAGTAGAAGTAGAAGAAGGACAAACAGCCTTTGATATTCTTAAGGAAGTAACGGGAGAACAAGAGGTTGCACTAGACTATTCGATCCATGAGCAATTCGGTGCAATGATAGGAGGAATAGGTGAGGTAGCTCCTGAAGGCTATGATTATTGGGGATTTATCATAAATGGTGAGGAAGCGCAAGTTGGTGCTTCAAGTTATGTGGTCGAAAAGGGTGATAGTCTTCTATTCAAGATTATTAGTTATCCTGCTGAAAAGGTAAATATTACGGTTTCTGCTATGGATTCACTTGATCACTCTATATTTAATGAAACTGTACAAGTTGTAAAAGGTGCAAGTGCGTTTGATGCATTAAAATTAGCTGGAAAAACAGCTGCAGTAAAAGTAGATGCTGCGATTGATCCAGTATATTGGGCATATATAAATAATATTGGTGAAGCTAAGTTAGGTGAGTATGAGTATTGGAGTACTTATATGAATGAAAACTATATGACTGAGGGGCTTTCATCTTATCTTGTTAAAGAGGGAGACCACTTAAATCTTACAGTCGAATCATGGGCACCACCAACTGATGATGATAATGGTACTGGTGAGGAGGAAGGTGAAACTCCTGACACGGGTGGTGAAACTCCTGAAGGGGAAAATGAACAACAGCCTGATCCAACTCTGCCACCAGCAGCCGATCCTGTCACGGAAGAACAAGTCGCGACAGCCATTCAATCAGCGACACAATTTATTTCTAAACAAGGTGTTAAGGATGAATTCGGAGCAATTGCTATTAAAGCTGCTGGAAAGGAAATACCGCAACAATACATCGATAACTTAAAAAAGTCTATTATCACGAATGAAGGAAATTATCGTAACGTAACAGATTACGAGCGCATTGTCCTTGCGTTATCTGCAGCTGGAATCGATGCGGCGAACTTTGCTGGCTACAATTTAATCGAAAAAATTCACTCAAATGAGCGCATGACAAACCAAGGGAATAATGGTGTCATTTATGCACTGTTAGCACTAGATAGCGGTGACTATGATGTTCCAAATGATGCAAAGTGGACAAGGGAAAGTCTAGTAAACTATTTACTTGATCAACAACTTGATAATGGTGGTTGGTCACTATATGGATCAAAGGCTAGTGTAGATATTACTGGAATGGCGCTTACAGCACTAGCACCGTATAAAGGACAAGCAAAGGTCCAAGGTGCAATTGATCAAGCGGTAGCGTGGGTATCTAGTGTTCAAGATGAAAACGGTGGTTTTAGTGATGATTCAAATGGCGGTGACGCAAGTGAAACAACAGCACAAGTGATCATCGGTCTTGCATCTGTTGGTATTAATCCAACTGAAGAGCGGTTTACAAAGCAACCAGTTGACACATTTGCTGAAAGTCTAGATTCACCTTCATCAGGAGTTAACCTAATTCAACATCTTCTTACATTTAAACAGGATGATGGTGGATTTGCTCATTTACAAGGCGGCGAATCTGACATGATGGCTAGTTCACAAGCATTGCTCGCATTAGCTTCATATGATAACTATTTAACGAATAAAGGTTCCATCTATCAATTTACCAAACCTATGATTGAAGTAGCTCCTACTCCAGAGCAAATCGATGGTAAAGATGAAACACCAACAGTGGATGAAAATGAAGATGAAACACCAACAGTGGATAAAAATGAAGGTGAAAAACCGACGAAGGAAGAAGCTCAACAAAATACAGATACGGTAGTGAAAGATGAAGTAGAAAATACGAATGAAAATAAGGTAGTAACTAAATCAGAAGGTCATAAACTACCGAGCACAGCAACACCGTTATTTAACTTATTAGCAACTGGTGGGACATTACTTGTAATTGGTTCAACAGTGCTTATTTACACGCAAAGACGCCAAGCAAAGAAAGCGTAAGTGAAATGCCCTTTCCAAATAGGAGGGGCGTTTTCCGATTTTAGCGTATATTTTTTTCAAATGTTAGAACAAAATAGATCAAAAAATGCGAAATTCATATGAGGACTGGAGGTTTGAGTTATGAGATTGCTTAAAGGTATGATGTTTGCTATTATTTCTGTTATTTTGATTTTAACAGGATGCGAAAAGGATAAAGTAGTTCCAATTGTTGAGGATGTAAAAGTTGAACAAACTGAAGAGAAAACGGCCTTAAAGGATGAACAACAATCACAAGAGGAACCTGAAGAGACGAAGGAACAAGTAGAGCCAAACAAGGCTGATGAGAAAAAAACGATTGATTCCGAACGTACAACGAGTGCAAGCGAAGAAAATAAAGCAATTGAATCAAAAGCATCAGGTACTGGGAATAGTGAAGAAAAACAGGTAGAAGAGCCAACTAAGAAAACAGCTGAGCAAAACACAAATACAAACACAAACACATCAGCAAATAAACCAAATGCAACCCCTGAAAAAGAATCTACGACAACTAAGTCAAATGGAAAACAAACAGAGCCAGTAAAAGAGCCGAATCAAGCAGCCACGACTACACAAAAATCACAACCAAATGTCGTTAAGGAACCTACTACACCGAAGCCTAATGAAAAACAACCAGCGACAGTAAAAGAACAAACTCCATCACCACAGCCGAAGAAAGAAGAAACAAAACAAACTGTCACCGTATCAATTGTTGGTGAAGGCACAATCCTTTCTTCAACAAAGGTAGAAATATCTGAAGGAAATACCATTTTAGATGCTACATTAAACATTCTAAAACAAAAGGGAATTCCGATCAGTGTAAGAGGGAGTGGCTCAGGAGCATATGTGGAAGGAATCAATAATTTATATGAATTTGATCGCGGACCGCAAAGCGGATGGGAAGCGAAAAGAAATGGTGCCAAAATAGATCGAAGCGCAGGTGCGATTAAAGTTGGAAATGGCGATACTATTCAGTGGATATATACGACAGATTACAAAGAGGATGCTAATTAATGGCTAGAGGTATTCATACCTTTCATCCTTTCGTGAGTTTTTTCTATTATGTTGGGGCAACAGCACTGGTTATGCTTTATAAGCATCCGGTGTTTTTGCTTGTTGGGGCGATTTTACTTATTCTATTTAATTATCAGCTCGATCAAGGAAAAACGTTAAAAAGGTGGTTCATGATGTTAGTTTTCTTATCTGTCCTTTTTCTCATAATGAATCCATTGACCAATCACCGTGGAACACATATTTTGTTTTATGTGCACAATAACCCAATTATGCTCGAGGCTATCATTCAAGGTATCATTTTGGCGTTATCAATTTTTTCGATTATGGCTTTATTCACAACTTATAGTCTTGTCATCACGGCGGACAGATTTTTGTTTTTATTTTCACGCTGGCTACCACAGTGGGCGTTGCTAACGATGCTTTCGATGAGATTTGTTCCCCTTTTAAGAAGAAGGTTAAGGGAAATCGAAACAGTGCAAAAAGGAAAAGGACTTACGGTCACAGAGGGTAAACTAAAGTCTAGAGCTAAAAATGGCATATTACTAATTCAAATTTTATTAACATGGTCTCTTGAGGAGGCTATTCAAACAGCTGACTCAATGGCGGCAAGAGGGTATGGAATTAAGAAAAGAAGCAAATATACTCCATATAAGATGGTTCCCTGGGATTGGTTAGCAATCATTTATATGATAGTCATTGCTGCAATCGGACTAGCTGGCTGGTGGTTAGGTGATGGTGTGTTAAGTGTGTATCCAATGTTAGAAACCATGTCTATTCAAGGAAGAGAATGGTTTTACTTATTTATTTTTATGTTGTTTATCGGTTCCCCGCTTATCATTGAAGGAAGGGAGGCTGTACGGTGGCATTTTTGGAAGCGAAGCAAATAAGCTTTTTATACCCAGAAGAACAAAATCGTGTGCTTAAGGACGTTTCTTTTACGATTGAACAAGGAGAGTTCATCGTTCTTTGTGGTCCTTCAGGTAGTGGAAAGTCAACACTATTAAGATTAATGAAACGAGAAATTGCTCCACATGGTCGCCTTTCAGGAGAATTCTTGCTTGGAAATCAACCACTCTCTAGTGCGTCTAAAGAACAAATAGCAAAGGATATCGGGATGGTTTTCCAAGATCCAGAAAATCAAATCGTAATGGATAATGTGTTAGAAGAGCTTATATTTGGGATGGAAAATATGGGTGCATCGACAGAAGAGATGAGAAAGCGTGTGGCAGAAATTGTTCACTTCTTTGGTTTAGAGGGATTGCTTGAACGAGAAACGCATGAGCTATCAGGGGGCCAAAAACAATTAGTCAACCTAGCTTCGGTGTTATTATTAGAGCCAAAACTATTGTTGCTAGACGAACCAACGGCACAGCTAGACCCAGTCGCAGCAAGGGAGTTTATTGGTATGCTGCAGACGATGAATGAAGAATTTGGCATCACAGTTATCATTGCCGAGCATCGATTAGAGGAACTCTTTGGGATAGCAGATCAAGCGATTGTTTTAGATAAGGGGGAGATGATTGCCTTTGATTCTCCTCGTCGTGTTATTCATACACTTGGACTTAATCCGAATCATCCCATGTATCGTTATTTACCAAGCCCTGCACGATTATATATCGAACATACAGCTAATATGAAAAGTGAGGACATTCCATTATCGGTGAAAGAGGGAAAGAATTGGTTGAAACATCATCGAATCGAGGCGATGAATCAGGTCCAAACAGATTCCAATTATCATGAAGAGCTTTTAAAGTTAAAACAGATTGATTTCCAATACTCAAAAGACACGAATAAAATTTTAAACGCTCTATCATTAACTGTCTATGAGGGGGAATGGCTTTCGATTGTTGGTGCGAATGGAACTGGTAAATCAACGTTATTAAAAATCATGGCGGGTCTTGAAAAGGTGCAACGAGGTGCGGTTATTTATAAAGGAAAGAAGGTAAAGAGACAACAGCCGACAGAGATTGGATACCTTCCTCAAAATCCAAAGTTGTTTTTTATCCAAGATTCAATTGAAGCTGAATTGAGCGAAATCATTCATTTTCATCAAATGGAAACGGGTCAAAAAAGAATGGATGAGCTGTTAACACTCTTTCAAATAGAGGAACTAAAGAATCGACACCCTTATGATGTGAGTGGTGGTGAAATGCAAAAGGCTGCACTTGCGGGAGTCTTACTCCCAAATCCAAAGCTTCTTTTAGTTGATGAGCCGACGAAGGGTCTTGACCCCGAAGCAAAAGAGCGGTTTGGGGAATTATTAACATCACTACAAGAGCAAGGGGTAACGATTGTTATGGTGACACATGATATTGAGTTTGCAGCAAAATACGCAACAAGATGTGCGATGATGTTCCAAGGGGCAATCACAGTTGAAGCACCATCAAAAAGTTTTTTCCAAGGAAATGCGTTTTATACAACAGTTATCAATCGAATGACGAGAGGGAGCAATGTTCCCGATGTATTAACAGTAGAGGAGGCTCGTACTTCTTGGCGCATTCACGAGTAATTCTCATAGCGATCATCATTGTTATTAGTGTCATGCTCATTGCTGCTACATTCATTGTGGAACAACATTATCTCATTGTAAGTTTTCTCTTTATGATGTTTACCTTTCTACCCTTTATCATTCGATTTGAGCGTCGAAAGGTCGCTGGAAGAGAACTTGTTATGCTAGCGGTATTAGCGGCAATTGCTGCAGTTAGTCGTGTTCCTTTTGCATCGATCCCTAGTGTGCAACCAACAACCTTTGTGATTATCGTTACAGGCATCGCATTTGGCGCAGAAAGTGGATTTGTCGTGGGGGCTCTTGCGGCTTTAGTATCAAATTTATTCTTAGGACAAGGACCATGGACACCTTGGCAAATGTATGCGTGGGGAATGATCGGGTTAAGTGCAGGATTATTGCGGAATACGTGGATGATGAAACGTTCATACGGGAGAATTATGTTTGGATTTATGACAGGCATCTTATTTGGATGGGTGATGAACCTCTGGTACTTTGTCAGCTTAGATGAACAAGTAGAACTTGCGACGATTATGACATATTATGGGGCAAGTCTTTATTTTGATTTAGCCCATGCATTATCTAACGTATTTTTCTTACTTATTTTTGCGAGCAGTTGGATCAAGATTTTACAACGTTTCAGAAAAAAATATGGGTTGCTTGAAAGATGAAGTGTTAGGATTGAAATGAATTCTAGCACTTTTATCGTAAACGGGTAGAAAAAACAATGGCTAAAAGCTCTTTCTTGTAATATCAGAATTTATAAGTTTAGGCTTCGAGAATTGTCCAGCGCAAGCGTCTTATGCTATGCCTGAGGCTGATTAAGGCGCTTACGCCTTTCTTGGGATTGTTTTAAAATGGATAAAACACCTAATTTACACTTATTTGTTATTTACTATATACTAAGAAATATAAACGACAGAAAATTTAAAAAATAGAGAGAATTTTATCGATTTTTGTCTAATTATATTTTTAATCATAACTTGAAATAACGAAAGCGGTGGTGTTTGTGGATTTTTCGTCTAAATCAATGATTTCTACGGAAGAAAGATTAATTCAATATCTTGACGAAAATGGAGAAGAATTTCTTAGATTATGGCTAGAAAGTGTCATCGTCCATGAAAAAGATATAAACAAAGACCGTGTAAGGGAAAATGGGTATACGATGTATTTATTGGTTAAAAGGTTAATTACGCACCCGGAAATCGGCGTAGAAGTGAAAAAGCTTGCTTATAAGGTGGCAAAAGAGCGGGTTGAAAGTAACGGCAATATCGGGGAATTTGTCTACAATGTGAATTCAGGTAGAAGTACAACCATTAAATCGATCTACAAGTCTGGGATATCAATGATTGATTTACAACCAATAATTGATAAAATTCATCATCATTTTGACTTGTATTGTTACCATGCAGTCACAAGATATACGGAGCTAAAAGATTTAGAATTAAAGAAGAAGATGTTGTTTATCAATCAATCTCACAATGATCGTTTATCTCTTCTTGGTCAAATGTCCTCAAGCTTTGTTCATGAGTTTAGGAATCCTCTTACATCTGTTATTGGCTTTGTTAAACTTTTAAAAACGGAATACCCGTCGCTTAAATACCTGGACACCATTGAGCATGAACTTGATCAGTTAAAATTTCGCATAACACAATTCTTACATGCGTCTAGGCTTGAGGTTGTAGATAAAGAAGAAGAAATTGAAATGGAAGACCTACTATCAGAAATACTAACATTTCTCTATCCTAGTATTGTTGATGGTGATGTCGATGTGAAAACAACGGTTGACTCGACGTGTAAAATTATCGCAGTAAAAGATGAAATAAAACAAGTATTGGTTAATATTATATTAAACTCAATCGATGCTTTAAAACACAATGCATCGAATAAAAAATTAGCAATTACTTGTGAAAATAAACAACATTCAATTGTTTTTACGATCTCCAATAATGGACCAAAAATTCCTGAAGAAATGAAAGAGGCTATTTTTGAACCCTTTTATACGACAAAAAGTTTAGGGACAGGCATTGGCCTTTACGTATGTAAAACACTTATCGAAAAGCATAAGGGCATGATTCATTGTGAATCAAACGATCAAAATACATCATTTATTATCCATTTACCGATGGGATGAGCGTAACAATGCATTTGTTACGCATGAATAAAACGACCTTATGAATTGTGAGGCCACTGAAAAACTTACGTTTTTTATTCTTTTAATTTCTTTTCAATACAAAAAGGCAATTTGCTGTCTGCTTTTTAGACGGCAAATTGCCTTTTTCCTTTTCTTTCTTATTCTTTTTCACTAAG
>NZ_JAIQUM010000025.1 GCF_020075705.1 Metabacillus rhizolycopersici | reverse complement strand
TGATATCCAAGCTCTCCTTCTTGATATTCTCGAACTACCATAATCTTAAATTCATCACTATATTTAGTCATAAATAAACACCCCAAAGGTTAGATTTTCAACTCTAACTTTTGGGGTGCATCACAGATTTTAATAGAATCTAAGGGGTTTTCAATAACCATTTATCTATTCACTAGCATGTTCCTATAAATGGAACACATAATCCCGTATCGGGACAAAAACCTGGGTTTTTAGCACATAATACTTTGGTAAAATCAGGATTCTGTTGGCTGAGTTTTTTAAAATAGCAGACAATCTCATGATTGCGAACAGGTAAACTGTTCAGCTGGAAAGAGACAGGATACTTCTTGTGTACATGCCGATAGTATAATCCTTTCTTTGTAAACGGAGGAGGATACGCTTGAGCCGGTAAAGTAGGAATAATGTCATGGACATTGAAAATACGAATACTTTTCTTTACCGTTTGGTTGAATCGGGAAGCAAAGACAGGGTCTCCGACACGCGGACTGCCATACGTATACACGAAAGGATTTTTAAACCTGGTGTTTACCGCAAAATCAAAAGCAGCTAATACGGCTAAAGCTCCTCCTAAACTGTGGCCAGCGACAAATAGTCTTTTCGATCTGGAAAGCTTGTTTAAAGCTTTGATCAAGTCGTTTCTTGCCGATTGATAAATACAGGTAAATCCGCGATGGGTTTTTCCTGTATTTCTGACAAACGGATATGGTACTTGATACAAGTCTTGGTCCGACTCATTGTCCTTAAATGTGCGGGTTCCTCTAAAAGCTACAATGATTGTATCTTGTGACTCGGCAATAAAACCAAATACTTCAGCTTCCGGCTCCTCGACACCAGCAAGAGCTCGTATGGTATATCGGAGGCTATATCCTTTTGGCAAGACAAGTGGTTCCGTTTCAAAGAGTTGGTATGACTGATAGATCATGGCCGAAAGCAATATCGCATCTTCACTATTATAAATAACATCTATGCCTGAGCTATCCATATATGTGACTCCTTTCTTATATTCAAGACTTCAGACGCTTGCATGTTCCTCGAAACGGAACACACATTTCGGTATTGGGACAAAAACCCGGATTTTCATCGCATAATGCTTTGGAAAAATCAGGATTCATTTTGCTGAGGTATTTAAAATAGCAGCCAATCTCATCATTACGAGGCGTATTATTTAACTGAAAAGAGATTGGATACTTTGTTTTTACATGTTGATAGTATAATCCTTCCTCCGTAAAAGGAGGTGGGTACTCTTTATCCGGGAAAGTAGGAAAAGAGTCATGAATATTTACAATTCGTATACTATTTTTTACCACTTGGTTGAATCGGGAAGCAAAGACAGGGTCTCCGATACGCGGACTGCCATACGTATACACGAAAGGATTCTCAAACCCGGTGTTCACTGCAATATCTAAAGCAGCTAACGTTGCCAAAGCTCCTCCGTAGTTGTGTCCGGTAACAAACAGCTTTTTTGATGCAGATAGTTTGTTTAATTGTCTGATTAAATTGTTTCTTGTGGATTGATAAAGACATGTAAATCCACGTGAGGTTTTCCCCCCATTTCTAACAAAAGGATAGGGAACTTGAAATATGTCATAGGATGCTAAAAGATCTGCAGGATATGCAGCGTATCCTCTAAAGGCTATAATGATTTGATCTTTTGACTCGGCAATAAAGCCGAATACTAATTCCGTAGGATTCTCTACGTCAGCAAAAGCACGAATGGTATATCGAAGTTTAAAGCCTTTTGGTAAGATAAGCTTCTCCTTTTCAAAAAGTTCATATGTCTGGAAACACATTGCCGCAAGTAATATTGCATCTTTAGTATTGGAAATATTTACCTCAGCCAATTCCTATTCTCCTCTCATTCTTAAGGTCATTTTATTTATCATTGGATTAAAGGTATTGGTATTAACGGGGTTGTTGTTGATTCGATTTGAACTAGTATTTCCATAACAGCAAGAGGTTTCCCCACATTCTAAACACTTTGTCATAAAATTAACACCTCCTTTTCATCTGTCAATCATACAGTTTATTCACCAGTCGATTTTCTGCATCAACCATTCAGAATAGATTGCATATCATATACAAGTCTAGTTAACATAATTGTAATTTCCGGAAGTGAGACAAAGAGCCAAACCCAGTCGTAGCAAGGGTTTGGCTCTTGTCCGTTTTTTATGGTTTATGCAGGATTTTATACAACGTTGATGGATCAACATTTTTGGCCTCTGAAGAAGCCTGGCAACTGCATAAAAAAGGGGAGTTTTATGCAGTTCATTATTGTACTAGCACTATAACTTTATTAATTGTACCTTTTTAGGAGGAAAATATAAAAAACCGCAAATTCCTCCCACACCTAAAGGAATAGGCTTCCTTTGTTTTAAGTTCTGTAACACTCCGCACTAACCTACATACATATATAAAGAAAAGCGCAAGCAACCTTGATTAGCCTCAAGCTTAGACCCAAGAGGGGCTAGGCACTGGAGCTGGATGTCATGCGCTTATCCACAGTACAAGAATTTTATAGTTTCCTATAACAAAATAAAGGAGAGTTTCCTTCATGAATCCATATGGTTATTATTATCAGTATATCCCCCAGCAAGAAAACCCTTATACGAATTATCAAACTAATCCGTATATGCAACAGCCAGAAGCTTTTGATTCCTATAGGCAGCCGCCAGCACTTGAAAGAAGAGTAACTGCACTCGAACGACAAACTGAACGACAAACAAAAGAATTAACAAGACTTAATAATGAATTAAAAAGACAAAATGAAGAACTAATTCGTCAAAATCGAGAAATCAATCGATTAAATGAGAGAGTTGAACAACATACTCGTCGGCTCAATCGTTTAAACCAAAGACTCCGTGCTGTAGAAAAAAAATTCAGTTTACCATTTACTCCAGGTGAAGGTGGATTTTAGTTAAGGATTGTTACCTGAAAAATTGATTATTAACATTTAACTAAAGAACAATACTTTTGGGTATATTAGTTTTGAGACTACTTCGAGGAGGGCTAAAAACTGACAAACCGTAATGATAACCGTGAACGTAAAAACAAATATCCAAATAACAAAAAACAGGATACAGAATTTTCACAAGCTATCTCCATAAGAAGTGAAAAGACAAAGAAGGATTTGCAAAAGTAAAAAGAGAGGATGTCATATCGAAAATTCGTTGACATCCTCTCTTTTTCTTTATTTTATCCCGCATTAACGGGCAGTAATCCCCCCACCTCTAAGCTTGAATAATCAAAGAAGCGAAGGTGGGGGAAAACTGCCCGTAAAAGCTAAGGTAAGTCTCGCTATCCATCAGTGGTGATAAAGAAAACCCCACTGATGAAAGTCTCGCTTTATCGAGTTCTTCTTCTACCACTTGAGGAAGAAGTTGACTTGCCTTTCATTCCTTGAACCGATGTTTTACTTCTTGTAGACGAATCAGTCCCTTTCCTTCTATCTCTTTCCTTACTAGACGAACGATTTGCTTTTTTCAATTGTTCTCTTCGCTCTTTGTCATAATCCTCACGATCAGGTATGCTAATCCCTTTTATTACTTGTTTTTCAAGAGTTTGATTAATCCCTTTTTCAATCATTCGTAGGAAATCCAGATCTTTTGGAGCGACTAATGTAAATGCTACACCGTCTCCGCCTGCACGTCCTGTTCGCCCAATACGGTGCACATAACTTTCAACATCATGTGGAATGTCATAGTTAAATACATGTGTTACACCCTCTACATCGAGACCTCTCGCCGCAACGTCAGTCGCTACTAAAAACTGAATTTTTGCTTCACGGAATCGCTTCATTGCCTTTTCCCGTTTCGCTTGTGTTAAATCACCATGTAATTCGTCTGATTCATAGCCATTAGCGATTAATGCTTCTTGTAGTTTTTTTGCACGGATCTTCGTTCGGCAAAAAATAATCCCTAAAAATGGCCGATGCTCTTGTAATAAATGCAATAAAGTTGCCTGTTTTCTTCGATCAGTCGTTTCAATAACAACTTGTTTGATCTCATCTACTGTTATTCTTTTCGCCCTTACTTGGATATTCTCTGGTTCACTCATATATTTTTTAGCAAGAGTTTTTATTTCACTTGGCATAGTAGCAGAAAATAGCATTGTTTGGCGCGTAGATAGTGTTTCATAAATAATGTCGTCTACCTCTGGAAGAAAGCCCATATGTAACATTTGATCCGCTTCATCTAAAACAAGCATTTGAACAGTCGAAAGATCGATTGTTTGCCGACGAATATGATCCAATAAACGACCAGGGGTTGCAACGACAATATGCTGTGCACCTTTTAACTTTTTTAATTGATGCGCTACATCCTGCCCGCCATAGACGGCTAACACATTAACGCCTTCTAGATTCTCAATCATTTTCTTTATTTCTTTTGAGATTTGTTGAGCTAATTCTCGTGTTGGCGTTAAGATTAGTGCTTGAATTTCAGCGTTGCTCGCATCAATCTTTTCTAAAATTGGGAGGACAAAAGCGAGCGTCTTCCCTGTTCCCGTTTGTGCTTGGGCAATAACGTCCTTTCCTAATAAGACAGTTGGAATTGTCTTTTCCTGGATTGGCGTAGGTGTTTGAAGTCCTAAAGACTTTAATGTATGATTAATTTCTTTTCGAATTCCAAGTTGTAAAAAATCAGGCAAGGTAATCACGTCTCTTTTCTTAAATTAATACCATAAATCATTTAAAGGCTTATTAACTATAGCATATTGATTTGTATTTTACATGTCATTGTTACTCACTTTTCATACTAGTTCATTGGTATCACCTATAACCACTTCTATGCACCGGGTATTCCATATCATCTACTATTTCTTTCTCCTTCCTATGATACATATCAATTTTCAAAAGGGACAGAATGATAATACGAAAGAAAGAGAAAAGAAGGAAATATTGAAACAAGGACGTGAACTTATGGATTTCTTTGCTGGCCAAGATTCATTGACCTCTATACAGTGGGCATTAAGAGCAATTGTTGGCTTTTTCTTTCTACTAATAATCGCAAAAGCTATGGGACAGCGGTCGATTTCGCAGTTAAGATTTCTAGACTTTGTCATAGCGTTATTAATTGGAAACATTATTGCCCATCCTTTATCTGATGAGGGATTAGGATTAAAAGGGTCAATGATAACGATGAGTATTTTAATCATTTTATACGTCGCTTGTGTGTTATTGAGCTTAAGGTGGCAATTATTACGTAAAATCTTTGATCCATCCCCAATCACACTTATAGAAAACGGCCAAATAAATTATAAAAATTTACATAAAGCTAGGATTACAGTTGATATCCTTTTATCTGAATTACGAAAAGAAAAAACGGAATCAATCCAAAAAGTAGCGCTTGCATTGTGGGAGCCCGGGGGAACCATTTCACTCTTTTTAAATCCCAAAAATCAGCCAATAACACCAGCTGATGTAGCATTACCAACCAAACCTTTTACTTTACCGAGAACAATTATTAAAGAACGGAAAATTGATCAACATGAATTAAAACAGTTTGGCAAGGACGAGCAATGGATCGTAAATACACTAAAAAACACCTATAACGTAAATGTAAATGATGTATTACTGGCAACACTTGACACAGATGAAAATCTTACATTTTTTTTGTACAAGTAGTAAAACTCCTATACTCAATTTGATTCCAATTGAAATCGAGTAAGGGCGAATTATCCTTACTCGATTATTAACTCTCATCATTCCGTTTCTTTTTTTCAGATACACATCAAACAATTACTTTTCAGTCATATCCTTTACTGCATTGGAAATTCGATCAACTACTGCTTTACCTGTATCTTCAACAGCATCGATTGAATTAATCGCTACGTCACTTGTTGCTTCAACTCCACGTTTCACACGATTACTTACTTGCTCAACGACAGATCGATTTTCATCGGTCATTCGATATCCCTCCTTAAATTGCATTCAATTTTAGTATTTAGAAAAGAGCATATTGTTATTCATTCGTGATAAGGGAATAACACATAATCATGTAGCATTCATCATGGGATGAATACGGCCAATTTCCCTATTTTTCACCATTATATTTTCAACGTATTTATGACAAAATAACTTTACATTTAAGGGAGGTTAGAAATATGCGTAGCTATCTTCTTACATTTTGGAAAATACTTGATCCTTTCTATTATTCATTAACCAGATTAGAGCATATTGGAATTTTCCGAGTACGACTAACGACATATAAAGGCAGAGATGTTCTCTTAAATGACGGAACATTAATAAAGAAAAACGATAAGTTAGTAAAAATTCATTTACACAATATCCAGCTTTTAAGTGAATTAAAAACTGTCTCTAGCTCTGTTAAAAGGGGTAGAATCATTTTCCGAAAAGTACATATGTCCTTGCCTCTTCTTGCAGAATTTATTCATAACCATAATCGAAAACATGAAATTAAAGGAGCAATCGGTATATCGATGTTGCATAAAGGAGTAGAAAAGCTTGGCTTTGAAACGTATCTTCCTTCCAATCAACTTTATAGATTTTACAAAAAAATGACACATATTCCTCTTTTTCTGTTGTCTAAAGAACAACCACAATTCTCAAAAATACCTGACACTAATTATTTATTCATTTCTAAAGAAAAATTAAAGAACATTTATAGTAGAAATATTGATAGCGACTAATATATATCATGCGATTCTTCAACCAATTAACATCTATCTATTCACGACAAATTGTATAGTGTACTTACCTTAGATTTTATTAGCCCCCCTTTTTTGAACCACGAAAAAAAGGGGGGGGAGGAATTACTACTCAGATAAATTAACCCATTACTTCCCACTATGTTTGAAACAACTCTCCTATTATACTTTTTTATATAGGGGGGATATTATTGATTCTATTAATTTTATTATTAATCTCAATTGTTTTCTTATTATATAAAGCTAACAAAAATACAAAAGATGTTGCAATAAATAATATATCGCTCTCAGAAACTGAAATAAAATTCGCAAATAAACAACTGAACATTCTTCATCTTTCGGATTTGCACTTAGAAAATATCTCAATTTCACCTCGAATGCTTCAAAAAATGATAGAAAAACAACAAATCGACTTAATTGCATTAACCGGTGATTTTTTAGATCGCAAACGAAGCATCCCTAAACTAATCCCGTATCTAGAAGTCTTAAAAAATATCAAACCTAGATTAGGAATGTATGCAGTTTTCGGAAATCACGATTACGTTTTAAAAGGTACTAACTTTCAACGATTAAAGGAAACATTGGAGAAAAATGGATGTAAAACATTACAAAATGAGCATCTAACACTTGATGTCGACGGAAAAAAACTAAATATTATTGGCATTGACGATTTTAGTACGAAACGAAGCAATCTACTTCATTCTTATAAAGGATTAGAAGAAGGTTATAATTTAGTATTAACACATGACCCAAATATCGTATTAGAAATGAAGGACTTCCATTTTGATTACCTATTATCAGGTCATTTTCACGGTGGACAAATTCATTGGCCAAAGCCATACCACCTAATCAAAATGGGGAAACTGGTTCGAATGAAGATGGTAAAGGGGTTACACTATCACAATGGAAAACCGTTTTACATTAGTGAAGGACTTGGTCAGACTGGGGTAAATATTCGCGTTGGAAGTCGCCCTGAGATTACATTTCATACGTTATCTTAAATTGAGACATGTCATTAGAAAATCCCCACCCTACTGGATTTAGAGTGAGGATTTTCTTTCGTTATAAGTTAATACGGGATAAAAACCCTATCTATTTAATTGTTTTAGATAAACCATGCCAACAATATTGGACGGTATCAGCCTTATTCGTTGCATACTGTAGAATCCAGCCAGATACATCTCGCAAGTTCCTATCTTCTTCATTCATTGGTACAATGCCTCTGCCCATCTCCAAAATGATGAAAATAACACGCTTTCCGTGCATCTTCTCTAGCTCACATATTTCATCAATCAATCCATAAAAGGAAACTCTCACTTCATCAAGTGTAGAATTTGAAGACAATTCATGCTGTATCCATTTTTCCCAACCTTCTAAAACGAGCATCGAGCTTGAAGTAAATTTAACCTTCCAGTTCGTTAACTGATCTTCATCATAAGCACTGTGCCATGTTATTTCATCATATTGTTCCCGCACTAATTTTCTTTTTCCAGAATAGGCACCACCGACCACGAGTTGCAAATCCATTTCCCCCTTTGTTGTTGAAGTGACAAACGATATGCTGTTCCATGTTGAACATGAAGCTCCCAAAATGTGTTTGTTAAATTAAAGCTTTTCATAATTGAACGGATTACTCCTCCATGAGTTACAATAAGTACATTGCTATTAATAGATGTTAAATGATTTTGAGTATGTAGTTCTGCAAGAAAAGTGCTAATTCTACCATTAAACTGTATAAACGATTCCCCATTTGGTGGTGCTTTCTCCTTCCAATCACTTAACCACTCTTGATAGTTTTTATCACTTTTAAGATTGTCATAGGTCAAGCCTTCCCAATCACCAAAGTGTAGTTCCCTTAATCTAAAATCTAAACAAACGAGTTCATTTGGAAGTAAATACTTGAATGTGTCTATGCACCGCTTCAGATCACTACTATAACAAAAATCAAAAGAGATCATCTCAAGAGTGCTTCGCAATGGATTTAACATGTGAAGCTCCTGATCAATCAATGGTTCATTCGAATGGCCCATGTATCGTTTTTCGATGTTCCATCTTGTTACCCCATGACGAACCAAGTATACATCCATAGTATGAAGAGTCCCCATAATTCCCCTCCTTCGATTGATGCACCTAGAATATCACCATTAATCCCCTTAAAATTTTTCAAAATCCAGATACGAATGAAAAAGAAGTATACGAAGTAAGATAAGAAGATCAAGAACATGTATGGATAAAGGAGTGTATAGATGAAGACAATTGCTGTCCCTATAAAAACCTCACGAACTGAAATATGCTGCTTCCATTGGTAGGCAAGTCCTTCCTGCTTCATTACTGGTACATAATAAAGTAAAAAAAGTGGGATTAATCGGCTACATGCAGGGATTAAGATGACACAGAATAGTAACAGTTGAAGCTCCATATCAGGGTAAGTAAGAAACCCATAGATAAAAGCTACTTTCCATACAAGATGGAAAATGGCAGTAAGTACCGCAAAGCTCCCTACTTGTGGATCTTTCATGATGACAAGCTTCTTCTCTAGTGGAGCATTTGAGCCAACTGCGTCTGCCACATCCATTAAGCCATCTAGATGTAACCCTCCTGTTAAAAACACCCATAGCGTTACGATAAGAAGTGCGCTCATCCATTCAGGAAATACTGTGTCTGTAATCGAAAGGGTCAGAGCCAATATACCTCCAATGATTAAACCGACAATTCCAAACGATGAAAGTGCTCCTTTAATTGATTGCCTTTCCCACGGACATGCAATAGGAATAGGGATACGGGTTAAAAACTGCATCGCTAAAATTAAACCTTGAACGAAATGCTTCATGCTGATCAACCTTTCCATTTAATCGGAATTCCTGCGACAACCTGATAAACTGAGTCTGCCTTAGATGTAATAAGATTGTGCACCTTTTCTAGATTATAGATGTATTGATGGACAAATAAGTTATCATTTGGTATGCCTTCGTTAACATCATTTGATACAATAATCAATTCCAGTTGATTTTTCTCCGATAGTCGGAACCAGTTTGAAACTTCGCTCATCATCAAAGGTAAATCAGCTTTCTCCTTGTACATCATGTTATTTAACCAAATAGTTAGGCAATCCAATAAAATGACTTCCTGTCCGTTTACATTTTGTAATACGTTTGTTATATGTAGCGGGGCTTCAATTGTATGCCAAATCGATTCACGTTCTCTAATATGCCGAGCAATTCTTTGTTCCATTTCAAGATCTGTACGTTCTGCTGTGGCTAAATATAGTAAAGATTTTTCATTGAGACCATGTATAAATTGAAGAGCATATTTCTCAGCAAAAGAACTTTTTCCTGAACGAGCACCTCCGGAGATAAACGTTACCATGTTTTTTCTCTCCACCTACTTAGCGTTTTAAGTAAATAGCTATTTTCATCTTCGCTACGAACAGCAAAACGTAAATAGTGGCCATCAAGCCCTTTAAAGTTATGGGTATGGCGTGGAATAATTTTATTCTTTAATAAGTAGCGAAACAGTTGCTCACTATCTGCATGCTGGTCCCTTAATAAGTAAAAGTTAACTAGTGTTGGGGAATAAAAAAATCCTAATCTTGAAAGTTCAGATGTCAAAACTTTCAACTGTCTTTGCAACCAAGCTTTCGTTCCATCTATAAACAATTCCTGTGTAAATAAATTCGGCAATAATGCAGTAACGATTCCATTTACACTCCAAGGAATCTGGTTTCTCTTCAATCTTGTAATCATCTCTGGTCTAGCGATCATATAGCCTAGTCGTAAACTTGGAATCGCATAAATTTTTGTCAATGACCTAAGTAGAATTAAATTAGAATATGTATCTATTAAAAACGCTAAGTCAGTGATTTGTGATGGTAAAAAGTGAATAAATGCCTCATCAACAACGATCGTCGTTTGACACTCGACACCTTTATTCAACAAAGCTTTAATATCTTCTAAATCGATAACAGTTCCTGTCGGATTATTTGGACGGCATAAAAATACGACATCTACCTTTTCGATTTTGTGTAAAACTTTTTCAAGCGGAAATGAAAAATTATGTTCAAGCTGAAGAGAAAGATGAGTAACTGATAAATTATACACTTGGCAAGCCCGTTCATATTCAGAGAATGTTGGTTCAATAATTAATGCTTTTTTCCCTATAAACTGTTGTGCAACGAGGAAGATTGCTTCAGATCCTCCATTTGTTAAAAGTACTTGTTCTTGCACTAGACCTTCATGTACAGCAACTAACTTCGTAGCTTCTCGATAGTCTGGATCAGGATACCTTTCTAATTGATTATACGCTTCAACTAAATGTTCTTTTAACACTGGTGGCGGACCAAGAGGATTAATATTTGCACTAAAGTCAAAGTATCGATCATCGTTTTTGATTCCATTCAATTCAAAAATCCTCTTAGGTTGTCCCCCATGCTCTGGCCAGTTCATTTCTATCACGCCTTTCTTTTCTAAAGATTAGTAGCACATAGGAAAAGTAGTAAAACAAACATCATCCAAGCACCATGCATGTAAATAATCGTTTTTCGAATATCAGTAGGTTCAAGCCTTCGATAAGGATTCCCCATCTCCGCTCGGTAGGAGACGACTCCTTGGTACTTATTCATTCCTCCTAAAACAATGCCTAACAACCCTGCAATCATCGCTTCCGGCCATCCACTATTAGGACTTGGGTGCTTCTTAGCATCACGAACGATTACAACAAGTGCATTCCACTTCTGAGATTTAGGAACGAACCACGAGAAAAGCCACATTAAGGTGGCAGTTAACCGTGCTGGTATCCAATTAACAACATCATCAAATCTTGCTGAAGCCCAACCAAACTGTTCATATTTTTCATTTTTATAACCGACCATCGAATCTAATGTGTTTGCTGCTCGATAAGCCATTGCCATTGGCGCTCCACCTATAAGTGCCCAGCAGAGCGGAGCGATGATCGCATCAACCGTATTTTCAGCAATCGTTTCAACCGTGCCACGAACCACTTCGTGAGGTGGCAGTTCTTCTGTGTCACGGCCAACGATGTAGCCTAGCTTTTTTCGAGCTAAAACAAGGTCGCCCTTCAACAAAGGCCTCGCCACTTCTTTCCCTGCTTTATGTAATCCATTCATCGCAATCGTTGTCGAAATGAGATAGATTTCAACGATTACCTTAACGAATGGATGGATGAAATTGATGGCATAAAGAAGGATGTAAACGCAAAGAAAAGTCCCACCAACAATCATCAAAGTTAATAATATCCCTTTCATCCTTCGCAACTTCCCGTTATTCCAGATCTTTTCGAAGAAACTTATACACTTTCCGATGATGATAACCGGATGGGGAATCCATCTAGGATCGCCGATTAATAAATCTAAAATAATCGCCCCTATTATCATATAATAGTGAAAATCAAAGAAATTCATAGTTGCTTTTCACTTCGTTTCTCATATTTTCTTAAAGCTTCCATCAACGTTTTATAAACTGTTAAACCAATTCCTTTACCAATCACTGTTCCCGATCCTGCATATGGTGTTGGTTCACCTCTTTGTGTAGCAGCAATGAGTATGCAATCTGTCGATGTACCTGTAGCAAAGGTACCAGTTACAGCATCTTTAATATGTAAATCAATAAAGGCTTTCGTTTTTGCCTCTGTAGCAGATTGAACAGCATTTACTAAAGCACCATCAGTTAAATGAGCATCAATAAAGACCATGATATTTACTGTTCCGATTTGAAAACTTGCATCAACAACGGCTTTTTCTGTAATATCAACAGCATTTCCAACTCCTGCTGTTATGACTGCTAGAATCTTAACCCCTTCGTATTCCGCTTGAACGATACTCATATCTTTCAAGTTAACCGCTGTCATCATTCCCACCGTATCATACTCTGAGATTTCCTCTTGTCTTAGCCAGCTAATGATATCCCCTTTAGGATATGAACCATTATAATCTTTTCGCACATTAAAATTACAAAAGTTCTTGCACCACTGCAAACCTTCGCCTAGTACACCGTTTGATATTGTTCGTAGTGGATTGTTAAATGCCAGATGGATATATCGATCCGTTTTCTTTAATTCATACTCTAGACCTAGATTCTGCTGTTCTTCTTGATTAGGTACTACAGAAATTTGCGGTTTTGGAATAATGGGATGATAATTGTTTTTAATCGCGACTTCATATACGTCTCTCAGCTGTTCTTCATTTTGTAAAATAGATAGTTCACCTGTCTCAACTAATTTTCCTCTGCTTAATAATCCAATCTTGTCTGCAAATAGTGCCGCTGTATTCAAATCATGTAAAATAGCAACAATTGTTAGATTATTCTTCCGTTGATATTCCTTAAGATGCTGAAGCATCGTTACCGTATGTTTAATATCTAAATGGTTGGTAGGCTCATCTAAAAACAAAATCTTTGGCTCTTGCGCAAGTGCTTTCGCTAATAAAACGCGTTGCTTCTCGCCACCGCTTAGCTTTTTAAATGGTTGGTGACGAAATTGAAATACGTCGGTTTGCTTCATCACCTCTTCAACGACAATACGATCTCTTTTGGAGATGTTTTTAAAAAAACCTTTTTGGTGAGGGTAACGTCCGAGCATAACAATCTCTTCAGCGAGAAAATCAAATTCAACGTTAGCTTCCTGAGATAAGACAGCCATCATTTTTGCTCGTTCTAATGCAGAATAGTTATGAAGAGACTGATTAAAAATCGTAATTGTTCCATCCTGAATTTGTAACACACCTGTTATTAACTTTAAAAGGGTCGTTTTTCCACTTCCATTTGGACCGATCAATGCATAAAAATTACCTGTTTCAATTGTAAGTGTTATATCTCGTATAATCGATGTTTGTTGATAACCACCTGATAAGTGTTTTATGTCAAGCATGTCTAGCCCCTTCCGAAGCGTTCTCTAATTAATAATAACGCAAAGATTGGAGCTCCGATCAGTGCGGTGATCACTCCTATTGGTAGTTCACTAGGTGCGATAATTGTTCTAGCGATCAAATCAGCAAGAATCAAATACCCCCCACCCGCCAACATCGATAAAGGTAGGACATGCCGATGATTTGGACCTATTAATAAACGAATAAAATGAGGAATAACCAAACCGACAAAACCGATCGATCCAGATACAGATACAGCTGCTCCGGTAAGTAAAGATGCTCCAATTAAAATATAAATCTTCCCCCTTTGTACATTTACTCCTATATGTTCAGCAGATTCTTCTCCAAGGGCAAACGCATTTAATTCTCGTGAACGTACTATTAATAGAAAAGCACCAATAATAAAGAAGGGAACGATTAATTTAACATGACTCCAGCCTCTCATTCCTATATTCCCCATTAACCAGTATAAGATCTGCCTGGTGTCTTCATGTGAACTTAATGATATGACAAGTGAAATAACTGCTCCAATAAATGAGCTTACAATGATACCGGCAAGGATAATCGTCTCAATCGAAAGCTTACGATTTGAAAAATGTGTCACCGCAAATACAATTAACATCGTGAACAAACCACTTAAAATCGCAATAACCGGTAGTGTATAATTACCGAGGAGTGAAATTGAAATTTGAAAATATAGAACACTAACCGCACCCAAAGATGCCCCTGAAGAAACACCAATCGTATAAGGATCGGCTAGCGGATTTCGTAATAACCCTTGAAAGGCTGCCCCTGCTAGTGATAGAGCAGCACCAACAAAAAGCGCTAATAAAACGCGAGGAAAACGAATTTCCCATATGATCGTCACTACAGTCTTTTGAATCTCCTCACCAAAGATGGTAAATCCAAATAATTTAGACGATAATACATCTATAATGACCGGAATTGGATAGTGAACACTACTAATTAATAAACCGAGGAGTGCTGTACAAAGTACAAACACTCCGCCAAAAATATACATCCAAATAATTTTATTCACTAAAGACTTCCGGATAAATGAGCTTAGCAAGCGTCTCAACCCCATCAATTAATCGCGGCCCTGGTCTTGTAACCGTATCATTATTCACATCAAAGACTTGCTCTGCCTTGATAGCAGGAACTTCATCCCAGCCAGCACGGCTCAATACACCTTCTTCAGGGTTTTCAACATAATATCCATAAGTTGTGATGATAACCTCCGGATTTAATGTCACAATTTCTTCTTCTGTCAGCTTAACCCAACCTGTTTTTTCACCAGCAGTATTGGTAGCATTAATTACCTCTAACATCTCATTCATAAACGTACCTTGACCTGTTGTAAAAATATCTGGAGCAGGAGAGACTTCTACCCACACTCTTTTCTTTTCTGTTACAGCTTTTGCCTTCTCTTGTATTTCAGCTAAACGATCCTTCATTTCTTGGACAATGGTTTCAGCCTCTTCAGGTGCGCCCGTTACTTGACCAATTAACGAAATCGTATTGTATACATTTTCAAAAGATTCTGCACTTCCGATTACAATGACGTCAATTCCAGCATCCTTAAATTGCTGTAGAATCTCGGCATTGTTTTCATGTTGGAAATCGGTTACCAACGCAAGATCAGGTTGTAACGCCAAAATCTTTTCTACATTCATTTCTTGATTACCAATTTTTTCGATTTTTTGCACTTCAGGAGGATAATTACTGTATTCATCTACACCAATTACCTTATCACCTTGACCTAATGCAAATGTAATTTCTGTATTGCTTGGGATAACAGATACGATCGTTTGAGGTTCTGAATCTATCGTTACCTCTTCGCCTGTCCCGTCAACAACTGTAACTGGGAAGTCAGAATTGTCCTTTGCTTCATTTGTAGAGTTAGATTCGACAGTTGTATCATTTTCATCGGTTGCTTTTTCTTCTGAAACTCCACAACCAATCATGAACACAATCATCATAGAAAACATGATGCTTAAAAAAAGAGATTTCTTTATTCCAGGTGTTGTCATTTTTACCACTCCTTGTTTTTTCCCACAAAAAAACGCCTATTCATTGAAAAAGGCGATAAATGCAAAGGAAATGGTGATTGCTATGTAACCATCAGACGACACCAGCATTTGAAAGCCACCCTTTTCCTCGAAGGATACTTCTTACGAAACAAAAGGCAGGTCTCCTGGCTTACGCATCAACATTATAGCTAAACCCTTCCCATATAGATGTATACAGTGAGTATATATAAGCTAAATTCAACGTTTACAGTGGCGGGACCGCGTTGGAATTACACCAATCTTCCCTATTAACCTCAAACTCTATCGAATTTAAGGACCTATTGTTTGAATATTCGTTTTTTTGTGACAGCAACATTATAAAGGAACATGTGATAATTGTAAATAAATAGTTGCTTCTATTTGTCCTCTTGTCTTTCATTCGCAATACCAGCTGATTGAAACGTAGCCATTTCTTTCACCATATTTGTTGCTGCTTCAAGCAACGGAAAAGAAAGTGCAGCCCCAGTTCCTTCGCCTAATCTTAACCCTAAATCTAAGAGTGGAGATTTATTTAAGAATGTTAAAGCATGGTAATGACCTTGCTCTTTTGATAAATGACCGGCAATCAAATAATCTTTCACCTTTTCTTCTAGAAGAACAGCTAATAGAGCAGCAGTTGTACTTATAAAACCATCAAGGATAATTGGAATCCTTTTTTCACTAGCTTTTATGATCGCACCAGTCATTCCAGCGATCTCAAGCCCTCCTACCTTCATTAATATGTCAATTGCATCATTTCGAATTGGTTTTCTTTCTTCCAAAGCTTTTGCAATAATCGATACCTTTTCTTTCCTGTTTTCATTAGAAATCCCTGTCCCTAATCCAACTGCTTCTTCTACTGAACAGCCGGTAATAACCGATGCAATCGCACTAGCAGTTGTCGTATTGCCTATTCCCATCTCACCGACGATGATACATCTTGCTCCTTCGTCAAGCAATTGTTGAGCTGTTTCCATTCCCACTAATAGGGCCTGTGTAGCTTCGGCCTCTGTCATGGCATTTTCATACAGATAATTATTTGTACCGTATTTCACCTTTTTATGAAGCAACTGTTCATGATTAATCTCTTCCGCTACTCCAATATCAACAATTTTTAACAAAGCATTTATTTGCTTTGCAAAAACATTAATAGCTGCTCCACCATCTAGGAAGTTATAGACCATTTGGGCCGTTACTTCTTTGGGATAAGCCGATACACCCATCTCACTAATCCCATGATCAGCTGCAAAAACGACAATTCCTGGACGGGTAACCACAGGATATACTTGATTTGTTATTCCCGAAAGTTGAATTGCTAGCTCTTCTATTTTCCCTAAACTTCCTACCGGTTTTGTTAAAGTATTTATATGCTCTCTTGCTTCTTCCATTTTCTCATGATTAAGCGCTTGAATTGATTGAAGCGTCTTTTGTATTTCTATATATGCACTCATAAATGATCTCTCTTTCTTTTTGGAAATTGTTCAATTATTTGATTGAGTCTTTTAATATCGATTGCACCTCGTACATGTTTAGCTAAACGGTTATATTCATTAAATTGTCTGTCATCATAAGATTCCCGATTACCAATAGGCTGAAGTCCTTTCTTTTTTCGAATATGATTTAAAAATAACCATCTGAAATGATCATTATGAAAAATACCGTGAAGATACGTTCCCATACATGTTTCCGATACATTTTTACTTCCATCTTCTCTATTATTTAATTGAATGAGAGAATGTAAGCTTGAAAGGTGGGTTGTGTTTCCCATATGAATCTCATATCCAGTTACGTTCGCTTTTTCTCCTGCTAGATGCAGTGTACCTGCTGATCGAACCGTTGTCTTTTCCCTTGTTAATGTCGTATGGATTGGAATCAACTTCAAACCTTCTGCACAATTTATTTTTGATTCTACTTGATAGGGGTCTTCTATCGTTTCTCCAAGCATTTGGTATCCACCGCAAATGCCAAAGACGACCGCGCCATTTTGATGTGCTCTAATAATTTCTTGCTCTAAGCCTTTTTCCCTTATGTACATGAGATCATCAATTGTATTTTTACTTCCGGGTAAAATAATCACATCAGGTTGTTCCAACTGATTGGCTTTTTCAACAAACCTCACATGACTATCTTGTTCAAATTTAATGGGATCAATATCTGTAAAATTAGAAATCCTGGGAAAGCTAATAACGGCGATATCCAGTTCTTTATCTTTATTTTTGTGTAGACTGTAGTTCCCTATGCTTAAGGAATCTTCTGCATCAATTAACAAATCATTAATATATGGGATTACACCTAATACTGGTTTTCCAGTATACTCCTCAAACCATGATAATCCTGGTTCAAGAAGCGCAAGATCGCCACGAAATTTATTGATAATGACTCCAACAACACGATCGCGATCTTGAGGGGAAAGAAGCTGCAATGTACCAACAAGACTTGCAAAAACACCGCCCTTGTCAATATCTCCAACTAATAGTACAGGAGCATCTGCCATATTAGCGACACGCATATTGACAAGCTCTCGATCATTTAAGTTCACTTCTGCAGGACTCCCCGCACCTTCAATCACAATCCTCTCAAAAGAAGAAGCTAGATTTTGATATGATTTTTCAATAATATCTTTCGCTGTTTCATAGTAGTCATTTCTATAACTAAAAGCTTTCATGTTTTTGAGTGGTTTTCCGTGAACAACAATTTGCGCCTCATCATCTCGTGTAGGTTTAATTAGGATCGGATTCATATCTGTCGTGGCGACGATCTCAGCTGCTTCTGCTTGAACGCCTTGGGCTCTGCCAATCTCTTTTCCATCATGTGTAATATAGGAATTTAAAGACATATTTTGCGACTTAAATGGTGCTGTACGAAACCCATCCTGAGCAAAAATTCTGCACAATGCTGTTGCTATTACACTTTTTCCTGCATCTGAATGAGTTCCCTGGACCATGATAGGGAGCGCTTTATTGTGAGTCATTCTTTTTCATCTCCACACATTTTTGGATGAAGTTTTCAACTAATGCTGGATAGGATGCAAAATGAATATGTGTATAACCCGCGATGACATTCCTCGTTAAGTAGCCTTCCTCACCTTCACCAAAGGATCCTTTCGTATGGTAAGCATAAGGGATCGCTTCATTAGAATGGAATGAAGAATAATGATACTCATGGCCCCGTGCAGTGAACTCGTTATGAAACAAGAAGTTCCCAGATAGACCTGTAATTTCCCTGTAGCCAATTGCTGCTAACTTTTTATTCATTTTCATTTTCCCAGAGATGACTCCTACCATTGGATGTATTTTCCCATCAATGGTTTCGATTGATTCCGACAAATACATAAAACCACCACATTCAGCTAACGTGGGTAATCCTTGGTCAATTCTTTGTTTAATAGATTGTTTGACAGCACTTTGAGCTGAGAGTTCTGCTGCAAATAGTTCTGGGAATCCTCCACCTATGTATAGTCCGTTAGCTTCTTCTGGAATGGTCTCACCATTTAATGGTGAAAAATAAAGACATTCTGCCCCATAAGCTTCTAGCAATTCAAGGTTTTCTTGATAATAAAAATTAAAGGCCTTATCCTTTGCGACCGCAAGTTTGATCACTTTAGAAGAACGCTTTTTGAATATAGTATGCGATTCATTAACTTCAATTGGCTTTCTCTTACTTAGCTTCAAAAGCTGATCGACTTCGATCGTTTCTTCAACTACTTCTGCTAATTTTAAAAAAAGATTATTTAAGTCCCCTCGCTCTACAGAAGGTACAAGACCTAAATGTCTTTCCGGCATCTTTATGCTAGAATCACTTAATAAATAACCACATACTGCAATTCCACATTCTTGTTCAACTGCTTCTTTTATGATTTGGTAATGCCCTATACTCCCGACTTTGTTTGCAATAACACCTACAATGTTTGTGCGTTGATCTAAAAGTTGAAACCCTTTGACAATGGCCGCAGCACTTCTCGCCATCTTACTGCAATCTACAACTAATATAGTTGGACAATCTAGTAACATACTTATCTCAGCAGTTGATCCAATATTTGTGTTAGCTGACTTTCCATCATAAAACCCCATTACACCTTCAATAATTGAAATATCTGCTCCTTTACTTCCATTAACAAACACTTCTTTCAACACATCATTTGAAAACATCCAACTGTCTAGGTTACGTGAAATCCGCCCCGTAACTGCCGTATGAAAACTCGGATCTATATAATCGGGACCACATTTAAATCCTTGAACATTTAATCCTCTTTTTTTAAGTGCGGCCATCAAACCGATAGTAAAGGTGGTCTTACCAACTCCACTTGAAACCCCTGCAATGACTAGTCGTTGAATCGACATAGTTATCCACCCTTTATCTTTAGAATTCTATCCCTCTAACGGCTTTTACACCTTCATCATAATAATGCTTTTCTACATCTACGACTGAAACAAGATCTGCTAATTCTTTAATTTCTTCTTTTGCATTTCTACCTGTAATGACTAAGTGGACATGTTGTGGTTTATTTTGAATAAGTTCTTTTACCTCATGGATTGGCAAGACATCATCAACTGGAAATGAATCGATAGCTAGTGCATTATTTAGTTCATCTAAAACGACTACATCATACTTACCGGACATGACCGTTTCTTTGGCTACCGTCCAAGCAGATTCCAGTGCTTTTCGGTGTACATCAGGTGTTTTTGTCCATGTAAACCCTTCACCAAGCTGAACAATTTCTACCCCTAACTTTTCAAGGGATATCTGCTCTCCATATGATCTTCCTTTGGATTTAATAAATTGTAGAATCTTCACCGACAACCCGTGTCCAACTGCACGAACCGATAGACCAATTGAAGCAGTTGTTTTCCCTTTTCCATCGCCTGTATAAATGAGTGTTAACCCTCTTTGTTTTTCTTTCATTTACATACTCCCTCCAAATGATCTAGAACATAAAAAAGCCTTTCCAATAGGGAAAGACGAGAGATTAAAAGATTGAGTGTAAATTGAAAAATCCTATAAAAATAGGCACTCTATCTTTCAAATCTCCTTTCCTCGAAGGATACTTGAATTACACAAACAGGCAGGTCTCCTGGCTTACACATCCTTACAAACACAACCCCCTTCCCATAAATCGATTACAGTGGGCATTTGTTGCGTCGTTCCGTGATTACAGTGGCGGGACCGCGTTGGATTTACACCAACTTCCCTATTATTCTTAACATTGTTAAAAACCTATTTGTGAATATTCAATTTATTTTGTCATTGTCATTATATGAGAAGTGTAGATGCTTGTAAATGAAAATGGTATAATTACAAGTTTATTTATTATGAGATATTTAAAAAAAGGTAATTAAATTCACTTGAAAATGTCAATGCTACTTTAACATATTATCCTCACAATTTTCATTAATTTTTGATGCTAAAGTGAATCAACTTTGTTCATGTAGTTACAAGGAGACCAAACAGATGTACAATTCTATGGACCTTGCCGATGATTAAAACCCTTATGCTCAAACCTCATTTTTCTTCATTACAGTAATGCTTCCCCTTAACTTAGGTTAAGGGGAAAAGAAAAAGGAAAACCAAGAAAATAATATATTTTTGAATCTTAGTTTGTTTTTGGGTGCCATGCATCTTTTAAATACTTCAAAGTCTAAACAACTAACTTTATGAAAGAGAAAGCTCCGCTTAACATCTAAGTAATTAAAGAATAGTCATAAAACACACTAAAATTTAAAGTAAAAGCATGATGAAATTTACGATACCAATTTAGACGGCTATTAATTACCTCTTCGTTCTTCGGATGGTTCCTCATCTAAGTCTGGTTCTTCTTCATCCATGTTAAATGGTGTATCAGGCTCACCTTTTTCACGTACATCTCTTGGGTCTAAATCTAAATCAGGGCCTCTATTATTATTTAAGTCAAGTTCATTGTCACGGTCATTCCTTACATCTGTTGGGTCAATGTCTCTTTCATCAGTTCGATCATTATCCAGAAAGTCATTATTATCATTTATGTTGTTGTCACGGTCATAACGTACCGGACGAAAATCTACTTCATCTGGCTCATTCATCTCGTTATTCCCCAAATTACATGCTGTTAAAAAACTTACAGAAAGCAAACCAGATAAAATAGAGAGTTGCCACTTGTATTTCATTGTTTTAACCTCCATATTTTTAAATTGGTGAAACACAATTTTAATATGTACATAAAACAATTTCTTAGTATTAAATTGATCTTACAATTTTTGCTATTTCCAAAAAATATAACTGAATAAAACTTTGATTGCATACTATCCTTAGCTCTGCAAAAGAAAAAGCTTCTTTTATTCCTTCCTCCCTGTTTATGCGTACCAAAAATTATATCTGCTAAGATTATAAACCTTAGGATACATATCAAGGAAAGAATAATAATAAAAAAGTAATTGTGATAAATATGTTTAATTGTAAACATAGAATGTTTTTAATCAATAAGGACGAGAGATGTCATGAATTTCTTTACCAGTCAAGAATCACTTACTGCTGTACAGTGGGCATTAAGAGCAGTAGTCGTTTTTTTCTTTGTTATATTTATAGCAAAAATAATGGGACAACGATCCATTTCACAGTTGAGATTTCTTGATTTTGTTATTGCATTAATTATTGGAAACATTATTGCTCACCCTTTATCAGATGAGAAGTTAGGGTTAGAAGGCTCTATGATAACGATGAGTGTTCTTGTTATTTTATATGTGACTGGGATTTACCTGAGCTTAAGGTGGAATGTAATACGAAAAATCTTTGATCCTTCCCCCATCCCGCTTATAGAAAATGGACAAATTCATTATAAAAATTTACTAAAAGCAAGGATAACAATTGATATTCTTTTATCTGAATTACGAAAAGAAAAAACGGAAGATATTCAAAAAGTAGCACTTGCATAATGGGAACCCGGAGGAACGATATCGATCTTTTTAAATCCTCAACATCAGCCAATCACACCTGCTGATTTAACATTAACGATTAAACCTTTTGATTTTCCTAAGACGGTTATTAAGGAGCGAAAAATTGATTATAATGCGTTAAAACAGCTTGGAAAAGACGAACAATGGATATTAAATAAACTAAACAATACATATAACGTCAATATAAATGATGTCATATTGGCAACTATTGATAATAATGAAAATCTTAAAATCTTTTTGTATAAATAGAATTTACCTTATTGCTTAGAATGAAATAAGAGGCTGTCTCAAAGGGATCGAATCCTTTAAGACAGCCTCGATCAACTATTACTACTAATACTTAAAAAATTATCTCACAGTAACATCTTTAACTGCCTCGGAAATACGGTCAACAACTGCTTTTCCAGCATTTTCAACAGCATCAATAGCATTTTTTGCAACATCACCAGTTGCTTCAACTCCACGTTTTGCTGTATTACGCCCTCGGTCAATGGCAGAGCGATTTTGTTCAGTCATGCGATATCCTCCTTCTATCGGTTTTCGACCTTAGTATAAGAAAATATCATTTTGTTATTCATGTATTGGGGGTACTTTAAAAAATATAAAAAAAATTTTCAAAACATTTCATTCATTTCCCAAGATTCAACTGTTAAATAGGCAGTATGCGGATCCATTCCTTTACCAAGTAAGTAGCTCATCGCAGCAACTTCTTGTAATGCATGCTCATATGAGGTAGCAGTAGCCTCTTTTAGGCCATATTTCACAAAAGGGTCAATGTAATTTAATACTTGTGGTTTCAAATGAGGGTATAAAGGTTGTTTAATTAGTTGTTTTGCCCACATTTCAGACTGAGGGAATTGCGGAAATTGGCTGACATGCTGTGGTTGATAATAAGACATGTGGTAAGGATATAAGTGGCTCATCATGTTTACTCCCCTTTCTAGTTAATGATTACATTCAATAACATACTATGTTCCACGAATATCCTAGGGAAGAGGCATTTGCCTACATATCCAAAGTCGAACATGTCTTATTTTGGATTTTATTTAAAAAGGGACTATCCACTTTGAGTTAGCCCCTACCTGAAAAAACTCTATTGGTTATTATTGTTTTTATTTAAAATTTCAGGTGTTACTTCTTCTGCGAATTCAGTAGCAAATTTTACTGAGTTTTGTAACGGTATTCTTGGATTATTTCGAAGATTGTTATAGCCTTCTTGAATTTTCTGTCCCCGTTCTGTATTGCGGCTACCAATCACTCCAAGTGCCGTTAATCCAAGTATTGACCATAAAATCATACTGCCGTTATTCGTTCTTCTATTTCTAAAAATATTAAAGAAGCGTAAATTTCTTCTTCCTCTTATTAATGAAAAAAGAGTGTTTAAATTGTTCATTCAGATTACCTCCTGAGATTTTTTTTGAGACAATCATATTCTGTATTAAATCTATAGAAAATAGTGTTGGTAATTTCTAATACCTTTGTTTTATATGATGTGTTAAAATTTGGGGCGATTCCCCCCTAAATTACGGCACTTTATAGGCGTAAACCTAACAATCGTTTCGCCTACTATAAGTATACTTATGGTAGACATTTTCCTGTATATTTATTCCCTAATTATTACCTGCCATATCTCGAAATATTAAGGTCAAATTAAACGATGTTACACTACAAAGAGGAATCTCAAATGACTGTAATCAAAAACTTAAAATATTTCTATCATTTAAAATCTTAGCTATAGCCTATAGAACTTTCTTGTATAACCCTAACCCTATTTATCTACAAAGGTGAGCTCATTAGTAGGCTCGTTTTTTGCCTGATTTTTTTACCGCTTTTTCGATAAGTACTTTTAGTCCATTTAATACAAAAAATTATTAATATTAAACAACTGTACGGCAATAACACCTTTTCCAGTTACTTACATATTAACTTTATTTAAATAGATTGATGTTTTTCCTAATTATATTTATTGCATTCAATATGTAAATCAGCGTTCTAATTGCCGGTATCGATAATTAAAGAATGATCTTTATCGCTGACTGCCGCATAAAATATGTTATTGAGTTGGTGAAATCCTTTATTCTCCAGCGCTTCCTGAAGCCATTTTTCATCCTTATGAATTAATCGTAAATTTTTATGTTGGATTTTCCCTTCGACTATTATAGCAATCGGCAAGCCTTGATAGTCCGTTTCAATATTTAAGTGTCTTGGGGTCAAATTAACAACAGCTTGGTTAGGCAATATGCTAAGATTTCCATTTGGTTCAAGTATTACGTAATCGAGATCCTGTATGTTCGGATATCCTGCAGCCCGAATAGCTGATAATAGCTCTACAAGAGAAAAGCGAGTTTTTCGTAATTCTTTTTTAGAGATTTTTCCATGCTTGATTAATATGCTCGGATGGCCGATGAACAACCGGTTTAACAAGCGAAAAAGGCTTAATTTAGATAATAACAGGTACATAACAACAATAGTAACGATCCCTATAATAGCCTGTCCAATTCCGTTGACTTTGAGGGGACTAACAGATAACGTAATGAGAAACACAATGGCAGCAAGGTCAGGTGGGGTCAACTGAGCCAACACCGTTTTTCCCATACAGCGCATTCCTATAATTACCAGACCATAGAGTAGAATTAACTTCCCGATAAAAATGAACATTTTTCCAACCTCATTTTAATTTACTTATCCATAAAAAATACACATATTATTCTGTCACGTAAATTTGAAAACATACTTAATCGTGTTATTTTTCAATATATAAGTACTATCATCAAAAATATGGAAGAACATGTTCTTCTAAATACCTATCATTAAGATGAGTACGATTAATAATCAACAAGACGACGCTTTCTTTTGCATCGCCTTGTTGATTTAAAAGGTTGTTATAGATTTAGCCAAAGCGCGCTTAGCTTTTGTGTAGTTCAGTACCTCATGGGAAGCTTAAAGTCAGATAATGGACACTGAAAAAGGAATCAGGGTCCGTCCAAACCTTTTCCGTTTTAAACCCGTTTTTCTCAACCATTGTTTTAAATGTGGTTACATCGTATTTGTACGAGTTTTCAGTATGAATTGTTTCCCCTTTTTTAAACAGAATTGGCATCCTGTCAATTGTAACAACCTGATCAACTAAACTTTGAATATGCATTTCTATCCTTTCATGTTTTTCATTATAATAGGCATAATGTTCAAACTGATGAAGCTGGAAATCTGCCTGTAGTTCACGATTGATTCTTGCTAATACATTCAAATTAAAAGCGGCCGTAATTCCAAATGAATCGTTATAGGCCCGATTGAGAATCGAAGGATCTTTCTTCATATCGATTCCAATGAGTAAGCCGTCCCCTTTTGTTAACATCTTGGAAATCCGCTTAAAAAAAGCCTCGGCATGACTTGGCTCAAAATTACCAATCGTTGAACCTGGAAAGAAAACGATCATTTTCCCTTCTTGATTGAAGCTCGAAAGATCAAAAAGTTTGGTGTAATCAGCGCAAACGGCGGTTACCTTTAGGCTCGGGTATTCACTGGCAAGAGCTGTGGCTGATTCTTTTAAAAATTCCTTTGAAATATCGACAGGAATATAAGCTGAGAGATCAGGTACCTCATCCAGTAAAATCTTCACCTTTTCACTGCTGCCGCTGCCCAAATCTATTAAAATTGCACGCTCCCCGAAAAAAGAGACCATTTCTTTAGCATAACGTCTTAAGATTAACAGTTCTGTTCGCGTCAGATAGTATTCCGGCAACGTCGTGATTTTTTCAAACAAGCTGGAGCCCTTTTCGTCATATAACCATTTTGAATCAAGCTGTTTCGGCTCCTTGTTCAAACCGGTAAGGACCTCCAGACGAAAGTTTTCTGTATTTGATTGCACATCTAAAAGTTTAACGGATGTTTTCTGTACGTTCATATTATGTCGCCTGCCAAACGAATACCGCTGAACTGCCAGCGTTTTTCCGGTTGAAAAAAGTTACGGTATGTCAGACGAATATGAGATAAAGGGGTCACGCAAGAACCTCCGCGTAAAATCATCTGGTTGCACATAAATTTGGCGTTATACTCTCCAAGTGCGCCATCCAATGGTTTGTTTCCCGGATATGGTATGTAAGGACTCATCGTCCATTCCCAAACATCACCAAAACCCTTTTGTAAACCATTATTCTCTACTTCCTGACCTACATATGGATGATAAAAACCTGACTCCGCAAAATTCCCTTTAATTTCTTGATTTGAAAAGGCATTCTCCCATTCTGCTTCTCTCGGCAGCCGTTTGCCTGCCCATCTTGCGTAAGCATCGGCCTCGTAATAACTGACGTGGGCTACCAGTTCATTCTTATCTACTTCACGCATCCCCGACAATGTGAAATTGTACCATGCCCCATCAATTTTTTCCCAGTATAGAGGGGCTTTCCATCCCTCCGCTTTTACGGCCATCCATCCATCAGACAACCAGTATGCCACTTTTTCATAACCGCCATCTTCGATAAATTCGATAAACTCCCCGTTTGTCACCGGACGTGAGGCTATTTCGTATGATTCAAGCCATACTTTGTGCCGAGGTGATTCGTTATCAAAAGAAAAACCTTTTCCGTTATGGCCGATTTTAATGAGCCCTTCTTTAAACACTTCCCAATTCAAAGGTTGATTTACAGAAGTAGATGACTGTGTTTTTTTACGATAGACTGGGCGTAAAGGATTCACATAAAAGTTATATTTTATATCTGTAAACAGTAGTTCTTGATGCTGCTGTTCATGGTTTAAACCAATTTCAATAATTGGTCCAATCTTTGATCGTAGTTCCTCGTCGCTTTCTTTTAACAAGTTCAGGATGTGTTCTTCTACATAATGACGATAATCCATAACTTCTTGTTTAGATGGACGAGTAAGCCTACCGCGATGTGGGCGAGGAAACGGATTCCCAATTGTTTCATAATATGAATTGAACAGATAGTCAAATCTGGGATGAAACACCCTATATGACGGATTATTCGGGACCAAAACAAAAGTTTCAAAGAACCATGTGGTATGTGCTAAGTGCCATTTTGCGGGACTAACATCAGGTATCGCCTGGATGGTAAAATCCTCTATTTCAAGGGGTTCTACAATATGCTCCGTAAATTTCCTGATCGAGGTAAACCTAAATTCAATCGCTTTGGAATGTTTATGCGTCTCAATGATCATTTGCTTATTCATTTCCTCCTTAACAAAGAATAGTTGTCTTCACACAGCCCTTGATCAAACCTTATTTTAAATTCCCATTTATATGTATGAGTTGAATCAAAGAATCAGAATAAATTTTCCTCCATGATCTTCCACAGCTAATTTTCATTAATGTCGAAATTTAAAAAAATGAGAAAAACCGCCTTAGCTTTGGACGGCTGGCGGTTTTTCAAAAAAATTGTGTTTGTCGGTTTTATTATTAACTTATCTTGATATTTATATTATATCCATATTGACTAACCCAGGAGCATATGTTTTTTAAATTTTCAGAACAGTATCCGTTTACTTTTTATAAGAGAGAAGATAATAACCTGGATATCGATTCTTTAAAGCTTGCCCATAGTCTTCAGCTGTAAATACCCATTACTGGAAAATATAGGTATTTATTATCCCGCAAATTTTTTACTCTAACAATCCGTTTTTATTTAAATTAGCATTGTTCAATACGAACCTTGTGATTAGTTCATTAAAAGCTTTCCATTGTTTTGTAGGCAATTGATGACTTTGTTTTTCAAATAAAAAGAATTCGGCATGTTTACATTTGCTTTTATAATACGTTAAATATCGGCTAGTCCAATCTCCTTTTGCGCCATATATAAACAACAAAGGCATTGTTAAAGAATCTAATTTTTCTAAACAATTATATTGTAACGAAGCCAGATAATACTGGTACCAAACTTTTTTATTCGCCTTCTTCATATGATTTATCAGAATCTCTCTTAGCGCTTTATCTTTAGTGTGACTTCTAGCAATGACTTTTATTAACAAATGCAGGTGTCGATTCACCATATATATTCCAGTTTTATGTAATGTTTTAGAGGAAAAGTCATTAACTACAGGATAAGCTCCCGATAAAATCATTAATTCTACTCTTTTTGGATGATAAATTCCAATATGTTGAGCAATTAGACAACCAGCAGAATAACCGCATATAACTGCTTTATTTATGTTTAATGCATCCATAAAATGTAATAGTTCATTTGCATAATAGGAGATAGATACTTCTTGTTCAACTTTATCACTTTCTCCATGTCCGCTTAAATCAGGAAAGAGAGTCCTCATATGGTTAGACAAATCATGCTGGTAATAAAACACTTTACTTCCCATCCCCGGCGGATGAATAAATATTATTGGTATTCCCTGACCATATTCCTCATAACACAAAAATTTATTATCGTTTATTTTGCTTGATGGCATATTTGTCTATCACTCCAAAATAGATTAACATCAACTGTTTTATAGTTCGGGTTAATCTTTTATGAAAAGATTCATTCTTATCATTCCTTGTATGTTACAAATTTTAGGTTCTCCTTAAAATTAAACATTTATTCTTGTCTTGGTTCTGATATAAAACTCGAATTTTTGTCAAATTATGAATAAAACTTGATACCAAATAAAGATATCTACCTCTAATTACCTATGCTTCAGGAACATGAAAATCGGTTATCACCGAGCAAAAAGTGTTGTATACTCCATCCTCTTCTTAGTCGGAATACGGATGAACTATTTATATATTCATTTGTAAAACACATGCCTGATAAAGTATTATTTTTACTATGTATCTGTCCACTTTTCTATGAATTATGGAGCAGCTGTAAAAGCTGAAATTTGCAAAGAAATTCCTGTAATATTAGAACACATTTTATTTAATGAGCGTTATCATGAAGCAATGATACAAAACATCAAAAAAATTCAAAAACCTTATGCTGCCAAAGAAATCATAAGTGAAATAAGTAAGTGCTTAAACTACAAAAAGGAAGCAACAACAAATCAACAATCCCACGATTGATTTTTCGTGGGATTGTTGATTGTGGCCAAGTTAGGATTAAAAAGTAGGTAACGAGGCATTGGAAATCCTTCCCTAAATCAAAAACCCTATAATTTATCTAAGATATGTTATAAGGGATCTCCTTATAAGCTTCGTTAAATTCCTGTACTATACTCATCAACAACGGCAATTCCCTCGTATGCACTCTCCAAAATACTACTTAGTGCGTCGGCCGTATTGTGCTTCTGTATCAGTTTATAAATATATTTTGTATATAAAAATGGCAATGTTTGAGTGAACATTGCCATTTTAGTCCTAAATGAACATTTGTTTCAAAACAAATTATTTCTTAGAAATCCAAACGCTCTTAACTTCGGTGTAGCTGTTCAATGCATAAGATCCCATTTCACGACCAATACCTGATTGCTTGTACCCACCAAATGGTGATGCAGCATCAAAGACATTGTAGCAGTTTACCCATACAGTTCCTGCGCGAAGATTTTCCGCAATATAGTGAGCTTTTGCCACATCCCTTGTCCAAACTCCAGCTGCTAATCCATACTCACTATTATTTGCACGAGCAATAAGATCATCTATATTATCATAAGGCATGGCTGAAATGACTGGACCAAAAATTTCTTCTTTCGCAATCGTCATTTCATCTTGTACATTTGCAAAAATAGTAGGAGATACGAAGTAACCTTGTTCATATGGTTTTGTTCCACCTACTAATAGTTCAGCACCTTCGTTTACACCTTTTTCAATATAGCCTAATACACGGTTTTGTTGTTCTGTCGAAACAAGTGGACCAATTTCCGTATCAGCGTGGATTCCTGATCCTTGTTTAATTTTTTCTGCGTGACTCACCATGTCAGCCACAACATTATCAAATTGTTTCTTTTGAACGAACACGCGAGATCCAGCGCAACAAACTTGCCCTTGGTTAAACATAACCCCGTTTAATGCACCAGGAATAGCTTCTGTAAGGTCCGCATCAGGTAAAATTATGTTCGGAGATTTTCCACCTAATTCAAGTGTGACTCGTTTTAATGTTTTTGCTGCCTTTTCCATAATCAGTTTTCCGACTTCAGTGGATCCTGTGAAGGCAATTTTATTGACCTCTGGATGATCGACTAGTGGTTGACCTGCAGTCTCACCAAAACCAGGAACAATATTAAGAACTCCTGCTGGGAATCCAGCTTCTTGTACTAATTCTGCTAAATATAATGCAGATAAAGGTGTTTGTTCTGCAGGCTTTAATACGACTGTACATCCAGTCGCCAAAGCAGCTCCCAGCTTCCACATCGCCATTAATAATGGGAAGTTCCACGGGATAATTTGTCCTACTACACCAACAGCTTCATGGCGTGTATAATTAAAAAACGGACCATTTACAGGAATTGTTTGTCCAACAATTTTTGTTGACCAACCTGCATAATAACGCATATGTTCAATAGCCAAAGGAATATCTGCATTTGTTGTTTCTCTAATTGGTTTACCATTATCTAACGTTTCTAATTGAGCTAAGTCATCTTTATGTTCTTCCATTAAATCTGCCAGCTTATACATTAAGCGGCTTCTCTCAGCAGTTCCCATTTTAGACCATGGACCTTCATCAAAGGCTTTGCGTGCAGCTTTAACAGCCAAATTAATGTCTTCAGGACCTGCTTCAAATACATTTGCTAGTACTTCGCCTGTAGCTGGATTATATGTCTCAAACGTTTTTTCAGAAACGCTTTCTACAAACTCCCCATTAATAAAGAGCTTCTTTTTTCCAGTCAGAAACTTTTCTACTCTTTCTCTTAATTGAACAGCTAATTGGCTCATACTATTCCTCCTCTTAATTTTTATTATGTAATTCATGATCGACACAATAAAAATGTAAGTATCATGTTTGACACCTACAATACTAGTTTTACATATTAAGAGTTAAGTACTCAACGGAAAGTTATCCAAATATTCTGATAAATTTTGACAATATATCCTGAAAATCGATTTATATTAAATGAACAAGTAGAGCTGTTGCCCAACATATGCTCTACTATCACATATTTTAAAAAATTGAAGAATTCTCTTCTAGAGTAAAGACTGCCCCATGATTTGAAGTTAATTAAGTTATCTCACTACTTTTAAATTTATCTGGAACTCATCTTATAATTTTATTTGATACCACTTTTGAGTGTCTAGTTGAAATATATTTTAAAAATGAGACTTCAAATGATGAAGTCCCTCTATCGTTTTATATAATTAACTATGCCTGTTAATCAAATCCCCTTATGCCTATGTATGAAAAGACTTGTACAATCCAGTTGATTTTTATCCTTTGCTCTAACATTAACTCCTAGTAAAATTTCTAAGTTTTCTCCAGAAGATTTCATTTTCCACATCTAAAAAAAACATTGTAAAGTGATATAAAACAAAGAAAAGTAAACGGAACCTTTTCTTTTAAGATAGGCTCCTTTAATTCTTAAGATATGGCGTCAACTTGTTTTTTACTTTTTCGATTTTTAATGCATTATGATGATACATTTTCTTTACCTCTTCTGATTCAGTAGCTAAGGAGAACAATTCTAAATCAGCCTGGCATTTTTTTATCATTGCTAACAACAATGGTTTTTCTTGTGGTGAAGCCACTTTTATTTTGTCATCAAATAAGTCAACTGTTAACTGACCATAAGTATCTACTTGAGCCAAATAAACATTTTCAATGCTTACATTCAATTTGTCCAACTCTGTTTCAAGCCACCGTCGATTTCTCCCAGCTGTTGAAAGTGGTTCGTCTAACACTAAACCATCCATAATGACTGTTTGTGACTCTTTTTCATTCGGGGAAGCCAAACCAAGATCTTTAACTGTAACAGGTCGATTTTCTTTTTTTAGCAGAACACTTAAGTCACCAGTCGACTCTAATACAGCAAATTCAACGTCTGCAACTTGAAATACATCTTTTCGGCGGAGAAGTTCAAGTAATTCATCAGCTGTGTATCTTTCTTTCTTTAAATTATCTTCCATAACTTTTCCGTCTTTTATAAAGATTGTTCCCTTTCCTTCAACGTAGTCTCGGAATTTTTTACTTTTTAAAGAAATCATTCCTACTATGAATGGAACAAAACCGAAAATTAAAATGGATATTACGCCATTCCACATACTCCCATCCAGTCCCATAATAACTTCTCCTGCAACGCTTCCGATTGTAATACCAGTTACATACTCAAAAAATGAAAGCTCTGTTAACTGTTTTTTTCCTAAAATTTTCGTAATTAAAAACAAAACGGCTATAAAGAGAAAAGATCTTAAGACAACGTCCAGCCATTCAGGCATCGATTATCACCTCTTACTATCCATATTAAAATCCTTTGTATTGAAATTCTTCCCGTTCTAAATGACCGACACGAACCTTTAAATCTTCTTTAACTTCTTCCATTACCATCATCATTTCATGAAAAACTCTTTTTGAATCTTCATCTTGAGAAGTAATTGCAAGACTTGATAAACTTGCCTCAATGCCTTTTACTGTTGATAAACATTGTTTCACTTGTGCACCAACTGTCATAATAACTCTCCTATCCTTTTGGTTTAAAGATAATGGCTCCAATTAAGCCAAAAATAATGGCTGCTGAAATACCTGAGCTTGTTACTTCAAACATCCCGGTAATCACTCCTACAAGACCGTGTTGCTCTGCCTCCTGCATTGCACCATGAACTAAAGAATTACCAAAGCTTGTAATTGGAATCGTTGCTCCTGCGCCTGCAAAAGCGATCAAAGGTTCATATAAATTAAAACCGTCCAAAATCGCTCCAATTACAACTAACGTACTTAGTGTGTGTCCGGGCGTCAATTTAAAAACATCAAACATAATTTGTCCAATCACACAAATGAACCCTCCGATAACAAATGCCCAAAAAAAGATCATCCATTTTGACCCCCATATTCAATTGAAACTGCATGAGCAATGCAAGGAATTGTTTCACTTTGCTGAAATGTAAGAGGAGATAGTAATGCACCCGTAGCTACAACTAACATCCTCTTAATTTCCCCTTTTTTCATTCGATTAAGTAAATGACCGTAAACAACAGAGGCAGAGCATCCTGCACCACTTCCACCAGCGAGAACTGGTTGTCCTTCACGATATATCATCAGTCCGCAGTCCTGAAATTGATCTTCATTAATTTCAATACCATGTTTTTTTAGAAGATCGAGAGAAACTTCACGACCGATATGTGCTAAATCTCCAGTCACAATTAAATCATAATACGACGAATCGACACCTCGTTCTTTTAAATGAATTTCAATTGTATCGACTGCCGCAGGAGCCATTGCACCGCCCATATTAAAGGGATCTGTTAAACCCATATCAATAACACGACCAATCGTAGCAGAAGTTACTCTTGGACCTTCACCTTTATCTTTTAATATAGCGACCCCAGCACCTGTAACAGTCCATTGTGATGTTGGTGGTTTTTGTCCTCCATATTCTGTTGGGTACCGAAATTGTTTTTCTGTTGCAGCATTGTGACTTGAAGCACCTGTCATTAAACAAGTTGAGCCCCCATAATTGACAAGAAAGGCTCCCAGTGCCAATCCCTCCATAGAAGTTGAACAAGCACCGAATAAACCTAAATAAGGAAATCCAAATGTTTTTACTGCAAAACTAGTAGGCGTAATTTGATTGATCAAATCTCCACCAAGGAAAAATTGAACTTGTTCTTGTTGAACATTTGCTTTTTCCATTGCTTTCTGGCAAGCTTCCTCCAACATGACTTTTTGAGCCTTTTCAAACGAATCTTGTCGAAGCCAAATATCTTCATGTAGCAAATCAAAATCTTCTGGGATATTTCCATTTGCTTCAAATGGTCCGCCTACTGTTCCCGTAGAAACAATAACCGGTTCGTTTTGAAACAACCACGTGCGATGTCCAGTTAACATTACAAACCACCCCATTGGATCAGGATTGTTTTGATGGTCGCGATGACGAAAGCAGCAAACGTTCCAAACATGATGACTGATCCCGCTAATTTGAACATATTTCCTCCTACACCAAGGACAAACCCTTCTGTTCTGTGTTCAATAGCTGCTGAAATCACTGCATTTCCAAACCCGGTAACAGGAACTGCTGAACCTGCACCACCAAATTGCGCAAGCCGATCATATACACCAAAGCCTGTTAAGAGCATTGACAAAAAAATCATAACAGCAACCGTAGGGTTTCCAGCCGTTTGTTCCGTAAAATCAAAATTATAAATAAAAAAAGTTTGAATCGCCTGACCAATTAGACAAATAACCCCACCGACGAAAAAAGCCTTAAGACAATTTCGCACGACTGGACGCTTTACTTCACGTTCATCCTGAAATGCTTGATATTCCTGCTGAACAGGGGTTAAGTTTTTCTTCTTATTATTTGACATTCTTTCACCTTCTTTATGTTTGTTCCTCTGAAAGGCTTTTTATTCTTTTTAGTTCTTTTTCAATCTTCTTTTTACTCATATTCTTTTCGTTTACTTTCTTTTCTAACTCATCGAGCTCTAGAAATATTTTCATGTCAGTTGATAGAGTCACGTTATGATTTGGATAGTTATCTTCGGTTAATTTTTTTAACTTTTTTTCGATTTCTTTTATACGAAATCGATCCATATGTTTAATTTCAGCAGCAATAAAAAGCTCTTTATCAGAATTTACCACTTTGACATCGCTGACTTCCTTTTGTTTATTGAGTAGTTGTTTAACCTGATCTGTCATATTCAAATTCTTTGTGTTTTGACTTGATACATTAGTTATATTTATGCTGTTTTTTTCATTGTTAGCATTTGTCATATTACATCCAGAAGTAACCATTAAGATGATCACGATGTGTAAAATCAATATTATCCTATGTTTTATTTGAAACACCTCATTCTCAGTTCAAAAGAGGTTGGTTCAAAACCAACCTCTTTTAAATCATTATTACTGTTTGTATTGTGGCTCTTCCTGTTCAATCTCTTGAAGGCGGGGTTCGATGCTATCAATTACGGACTGAGTTTGCTTGGCTGCATTCTCGTAAAGAGACTTTGCTTGTTGATTATCAGTACCTAATGCAAATGTTTCGAGACTTGCTTGAGCACTTTTTAACCCGGCTAACGTTGTTTTGACTTGATTTACGACGGTCATAGTTGATCCTCCTAAAATGTGGGTATTAACAATAATAGAATGCATAAAAATAAATAATTTATACGACTTATTCTAAAAATTTCAGTTCAAAAGGATCATGAAAAAATTTAATAAAAGATCATCTAGCCGCTAATAGTGCCAGGAATAGCAACAGGAACTTACCCAGTACTCATAAGTATTTTTACCAGTGTTTCCGATATAATTTTATTTTCTATTGAGTTTAGATAACGATTTACTTGTTTTCTGTGGTTATCCATATTAAAGTTAGAATTTAGGTAAACTCATTACTTCCCACTATTCTTGTTTCAAAACTCCGACTAAACTTTTGTATAGGAGGGGATAATATGAGCTTATTAATATTATTAATTCTAACTATCGTCCAAATTCCTTTATTAATATAAAGCTAACAACAATACTAAAGATATTGTTATAAATAATATTTCATAAGAAAACCGGGAAAAATAAGGAAAGACGAGGGTTAAAAGATTGAGAGTATATAGAAAGACCTCATAAAATAGCTACTCTTCTTCTTTCAAATCCCCTTTCCATAAAGGCTTATGTTGTGAGGCTTCGTGATTACATTGGCGGGACCGCCTTGAATTTACACCAACTTCCCTATTATTCTTAACATGATTAAGAACCTATTTGCCAATTATTCGTTTTACTATGTCATCGTCATTATAGGAAAAGTAAGGATGCTTATAAACAGAAATGATAAATTTCAGGAAAAGGATTGGGGAATTTTAAAGGTTACAACTTAAAAATTCTAACAACAGATATCCAATATAAAGAAGATTATGCATTTATATGATTCACATTGAATTTCAATGATTCTAAAGAATCTGTATATAGAATTTATTATCTAAACAGATCGTATAAAACACATTAACGAGACCACTCTATGTATAGATTCTCTAGATTAACCTAGTTTCATCATTTGTTATGATTAAATTGACTCAGATATATCTACATGAAAATCATTCATGCACTTATCACAGACACCGTATATATCATGTTTTTCTTCGATAATTTCTTCCATTTTTCCGCATACTTCACAAATTTTTAGTATCATCTTATCACCTCATTTAAATTTGAACCTATTTCTTTATAAATTACAAATAATTACAGTTATTTTGTTTTATATTATTCCCTTTATTTTCATTAATTATCCATATTTTATAAAAATTATTCATTTATTTATAAACTGAAAATTTCCCCTTATTAACTTTATTCCAAAATACGAATCAAATAACCTCTAAATTTGACAGAGAAATGTATCTTATTGTCAAATTTTGCGCTTGCCTGGGAAATGAATTAAAGACAGAAATTTACCAATGTGAAAAAGCCAGTTCTTAATTTAAGAACCAGCTGATGATTTAGTGAAATTTTAATTAATTTCCTTTAGATAAAGATTTACTAAGATGTATCTGCTCTTCATTATGTGTTATTTTGTAAAATTAAGCTATCCAGTGCGCGTTTCGCATTTTCTTTCGCTTTTTCAACTGTATTGGAAGTAGATAAGGTAACCCCGATTCTGCGCCCAACTTTCGTAACAGGCTTTCCAAAGACACGAATCTGTGTGTTTGGTACTGCTAGTGCTTGCTCTATACCAACTAATGAGTATTCATTCAATTCTTCCTGGGCTTTAATTGGGCGACTTGCACCTGGAAAAAGAAGTGTAATTTCAGGGATCGGATAACCTAAAATCGCTCGAACATGCAAGGCAAATTCTGATAAATTTTGTGTTACAAGCGTAACCAAACCTGTATCATGTGGTCGAGGTGAAACCTCACTGAAATAAACCTTTTCTTCGGCAAGGAAAAGTTCTACCCCAAATATTCCATAGCCTCCAAGCTCATCTGTGATCGACTGCGCAATTTTCTTTGCTTCTTGTATCTGTTGTTCTGTCATATTATGCGGCTGCCAAGATTCAATATAATCGCCATCCTTTTGGATATGACCTATCGGTGCACAAAACATTGTACCGTTGACTGCACGAACAGTTAGAAGTGTAATTTCGGAATCAAATCGTATAAATTCTTCGATAATGACTCTTCCATTTTGGACTCTTCCGCCCTCCATTGCTATTTTCCAGCATTTCTCTGTCTCCTCTTCGGTGTGACAAACACTTTGCCCTTTTCCTGAAGAACTCATGAGGGGTTTAATTACGCACGGAAACCCAATTTCTTTAGCAGCTTGTTCAAATTCTTCATATGTATCAGCGAATCTATATTTAGCTGTTGGAAGTTGAAGAGTTTCTGCAGCTAGTCGTCGAATACCTTCACGATCCATTGTTAGTTTTGCTGCTCTAGCAGTTGGAATCACATGAAAGCCCTCTTCTTCCAATTTAATAAGTTCAGATGTAGCGATTGCTTCTATTTCTGGTACGATTAAATCAGGTTTTTCCTTTTCAACAATTTCCCTTAGTTGCTTTGGATCAAGCATATCAATGACATAACTCCGATGTGCTACTTGCATAGCCGGAGCATGCTCATACCGGTCAACTGCAATCGTTTCAACACCTAGTCGTTGCGCTTCAATAATGACTTCCTTTCCTAATTCACCTGATCCTAATAATAATAGCTTCTTTGTATAATACATGCGATTTAACTCCTCCAATTCTAATTACAGCTATTATAAACGAACAATAATTAAATAAAAAGAAAAATTTATTCGCCTTTTTTGTCATTTATTACATTCATCATAGGGTTATCCAAATTTTTCGATTCTTTTTTACGGACGTTGGCCAAAAAAGCCCCATCTAACAGAAAAATTGGAAAATTCTACATTTCCATACGTGACTATCAGCTTAATACATATTATTGAAAATATAAAGTAAACCTATTATCGGAATAGAAATTATCCTTTCACAAAGAATAGTAACAGTATTTAAATTGGAGGGGAAAGTATGTCTTCAGAAATGAGGGAGAAATGCGGGGTATTTGGTGTTTTCAATCACCCTCAAGCAGCAGATTTAACTTATTACGGTCTTCACGCTCTTCAGCATCGTGGTCAAGAGAGTGCAGGAATTGTAGCTAGTGATGGAAAAACATTTAGGCACCATCGTGGTATGGGACTAGTTACACAAGTATTTTCAAGAGATATTCTAGACGGACTTAGTGGAAACATGGCAATTGGTCATGTTCGCTATTCAACGTCTGGGCAAAGTTTATTAGAAAATGCCCAACCACTCGTATTTAAGTATAGTGAAGGAGACTTAGCTGTTGCACATAACGGAAACCTAGTCAATGCAAGAGTGGAACGAGATGTTTTACAACAGCAAGGAAGTATCTTTCAAACAACAACTGATACCGAAATCATTGCACATCTTATTGCCCGTTCTAGTAAAAAGCACTTTGCCAAGGCTGCGCCTGATACTCTGAAGAGACTCGATGGTTCGTTTGCTTTGTTAATCATGACGGAAAAACAGATGCTTATTGCATTAGATCGCCACGGTTTACGTCCCTTAAGCTTAGGTAAAATCGGTGATGCGGTTGTGGCTGCTTCAGAAACATGCGCTTTGAATGCTGTTGATGCCAAGTTTTGGCGCGATGTTGAGCCAGGAGAATGGCTATTGATTGATGAAAACGGGGTTCAAACGGGACGATTTGCGCCAAAAAGCGAGCAATCTCTTTGTTCATTTGAATTTGTTTATTTTGCTCGTCCAGATAGTATCATTCACGGTAGAAGTGTATTAGCAATTCGAAAGGAATTAGGGCAAATTCTCGCGAAAGAGCATCCAATAGATGCAGATGTTGTTATTGCGGTTCCTGATTCGAGCATTCCAGCTGCGATTGGTTATGCTGCACAATCTGGCATTCCCTATGAGATTGGACTAATCAAAAACCCTTATGTAGGCCGTTCATTCATAGAACCTACTCAAGAACTACGTGAATTGGCTGTTCGCCTTAAATTGAGTGCCGTCGAAGGGATTCTCAATGGAAAAAAAGTCGTACTTATTGATGATTCAATTGTTAGAGGTACAACAAGTAAACGAATTGTCCAATTACTTCGACAAGCAGGTGCCAAAGAAATTCATGTGCGGATTAGTTCACCAATGGTTAGAAACCCCTGTTTTTATGGTGTCGATATGCCAACAAAGGAAGAATTATTTGCCAATAAACATGAACAGGAACAAGAAATGGGACGATCTATTGGAGCGGATACATTAGCTTTTTTAAGTACTGATGGTTTACTAAAAGCAGTAGATGTGAATCTTGCAGAAACTAGTAATCGATGTATTGCATGTTTTAGTGGGGCATATCCGACAAAATTATATCTTGAATGATTTTCCAAACATATAAGAAAAGCGCAAGCGTCTTGTTTAGCCTCGGGCAAATAAGCCACTTAGGAATAGAAGGTGTTCTTTGCCTTCAATTCCTGAGTGGCTTAGACCCAAGAGGGGCTAGGCGCTGGAGCTGGACACGAAAACTAAGTCAAAAAATTTATACTTTCTTATCATACAAAATAGGCAGACTGGGTTCATTTATATTACCCCCTGTCTATATTGTCATTTTAGATTCAACTAAATTCTACACTATATCTTCAGCAGATAACATAGGTTGGTCCCCCAATAAAATGATAGCTGCTTCAGAAGATAGAGGGAGAGATCCGATAGCCAATGATAAGCTATTCCCCAGTCCCATATATGGAGAATTGTTATAAATAAGAGAATAATTATATTGGGTAACGATTCTTTTTAAATGTTCATTCTGATCTGGAATTACAACCTGCACTTGTTCAAAAGGAATGACCGTTGTTTTATTCAAAATATGTTCTATAAGTGAACCCCCCTGCCAGTGCAATAGGAGTTTTGGTTTTCCCATTCTAATGGATTGTCCGCTTGCTAACACAATCCCAAATATCCTTGTTTCTGCTTTCAATCTGAGATTCCCCCTCAAAATGCAACACCATGTACAGCTCTGCTCGAGCATTCTTCTCTTCCATTAGACACGCCTGCTTATTTCTTTTTACTAATCAACTTCTCCAGAAAATCTGTTGTCGTATCACCTAATAAGAAAGCAGGATGTGAGACGGCTTCTTGCAGCAGCGGAATATTTGTTTTAATTCCTTGAATGTGATAATTAGCTAATGCATTTTGGAGGCTTTTAATTGCATCGTTCCGATCTTTTCCTTTTACAACTAACTTTGCAATCATAGGGTCATAAAAAGGGGTAACAATTGATTTTTCATGGATGCCTAATTCATGCCGAATCCCTTTACCAGTAGGTAATTCTAATTTTGTTATGGTTCCTGGTGAGGGATAAAAGCTTTTAGGATCCTCCGCATAAATTCTAACTTCTATTGCATGACCTTCTCGCTTAACATCAGCCTGAGTATAGTTTAGAGGGATTCCTGCAGAGATTCGAAGCTGCTCTGCGACCAAATCTAAACCAGTAATTTCTTCTGTAACAGGATGTTCGACCTGCAGGCGAGTATTCATTTCAAGAAAATAGAATTGTTTGTTCTCATCAACCAAAAACTCAACCGTACCTGCATTTTTGTATCCGATTGATTTAACAGCTTTTATTGCTGTTTCTCCTAACTTGGATCGAGTACTCTCATCAAGAAAAAGAGAGGGAGCTTCTTCAATAACCTTCTGATGACGACGCTGGATTGAACATTCACGTTCCCATAAGTAAACGATATTTCCAAATCCATCTACTAGTAGCTGGATCTCAATATGACGCGATTTTTCAACATATTTCTCAATATACATCGCTCCATCACCAAAAAAATCTTTTGCCCTTTTTTGATTCCCCGCAAATGATTTTCGGATATCATCGCCATTCTTTACAATTTTCATCCCAATTCCGCCTCCACCTGATGAGGCTTTTAGCATGACTGGGTAGCCCATACGATCAGCAACTTGCACCGCTTCCTCTGCATCAGTCAACGGATAAGCCGTACCTGGAACGATGGGAACACCAGCATCGTTCATTGCTTTCCGCGCTTCAATTTTGCTCCCCATACGTGCAATAACTTCAGAGGAAGGACCGACGAAAACAATTCCCAAATCCTCACATCGACGAGCAAATTCAGCATTTTCTGAAAGAAGACCATATCCTGGATGGATAGCCTCCACTTTTGATCCTAGGGCAATTTTAATTATTTTATCAATGTTTAAATAGCTCTCCGATACACGCGGACCACCAATTAAATAAGCTTCATCAGCCATTTTTACATGTAAGGCATCTGCATCTGCTTCAGAATAGACTCCAATTGTATGAATTCCCAATAATTTACACGTCTTCATAATTCGAACAGCAATTTCACCACGATTAGCAACAAGAACCTTTTTTAACATACGTCTACCCCCTTCCCCTCTAAATCCTCTCAACAGCCAATTTGTCTAGCGATTACCATTCGTTGTACTTCCGATGTCCCTTCACCGATTTCTAATAGTTTTGCGTCACGAAAGAAGCGCTCAACTTGATATTCCTTCATATACCCATAGCCACCATGAATCTGTATCGCTTGATCACATACTTTCATACACATTTCTGAAGCAAATAATTTTGCAAAGGCGGCTTCTTTTTTAAATACTCTTCCTTGATCTTTTAGCCATGCTGCCTTGTAAACCATGTTACGAGCTAATTCAATATTCATTGCCATGTCGGCCAATTTAAATTGGATCGCTTGAAAAGCAGATAAACTTTTGCCAAATTGTTTTCTTTCTTTTGCATATTGCAGCGATTTTTCATAAGCTCCTTGGGCAATTCCAACAGCCATCGCTCCGATTCCAATTCTTCCGCCATCTAACGTAGCTAGAAACTGCTTATATCCATTTCCTTCAACCCCAAGAAGATTCTCTTTCGGTACATTTACATTCTCTAAAATTAATTCAGTTGTATTTGAAGCGTGGAGGCCCATTTTTTCATAATTATCAATGACAGTAAATCCTTGTGTATCAGTTGGAATGAGAAAGGCACTAATTCCATTGGTTCCCTTTGATCCGTCGGTTACGGCAGTAATTGCGAGATTCTTTGCATAGCTTGCATTTGTAATAAAACATTTAGAACCAGAAATAACCCATTGATCACCATTTAATGACGCTTGCGTTTCTGTTCCTCCAGCATCAGAACCCGCATTCGGTTCAGTAAGACCAAATGCACCAAGGTACTCTCCGGTGCAAAGAGGAATTAAATAGTTCTCTTTTTGTTCTTCCGTCCCGAATAAAAATATAGGTGCTGCCCCAAGCGAGATATGTGCTGAATACGTAATCCCCGTTGATGCACAAGCTTTACTTAACTCTTCAACAACAATTGCAAAGCTAATTGTATCTGCTTCACCACCACCATACTGTTCTGGAAAAGGGAGTCCCATGATTCCAAGTGCAGCTAATTTTGTAAAGATCTCTTTTGGAAACATGCCTGTTCTATCCCTTTCATCTGCTTCCGGTGCGACTTCTTCTTGGGTAAAGTCACGAATTAACTTACGAATCATCGCTTGTTCTTTCGTTAACTCAAAATTCATCCTACGTCAATCCTTTCAATTTCGGATTAAAAATCAATTGGAAAGAACAACTAGAGTTACGAATGTTGTAAAAAAATTAGGGTTAATACACAATTCCTAATAAGCGATCAAACTTCCATTACAATCAATGGTTCAAATTAGCTACCTACCCCCTTATTTATCCTCAATCATAAACACTTGGTAAAGCAATAGGATATCAATAGTTTCCATTAAACGGGGTAAACAGGATGCTTTCTCTGTGTGAAGACAAGGTATTTCGACATATAGGCATCAAAGCGGGCAATGAGTTCGTTTCGAAGTGAGTTGGCTGGAATGATTCCATCAATAATCATTTCTGAGGCTAAACGAAAAATATCAATATCTTTGCGGTATTCTTCACGCTTTTGTTCAATAAATTCAGGTCGTTCTCCTTTAGGTAGCTCAGCAATTTTATTCGCATATACTGCATTAACGGCAGCCTCAGGGCCCATCACAGCAATCGATGCACTTGGGAGCGCTAAGCAACAATCTGGCTCGAACGCTGGCCCAGCCATTGCATAAAGTCCGGCACCATACGCCTTACGTACAATGATTGATATTTTTGGCACTGTAGCTTCTGCCATTGCAGAAATCATTTTTGCCCCATGACGAATAATTCCAGCTCTCTCCACCTTTGTTCCAATCATAAAACCTGGAATATCAGCTAGGAATAGTAATGGAATATTAAATGCATCACACAATGTAATAAACTTCGCCGCTTTATCAGCTGAGTCGTGAAAAAGCACGCCACCCTTCATGCGCGGCTGATTGGCTACTATGCCAACAGACTGACCATTTATCCTGCAAAGGCCCGTAATTAATTCGGGAGCAAATAATTTTTTGATTTCAAAAAACGAATTTTCATCAATAATCCGCTCGATTAAATCATTCATATTAAATGGGGCATTCTGGTTTTTAGGGATGATTTCTTCTAGTGATTTTTTAAAATTCCCAGGGGATACAGCTTTATTTATAGGAGGTTTTTCTGAATAATTTGCTGGAAAATATGAAAGATATTGTCTAGCAAACAATATGGCTTCTTCCTCAGATTTCGCTAATAAATCACCACAACCTGAGACAGAACAATGCATTTTCGCACCGCCCATTTCTTCGAGTGTTACTTTCTCACCGATTACCATTTCAGCCATCCGCGGTGAACCTAAATACATCGAGGCATTCCCATCAACCATTACAACAAGATCACAAAAAGCAGGTATATACGCTCCTCCTGCTGCAGATGGGCCAAATAAAAGGCATACTTGCGGAACCTTACCTGATAATTTTACTTGATTATAGAAAATCCGACCTGCTCCACGTCGTCCTGGGAACATCTCAATTTGATCCGTAATCCGTGCACCTGCAGAATCTACGAGATAAATTAGTGGCACAAGAAGCTTTTCAGCAGTCTCTTGAATGCGAATGATTTTTTCAACCGTTCTCGCCCCCCATGACCCAGCTTTGATTGTAGAATCATTGGCCATGATGCAAACTGTCTTACCGTTCACCTTTCCCATTCCAGTTACGACACCATCAGCGGGTAAATTCTCAGCCATACAATTGGCAAAAAGAGCATCTTCCACTTGTAAACCTTCATCAAAAAGCAATTCTAACCGATCACGTACAAATAATTTTCCTTGTTGCGCATTTTTTTCGTGGTATTTCGCTGCTCCTCCCTTTTTTATTTTTTCTACTTGCTCCTGCAATTGTTTTTCGAATGACAACATAATTCCCCCTCATTGTTTTGTATACAAATTGTTCACGAGATTTGAAATTATCTTGTTTCCCCATTATCCGCTTGAAAGTTATGGCTTAACAGTGGTCGATCGATTTTACCTTGAATAAATAATGCCGTTTGATGAAGCTTCTCTTTGTTTATTCCAGTATATACCTCCATTCCATCTAGCATAAAAAGGAGATCGTCTGTTGCTAGATTGCCAGATGCTCTAGGTGCATATGGACAGCCACCTAGCCCTCCAATAGAACTATCAAATGTCGTAATCCCCATATCCAAGGAAGCGATTACATTCGCTAACGCTGTTCCTCTCGTATCATGAAAATGCAACGCTAAAGACTTTGATGGGAATCGTTTTAATAAAACAGTTAAAATTTCTTGAACTTGTTTCGGGTTTGCAACACCAATCGTATCACCTAGAGATAATTCACTTATTCCCATCTCAAACAGTTTCTCTGAAACCTCCGTAATTGAACGAATCGCTACTTCACCCTCATAAGGACAACCGAACACGGTAGATACATAACCACGAACAGACTTTCCAGAAGCAAGCGCTTCGTGCACAACCTGTTTTATAATCGGATATGTATCTTCAATGGTTTTATTAATATTTCTCTTATTATGAGTTTCACTGGCAGACATAAATACAGACACTTCATCAATATTTGCTTTTAATGCTTTTTCAAGACCTTTCATATTTGGTACAAGTGCACCATAAGTTACACCCTCTACACGATGAATCCCCATGGCTACCTCAAAAGAATCAGCTAAAGATGGAATCCATTTTGGATGAACAAAAGAGGTGATTTCAATGTAAGGTAAACCTGTCTGTGATAATTGATTAATAAAGGTAATTTTATCTTCTGTTTTGATAAAGGATTGCTCATTTTGTAGTCCATCACGAGGGCCGACTTCCTTGATTGTAACTGCTTTAGGCCACTTCATTGCCTAGCCCCTCCTGTTTTAGATTTAGATCACATCTATATCAATTCAATTAATTCGTCACCATCATTTACGAAGTCTCCCACGTTTATTTTTATGCTCTTTACAATTCCGTTCGTTTCTGCCACAATTGGGATTTCCATTTTCATTGATTCCAAAATAACAACGTCTTGGCCCTCTATTATTTGATCATTGACTTGAACTAATATTTTCCACACACTTCCCGCCATATTTGAATAGATGTGACTCATCGTATCGACCTCCTTTTTTTTCTAAGTCATCTACTTATATACTATTCAAGGAATCTATACTTATAATCACGATTAAATTTTTGAATTATTTTTCATTCTCCTAACTTAATTGATATTGTCGTGTATTTAAATGATATTGATCGTGCAATTTCCACTCTTAATCAAAGCGAGGCTTGTTGATATCCCCACTAATTTCTCTTCATATTGGATGGGGGTTATTCGTCATAGATGTTTTATTCGTCATAGATGTTTTGTATACAGAAAAAAGCCAACACAAAATCGCGTTGACATCGATGTAGGCTTATATTGTTTTTAACCTTTGCATTATTTATTACGGCAGTTTTTGCAAACATTTATTAATTGATTTGTATCCGCTCTATGTGGATACAATAATTTAATTCCTGTTCTATGACACAGTGGACATTCCCCACGACCATTTGATGGTAATTTATTCAATGTTTTACCACGATATCTTTTCGCCATTTCCATCCATCCTATCGATATAATACTTTCTCTTTATTTAATGATGAAATGGCATAAAGATTGATAGGCATATATTTAGATTGGACAAATTATTTTTAAAAAACTTATTTAAAATAGTTTTTTTAGAAATCGAATTACACTGGATTCATTTTTATGTGCTTCTACTTGAGCCTTTTTTTGTTTTTCTATGTAAATATCTTCTTTATTAATTGCATCACTATGTGCTAATACTAAACCGAGGTCAGTATTATGTTCTTTATTGGTAGAAATTAAAAATTTTATTCCTAGTTGATTTGCGAGTTTAATGTAATTCGATAAATACTTGTAATTCATCGTTCCATTTAAAAATAACGTGGCATTTTTATACTTTCTCATCTGTTCTTCAACTTCTTTATAGATTCCTTTTTCCCTTACTTGCTGTTTTGTTAATACCACAACAACTCGTTCTCTTAACGTCCCTAAAAATTTGCGTCTTTCATCCGGTTTTATTTCTCGAACTCCATGAATTCCTTGTTGAATGTAATCATCTAAATGATCGGACAAATTCGCTTCCTCCATTTCATTATTTTGAAAAAGAATTTACTTGTACTTTTTAATCGTACAAGTTAAAACGATAATTCTCTATAGTAAATTATACATCTGCCCTGATTCAAAGGACTATCTTTTTGATTCGTTCGTTTTGTTTTTTAAATCCACTTAATCATGACCAATTTGTTGAAAAAGCATAATAAAATGCAGTTCTTTTCAGTCTCATTTAAATTGTCATTTTCATTTGGAACTTGTCATATAATTCCTTTTCAAGTTTTGCAAAATAGGTATCGCTCACAAAACCTTTTGCACCACGTAAAATCTCTCGTGCGTAATGCTCCGGTGGTGCTGTTTCAGCCATTTTATCAATGACGAGAAAAGTTAAAACATCATGATAAGTCTTTCCATTCATGTCGATATCTATAAATGCTGGTCGATAAATATTTGCATGAACACCTTCTCGTCTATACAAATAATTCAACCCTTCTTGAGTGATTTCATACACTTTCCCTTCCACTATACTTTTGGATTCAAGCATATCTGCCCTTCCTCCATCAGATGCCAAACGTGTATATGCTAAGGAAAAATTATTCGCTTTTCCACACCCTTTCAGATGAAATAGATGCTGTACGCGATGCCGATGAAATCGTTCATCATCCATACAAGATCCATAAGCAAAATATAGCAGTTTATCTTGATTTAGGTATTTGTGACATTTCCAATCTCCAAATACAATCTTTGTCCAATGATCTGCTCTTTTATATACATAAACAACTACTTTTTCAAAGCTAGTTTCAGCTGTGTACACCGTCTGAGTGATGCGATCATAGTGAGTTTTTGAATGCTCACCTTTATTACCCACAAGCCTATCGAACTCGTTCAAGCGCTCTTTTGAAATCTCATAAATTTCACCATAAACTTTTTGTGAAGGATCACAAGCCATTGTAGGATAACCGTTGCCACTATCGAAAAGGACACCGTATGTCCACGCTTGCATTGATAAGCATTTTGCATTATTCATTAATGAACTATTTTGCTCGTGTTTCCGGAGGGTACCATAAACAAAAACAAGAATTTTATCATCCATCATTGTAACCTCCTTGAGATATTGTCACTGTCAATTACCTATTACTCTCTTGATCACTTAATTACGTTTTTGGACTAAGTATACTGAGCAATAGTAAACCCACTGTATAATATTTCCTAAGTGGGTTTACTATCGTCTTGGTTGATAAGGCATTAAACCCATTCTTTCCTAACATCATGTTTTAAGTGAAGACCATTTGCACCCAATAGAAAAGTAAAAACAATGTTACAACTGTTGTAAGAGGAATAACTGGAATAGATACCCTCAAATAATCCTTCCACTTAATTTTTATCTTATTTTCCCTTAGGATATGCATCCAAATAAGGGAGGCTAGAGTTCCTATTGGTAGTAATAAAGAACCCATATCACTTCCAATAATATTTGCAAGATAAATTGTCTTTAATGTTATCGGATCTAATCCCATTTCAGTTAAGGTAATCGTTCCAATCATTAAGGCTGGATGGTTATTAAAGATGTTCGATAGAATGGATACTAGTCCGCCCATGATAAAGCTTGCATGTAACAATCCTTGGTTTACAATTGGATTAATACTTTCGACAAGAAATGCTGTTAATCCCGCATTATGGAGACCATAAATAATGACATACATTGAAAAGGCAAAAATTAGAATGTGCCAAGGTGGCTTCTTTAAAATATCAATCGGATTCGTTCGCAAATAATACCATCTCCACACGAGCAAGACTACTGAGCCCAATACGGCAACCAGCTCAATTGGAATAGCAAAGTATGAAGCGACAAAGAGTAGACAACGCATGACAAATACAAAGAGTAGTACTTTCATCATTAATCTAGTCCGTTGATTCCTTGTTTCGACAGACAATTTTCCTTTTAACGGGTGAAAATTTTCAGTGAAAAAGATTTCCTCAATGTCATAGGAGGTAGCTGGTAATTTCTTCGGTAATTTCTTCTTGATGACAACGAACATTAACCATGCCATAAATAACAAACCTAGTGTTGCTGGTACAAACATCATCGCTGTATACATATAAAGCGACATATCGATGATTTGTAATACGATTAAATTGATAATATTACTTACCCCAATAGGTGCACTAGAAGCTGTTGCAATTAGTGCTCCACTTAACAGATAGGGAATCATTTGATGTGGTTTAAGGCGAAGACTTTTTAGGAGTAAGATTAAGATTGGGGTTGTAATTAAGATGCTTCCGTCGTTATTAAATAATAGGGTCATTGAAAAACATAATAACTGGATGTACCAATATAGTCGATAGCCGGAGCCTTTTGATAAAGTAGCAAGTCGGGCTGCTGCCCAGTGAAAAAAGCCGAAGCTTTCTAATATTACAGCCATTACGATCGTTGCAATAATCGTTATCGATGCGCCCCCAATTTTACTGATAATATCTGCGACGTCTGCTTGTGATACAATTCCAGTTATGAGAATGATCCCAGCTCCAACTGAAGCTGGCCATGCCTCATTTAAGCCACCTGGTCTCCAAAAAATGACGAACATCGTCATAACAAAAACTAAAATAGTCAATCCAATTTCAAACGACATTACTTATTCTCCTTTCTATTAAATTTATTCGAGACACCTGTGGCTACATGTCCTAGTACTTATATTTATATTTATATTCAAACCTAGAGTGAAAGGATTAGATTTTTTACTAGCTTTTAATAAATGTACCTTTGTCAGTAGGGTAGAAATAACTAGAAGCATAAACCTATTTGTGTGTAGATATATATACTAAGTTACTTGTCCTAACAACGAAAATAGTTGATTCATGAAGAATTATTTATATCCATTTAGATGAAAAAACGGTGTGATGAAACGAATTTTTAAGGAGGGAGGTTCAATTTTAACCTTAATCGATTAATAAAAAAAAATCATGTCACTACTGTGTATATGACCCTATGACACATACACAAAGGAAGAAACATGATTTCACAATCAGTGCTTTAACATATATAATGGTTTCTTTTAATTTATCTAAAGAAAACCTTGTCAACATTATATTTGGCTTGAAGAGTATTGATAATATAGGTTTCATAAATTTCTCTATCGATTGGATCTTCAACGTAAACCACACCTATTTTATAAACCTCATCTCGATATGGTTTGATAGGTGATACATTATCTTCAAAATGTTTCCTAATTCTTAATCTCAATTTTCTAGCCTTACCGACAAATAATAATTCATCTTTATTGTTGAAAAACATATAAACACCGCTTTTATCTCGCGGGACCTTCATATAATCCGTGAACCCATATACACTACTTACAACAGGCTCGTCTTTTTCACCTAATTGTCGCTTTTTTACTACTACTAGATCTGGTGAAGGAATTTCAATTTTAATCAAATCATTTCACTTCCTGTTTCATTTAATCAAGATTCATATAACGAAATTTTCTTTAAAACGTTCTATCTTGGCTACCGTATAATAACTGTTATTTGGAAAGCAGTCAACCTATGCATATTAGCACACAAAATGACAATGTTAATGGAAAAACAAAAAAGTAAGCTATTATATAAAACAATAACTCATCATGAAATAATCGCCTTATTTTCTAGTTAATCTCTCAATGAGTGTTGCCAATAAGAATGTTCGCTCCACTAAGCTTGGTATTTCCAAATATTCTTTATCACTATGAGCATTTCCACCCACTGGACCTAATCCGTCAATAGTAGCGACATCAAGAGAAGATGTAAACGATGCGTCAGATCCCCCACCAGTAGCAGTATCTTCAATTTCTACACCTATTTCATCACCGACGTCTTGAATGATTCGGAGTAAAGCTCGTGTTTTTTTATTCTTTTCCATTGGTGGACGATTCATTTCGCCTTCTAATGAAATTTTTGTTCCTGCTACATCTGAAGATGAACAAATTTTTTCTAACCTTTCTTCAAGAAAGACGACTTGATCAATCTCTTTAATGCGAACGTCTATCTGTGCTTCTGCATGATCTGATACAGTATTTGCACTTGAGCCACCTTCAATTAAGCCAACATTTACACTAATCCCATTTTCATGATCTGAAAGTTCGTGTAATTGAATGATTTTATGGGCCAATTCTTCTATTGCACTTCTACCCTTTTCAGGCTCAATCCCAGAATGTGCTGCTTTTCCTTCAACAATTAGAGTATAATTACCTTTTCCTCTTCTTGCAGAAACTAAAGAACCATCCTTTCTAGCCGGCTCCATGACAAGGGCATATTTTCTTCCTTTTGCTTCTCTTTCAATAATTCCGCGTGAGGTAGGAGATCCAATTTCTTCGTCACTATTGAGGACAATACGTACATTTTTATGCCCTTCAAACCCTTGATAAATCAACGCTTTTATGGCATATAATACTGATGCATGACTTGCTTTCATGTCGATAACACCAGGGCCATATGCCCGATTCCCTTCAATTCGAAATGGTCTTTCCATTGCCGTTCCTTCAGGGAATACCGTATCCATATGTGCGAGGATAATAATATTTGGATCTATTGCATCTTTATGTTCGATAATAAGGTGGTTACCAAATTCCTCCTGCTCATCTACAATAACGTTAAATCCAAGTTGCTTGTAGCTCATTTCTAATAGTTTACCTATTTTATCTATCCCTTCCTTACAATAGGATCCACTATCGATACTTACAAGTTTCTCTATAAATTGCAGCATCTCTTCCAGATGCTGATCTAAAAATGATTCCATGAAGCATTTGCCTTCTTTCTTTCCAACAGATAATATGTGATTATAAGGATGTTACCAGAATGACGCTATTTACATAAGCGTAGCAAAATTCTAGTTACTTATTTTATCTAATATACCATATCCTCAGTCATTCGTTTAAGATTCGATTAAATTATTCGCAATAATCTAAGAAAAGCGCAAGACGAACCGGCCGGAAAGGTTGTTCTTTAACCTTTTTTGGTCGGATTGGCTTGTGACCTCGAGCTGATAGCGCCTTTCGCTGGACACGAAAACTAAGTCAAAAAATTTATACTTTCTTATCTTTCAAAAAAGTCAATAAAATCATTTTACTATTTAACCTAAATAATGATACAAACACATGACTAGAATTAAAGATTAAACCTAGCAAAAATGAAGTTCTCCATGCGATTAGTGATGTATATTTTAAAAGCGGGATTTAGTATTACTTCCTTTTGGATTAGATAAATGAATGGGGTGAATCAGAAGAGTCTGACCGCTGAAACGTCTCTTGTCTAGCTTATTTCTAAATAGAAACTTTTTTGTTGCTTAGGAATTTATAAAATTCTTGTAATGTGGATAAGCGCACGACATCCAGCTCCAACTGCTTGCCCCTCTTGGGTCTAAGCCACTTTGGAATAGAAGGCAAAGTACGCCTTCTTCTATTCCAAAAGTGGCTTATTTGTCTGAGGCTGATCAAGGCGCTAGCGCTTTTGTTCTTAGAAGGGGGATGATTTTTTTCGTTCTACGTCATACCCCTTGTCTCATTCAGCCTATATTTTGATATCTACGTAGATAACTACCTACTTTACTAACTTCTCTTCATTATTTCTCTATAATCTCGAGCAATCGTTTTACTGCTCGTTAAGTATCGGATAAAGGCATCGATATTTTAACTATTGCTTTGCGTTTTTATTTGCTTCCTCTACAGCTTCAACAAGACTAAAGAGGAACCGATAGATCAAACAAAATGCTTCACCAATCGTTATGTTTTCTTTAAACTCTTGGAGTAAGTCCAATGGGAAATTCAAGTCCCATAATCCATCATTTTGATTAAACATTAAATTAAAATTAATTTCATTTCCTTTTAGTTCTTGATTAAGATGCTTTTTTATCAAATTCTCAAATTTCTTTTGCAGTTTCAACCCGAGCATGACATTATATGTTCCAAATACATCATCAACTTCAAATGAAATAGCGTCTACCCCAATCAATTCAAACCATTTCGATTCTAGATATATAAATTCTTCCTTATGCTCCTTAAGATACTGAACAGGTTTATCTAAGAAAGAAGATGCTTCAATCGCAATCACTTCTTCTGTTTCTTTCGCACTTCGTTCAATGTATGCATCATTAAAACGTGCGATTGAATTACTTTCGACAAATGTCAACGTTGTTCGTAAATCATCTGATAGTAATTCATATTTTTCTATGTAGTCTTTCTCCTCTTTATATAAGACAATTTCAGTTGACTCTTGTTGTAAAGCTTGCTGTTTTTCAATATTTGTTTTAATAAATTGTTCCAATTCTTTTTTAAGCAAATCTACATCCACTCCAGCAAATCAAATTTTTCTGTTACAGGTCAATTTCAACAAAAACAGGACAATGATCACTTCCCATTATGTCTGAATGAACCTGAGCGTCAATTAAGCGATCACTCAATTTTTTTGATACGATAAAGTAATCGATTCTCCAGCCAATGTTTCTTTCCCTTACTTTACTCATATATGACCACCATGTGTATACATCTTGTTTTTCAGGATAGAAAAATCGATAACTGTCTACAAAACCGCCATCAAGTAAAGCTGTCATTTTCCGACGTTCTTCCTCAGTAAATCCAGAGTTCCCTTTATTCGATTTCGAATTTTTCAAATCTATCTCCTGATGCGCTACATTCAGATCCCCACAAAGGATGACAGGTTTTTTTCGCTCTAAGTCGATCATGTATTGACGAATTTCATCTTCCCATTGTAAACGATAGTCAAGTCTTGACAAATCCCTTTTCGCATTTGGTGTGTAAACTGTGAGCAGATAAAATTCGGCAAATTCCAGTGTGATGATTCTTCCTTCTTGCTCATGCTCATTTTGACCGACACCATAAGAAACTGATAGTGGTTTTTTCTTTGTGAAAATCGCAGTTCCTGAATAACCCTTTTTTACAGCATAATTCCAATATTGATGGTAACCTTCGAGATCAAGTGTGATCTGACCCTCTTGTAATTTTGATTCTTGAATGCAAAATATATCTGCATCGACTTCATTAAAATAATGTAAAAACCCTTTACGTACACATGCTCTAATTCCGTTAACATTCCATGACACAAGTTTCATATAAGTTAATTCTGCTCCCAATTTTCTTTTTTGTCCTACCTAATGAGGCGTATATTGTACTGATAAAACTCTATCATATTAAATAATAAAAACAAATAGTAAACCAACGTTCGAACTGCCAGATCGAAAAAACTTCTAATCCCTTAAATATCACACAAATGTTAGGAGTCTCGCTCTAAATCATACTTTAACCACTTCTAAAAAATAAATTGTAGTGTATGATTATGGAAAGATGCAAAATCATACACTACCAATTGGTCATTTTAAAATGATGACAAAAAGTAAAATAAAGGAGAGATACTATGTTAATTCAACCAAATTCATTTATTTTCAATCTAGGAGTGGCAACAATTTTATCTATTATCATTGGATTAGAGCGGGAACTAAAGAAAAAGCCCTTAGGTTTAAAAACATGTTTAGTCATAGGGATTGTCAGCTGCTTATTAACAAGTGTTTCAATTGAAGCATCGGAAAAATTTGCTGAAGCTTATATAAAACCAATGGATCCTTTAAGATTATCTGCACAGATTGTATCAGGAATTGGATTTTTAGGTGCTGGTGTTATTTTAAGACGAAACAATGATATGATCTCAGGGCTTACAACCGCTGCATTGGTCTGGGGCGCTGGTGGAATAGGTATTGCTTGTGGCGCTGGTTTTTGGTTTGAGGCAAGTGTTGCAACTATTTTGTTATTTGTTAGTGTGGAAATCATCCCTTTTATTATTAAATTCATTGGGCCAAAATCTTTACGGGAAAAAGAATTAAAAGTAAAAATAATCGTCAATGCTGGAGACAAAATGACAGATATTCTTAAAGATTTAAAGAAAAATAAGATGAAAGCACGAAAAATAAAGGTTAGGGATATTGAACAAGGGGAACTTCAACAGCTCGAGTTGGTCTTATTAGTTAACGAAAAACTATACTTGACAGATTTGTATTATACATTAAAGCAGATTGACCATGTGATAAAAGTGGAAATGGAATCTCTATAACCTGAGATTCCATTTTACATTCATTAACTGTGGATGGTACTATAGCAGGGAATGTTCGTTTTATTATTTTTTAGATAGCAGATGCACTCCTCCCACCCACCAATCAATGCCAATTAAATCAAGACGATTTGCCTTCCCAGTAAGAACACTTTCCCCAAAGGATGTTATAGCTAAATTGGGATTTTCGTAAGTTAAATCATACATAGGAAGGGCACCATCCGCTTTGATTAACGCGTTTTCACCATTCATCAGTTCTTTTATGATGGCAGAAATATGTAAATCACTTAATCCATCGTTTATTAAATTCGGAGAGATGTTTTTAAAAAGCTCCCTAAATGAACAAGGACCTTTTTCAATGTTTTGCAGGATCAAGGATTCGATTTCATTTATACCAGTAGATGTTGAAGGCATATAGCTTATGTTCCGCTCAAGGGCTGCTAGCAAAAAAGGTAATTCATGTGGGACTTCTGTTATCCATTTTTTTATGTCATCCAAATCCGGAGAAGAATAAGCTTTCCATCCTTCAACCGCTTCAGCTACCTGTTGATTCGAAATACTCACTCTATGTTTGAAAAGCGCCTTTAATTGTGCGGAAGTTAACTGCCCTAATCCGTAAAATGGGGAAATTGAAGGATGAGAGTTAATACTAACCATGGATAGATTTGATCTATTTTTAGTTGATAATTGTGTAAGTATATACACCAACATCGTTTGATCATAGCGATCATGCTCAAACCAAAGAATCACTTCTTCATCAAGTGACCGTTTATTTAATAAGTTTAGTTGATTATGACAATTTTCTATAAATAAGGAGGAAGGAATACTAAGTTTTTCTTCAAAGAATAAGGATCTCCTCTTTATTAACTCATCATTTGTCCAGCCTGAATTTAACGGGCCAAAGTCATACATCTCCCTCCATACGATAATATCACCATCAATGTCTTTTATCTTCCTTCCTAAAACATCGCCATTTACAATATGCAACATCGTTACTCCCCCTTAAATATCTCCAAACATAAATAAAGAGAGGCTTTTCCCCCTCTTTACTTAAACACTACTCTTCTTCAGTCATTATTTCTTCAAATGCAACAGATACCTTTTCGAATTCTTCATCACTCTCAATAGCAGAAAAATCACCTTCAGCATCTACTTTTAAAAAGAACACATCGATTTCTTCTTCGGAATCCTCTTGAATATCTTCCAAAAAGCCAACAGCAGCATAATCGGTTCCTTCTAAAGTAATAACTGCCAATACTTCAATTTCATTTTCCTGATCATTCTCATCAGTAATCGTAAACACTTCTCCTACTTCAATCTTGTCCATACTAAAAACCTCCTTTCGAACGTACCAATGATAACACTTTAAGCATCAACAATACAATTAAAGCAAGACTTTCCTTAGACATTTATGGGTAATTCACCTCATCCTGACTAAGATTCGTCTTGGAGTCGGTGTTTTCCTCACGTTGATCCACGAAAAATGCTATAGGATCATCAATTAAATGATGCATTTACCATAAAGGATGTCGCATATCTTCCTTATATAAGATCATATCTCTTGCTCCACAATGACAATGATTTTTTTAGAAAGGATGTTTCGTTTATGACCTATTTTCAACGCTCAATTCCTCATTTTTCATCAGGTAAGCACATCCAAGGGAAAATGATACTTGGAGGGACAGGTCGAAAAAGTGTGATTCCCGATCAAGCTATGATTAATATCGGTATTATGACTGAAAATGAGCATGTTGAAAACGCTCAAAAGGAAAATTCCGCTCTCTCAAATCAGGTAATTGAATCACTTGAAAAAATCGGAATTTTAAAAAATGACATTCAAACCTTGTCTTATACCATTCAACCAATTTATGATTTTGTTGAAGGTCAGTCCATTTTTAGGGCTTATCAAATTAAACATATATTTGAAGTAACTGTTCACGATCTTAACAAAGTAGCTACAGTATATGAAACATCAGTAGCTGCAGGGGCAAATATGTCAGGGGGTGTTCGATTTGAAGTGTCTAATGTTGCGTTTTATTACCAAGAAGCTTTACAACTTGCAATGAAGGATGCAACTGATAAAGCTTTGAAACTTGGTCAGCAAATCGGGGTGAAGATCATACTTCCCCCAGCTAAAATAACAGAAGAACCAACATTGATTTCACCAAGAGAAGTAGCACTATCCTATCCCACAGATATCCCGTTACAAGCAGCTCCTCCTATACAGCGGAGTACATTAGAAATTCAAGCAAAAATAACTGTTATCTTTCATTATTAAAAATCATAAGCGGCATTTCAATGAATTGAACTTTTTTCGAAATGCGAAAGAAGGATCCATCACATTAAAAAGTACCATTTAGAGTAGACACTTAAAATCAGCCCTATCTATATGGTACTTTTCTCACTTATATAAATACATAATCTACTTGTTAATAAACTTTTCTATTTCATCTAATAGACTCTGTTGGATCTCCTCTATCTTTGTAAAATCCATCGCTTCTAAATAATAAGGCTCCTGCTTATCCCGAAGCTCTTTTGCTTCTGCTAGGTATGAAATTGCCTCTTTCATTTTATCTTTATATGCTTTTGTTGTTCTAGCAATTTCAGTTGCATATTTCTCGTCAGTCCCTACTGTAATGCATCGCTCATACATATCAATAATTTCATCAGAATCACGGTCAGGAAAGTATTCATGCGGAGCCGTACTGTCGAAAATCGCAATTCCTTTTTCGCGGAAAATAACCATATCAAGACTATTTGGATCAAAACCACAATGATAAACCTCAAGGTCAAAGCCTTTTTCTTCCCCTGCTGCTACAAGCTTCTTCAGCATTGTCGATTTACCTGATCCTGCTCTCCCTTTTACAAAGTACCGTTTTTCGATATCTTCTGTTAAATTTTGAATATAATCAACAGCACCATTTGGAGTAGCTGCACCTAAAAATCGATGCTTGATCGTTGATTTTTTATCTAAGATTTCTTCATCAAAAAATTGGGCAATTAATTCCGTTGTTAATTTATTTGCTTCTGAAAAATCCATATTTGAAATATAAATATCTTCAATTTCATCATGAGCTCTTAATGCAGCAGCGAATGTATCATATGCACTTTTGAACTTAATCGCGATAGCTTCATTTAATTTCAATATCACTTCTTTATTTGTTGCTAACCTTTCTGTGTCCAATGCAATTCCTAAATTCACATACTTTTCAATAACACCAGGTGCTTTTGCTTCAATCATAGTTGGGGCTGTACCATCAACAATCCCAACTTTTAAGGTAGGTAGTATAACTCCATCGATTGAGTTATTATCTGAGGCGCATTGAATATAATCAACATCAAGTGTTTTTGCTTCCATTACTTCACCAATCTTTTTCAGTAACGAGGATGTAACGACTCCAGTTCCTCCTATCAAAATGTACACTCGATCTAACCCCTCTAATACTGAGTCATAGAGACTATATAACCCTCTTGCTGTGTTACCCTTAGCATAGTAATGACGAATCGTTGCAGTCATCAAATCACCCTTTCACACCTTTTCTCCTAGCATATGTAGATTATCTTACAAGGGTGAATGCCCAGTTCTATTCCTTACTCCTTTGGCATCTTGCTCATATCCATGTATAATACATTCCAACGATGACCATCCAAATCGGTAAATCCGCATCCGTACATCCAGCCCTGGTTTTCTGCAGGCTTACCAAAAATTGTACCGCCTGCACTTTCAGCCCTTTTTGCTATTTCATCTACTTCCTCTCTGCTCTTAGCATCAATGGAAAACAATACCTCTGAAGCTTCTTTTGTATTTGTTATTTCATTTCTCGTAAACCGTTTGAAAGTGGACTCCGGAAAAAGCATCACGGGAACATTATTATCTCCGATGACTAATTTCGCATGATCACCATTGCCATGTGGCGTCGTAATAGAAAAACCTAGTTTCATGAAAAACTCTTTTGATTTATTGATGTCTTTCACCGGCAAATTAATCCAAAATTGTTTTGTCATTTTTATTTTTCCTATTATTGTTTTTATTTTGTTCTAGTCTACTTTATTATTTTACAAAGAGTCTGACAATTCCCAAGTTACTTCGAACAGATAAGTTCTTCCTATATGCGATGTGACAAGCTGCTTCTTTGATCTAGTCATGATTTCTATGCTTACATAAAAGACAACAATTCCAGAGTATTTATTGCGAATTCATAATCGCGTCCGATATAATGATTTGTATAACGTTTAAAGGGGAAATTACGATTGAATTCAAAAGAGTTAGAACAAAGAATCATTCAAAACTATCAAAAAGATGAACAAATGATGATCTTAATATTTGCTCAATGGTGCGTGAACCGCAGCTTAAATCCACAGGATATCTATTTAAAAGCTTATCCAGATCAAGCCAATAATTATGCACTTAAACAAGCAATTGAGTTAACTGTACCAAAAGAAGAATCAGAAGAAATTCCTGATACTACTTTACTAAATGTATTATCTTTATATGGAAATGAAGACTTAGCATTTGTCGTGACAGAGGAAATGAATAAAAATAAGAAAAAAGGAATCCCGGGTTAAACATGAGAAAAAAAATAGATCATATAGGAATAGCTGTGCGCGATCTAGAAAATAGTATATCTATCTATAAGAATGTTTTAGGTGGGACGTTAATAGACCGATATCGAAGTGATGCGATTGGTGTTGAAAGCGAAATCGCAATAATGGACGTGAATGGTGATCGAATCGAATTATTATCTCCAACAAATAATACAACTTCACCTATTGCACGTTTTATCAAGCAAAAAGGAAAAGGCGTCCACCATATTGCGTATCAAGTTGAAAACCTTGATGAAGCGATAATAGAGCTTGAAGAACAAGGAATTCGTATATTAGCAGATTCCTTACGTACTAATAAACATGGCAGAAGGTTAATCTACCTAAACCCTGCAGATACGGAAGGAACAATTATTGAATATTGCGATTATCCAAACAAGGGACTATGAAGTAAGACAGTTCTTATCCCCTTCAAGAACAAAGGCGCAAGCGCCTTGATTAGCCACAGTACAAGAATTTTATAGTTTCCTATAACACAAAAAATGATCTGCTTTAACAGATCATTTCAGACTGTAGACAAATTCGATGAAAATCGAGTTTGCTTACAGTCTTTTTTGCTTTAAACTAGAAATAAGAAAAACCTTGAGCTGATGACGATGCTTTCGAAACATAATTCCATTCAACGAGATCAAATTGAAATGATTGCTTTAGATCAACTGGTGCCCACGAACCACTTGGTCCGAAAAATAGAGGCGGCAATTGATTTCTCTTTCATCTATGACTTGGTGAAAGATATGTATTCAGAAGTAGGTCGTCCAAGTATTGATCCGGTGATTTTGATTAAACTGACATTCATTCAATATACCTTTGGTATTCGCTCGATGCGTAAGACGATTGAAGAAGTGGAAACAAACATGGCCTATCGCTGGTTCTTAGGTTACGGCTTTCATGATAAAGTGCCGCACTTCTCCACTTTCGGGAAAAACTACGAGCGTCGCTTTAAAGGTACAGACCTGTTTGAACAGATCTTCTATCGTATATTAAAGACAGCTGCCGAGAAAAAGTTAATTAGCGCAGAGCACGTTTTCGTCGATTCCACACATGTGAAAGCGAGTGCGAATAAGCGCAAATTCGAAAAGAAAGTCGTTCGCAAAGAAACACGTGCTTATTAAGAACGCCTTCAAGAAGAGATTAATCAAGACTGTGAAGACCATGGAAAAAAGCCGTTTCCACCAGATAAGTTCGATAAGGAAGAATCGAAAGAAATCAAAGAAAGCACAAGCGATCCAGATAGTGGTTACTACGTCAAAGACGAACGGACAAAACAGTTCGCCTATTCATTCCATGCGGCCGCAGACCGCAATGGCTTTGTACTTGGCACGATTGTCACACCAGGTAACACACATGATAGTCATATCTTAGAGCCATTAGTTGAAAAAGTAATTGAAAGAGTTGGAAAGCCCGAAGCTGTTGCCGCAGATGCAGCTTATAAAACACCTGCGATTACGAGTTACTTATTTGAAAATGAAATGACACCTGTCTTGCCTTACACACGACCACGCACGAAAGAAGGATTCTTCCGAAAACATGAATATGTTTATGATGAATACTTCGACTGTTACCTTTGCTCAGCAGGTGAAGTATTGAACTATTCGACAACGAATAAAGAGGGTTATCGTGAGTACAAATCACCAAAACACCTTTGTGCGACGTGTCCTTTTTTAGCGCAATGTACAGAAAGTAAAGAGCATCAAAAAGTGGTAACACGTCATATTTGGCAAGAATACATGGAAGAAGCAGACCATCTTCGCCATCACAAAGAGGTAAAATCCATTTATGCGAAACGTAAAGAAACGATTGAGCGTGTATTCGCAGATGCAAAAGAAAAGCATGGCATGCGTTGGACAACATTAAGGGGACTTAAAAAATTGTCGATGCAGGCGATGCTTACTTTCGCTGCCATGAATTTGAAGAAGATGGCTAACTGGACATGGCGAGGTTCAGAAATGGCATAATAAAGTGAGCTAAGAGAGGTCT
>NZ_JAIQUM010000024.1 GCF_020075705.1 Metabacillus rhizolycopersici | reverse complement strand
CACGGGAAATCAGAGCTTTAAAAAACGAGGTTTTCATAAAATAATGCTTTCTGAAATAAGTGACTCACCAAAAAACCTCAAAAATTCCACGTTATTTGGGTTGACAGAATCTTATTTCAACAGCGTGAACAGCATTAGGTTGTTAACCTAATGCTGTTTTTTACCGTTTGTGGTAATTTTTTAGAATTTGTACTCATAGTTAATTTTTTTACTTTATCATTTTTATTGGAAATCACCCAAATTATATAATACTGTCACACCTCAATCTTCTGGCTCAAAGTTTTGTATTACATTTCCTATCTCATCAAAATGAATCTTTTGAACATCATTATATACACGACGTTCTGTACGAACTAAGTCATAGTTATCATCCAAGATTGGGAATATATATACCGGTGATAATGTTAATTCCGCACCATATGAAGTTTTTACGAAGTCCATTTGTAAATGTCCGTAATGTAAACCACCATCAATTAAGTGTTTTACTCCATTTTCATTAGTTGCCCAAAATTCCGGCTCATCTTGAATGGCACTCCACTCCGAGTAAGTATTATAGTTTTGCGGCACAAGTTTACCATTTTCATCTTTCATCACCTTTTCTCCACGTAAACCGTCAGCAGCTACACCAACGTCATAAGAGTGGAAACCTTTGCCATCTCCGTCCAAATCTACCCAGCTACGTTCAAACATTTCATCATGTCCAGAAATAACAGAAGCTACACCATATTTTTCAAACATAGGTGAATAGACACGCATTGCCACACCAGATTGATTGTCTGCTAGTTCATGATTTGGCGGAGCCCCATGAACACCACTTGAATAAGCGGAATGGTGAAATTGCACTAGAATGATTTGCCCTTTTTCACGTGCATCTTTTAATTGTTCTTCTGCCCACTTGTATTGCTCAGTACCTGGATTAAAGTTTGGTAAGTCTGAATCCTCGGATGTTGTTCCTTTGAAAATCTCTGTGTAAGCATTATTATAAGATTCAGCTGTAAATTCACCTTGTGTATCTGTCGTAATGTACGGATCACCGTCCACACCTTGTCCTGCCCATACTGATTCGTTTAATACAGAGTCATCTTCACTGTATTTTGTACCTGTAAAAGTCTTTGTTTTAGTTGATTCATCAGGAATTCCATTAGTTGAATCCAATGTTAATAATGTAATCGGACCAATATCTGTTCGGTAATATGAATCTTTATACTGAGGATTTTCCGCATCACCAGGCGTATCGAAGTACTCATGGTACTTATTACGGGAAATGACTGCAGGTGTACGATCTTCATCACTACCATATCCGCCGTTAATGGCTGCATAAGTTTCCCAGTTTCCTAAAGCAGGTAGTAATGGTGTATGCGTAGCTAAACCTGTATATTCACCTGCAAAGTGTCGCCAAAATTCATCCCAAGCAGGTTGGTATCCTGCACCTTGTGATAAATCACCAGCAATAAGTAACGCATCCGGGTCAGCCGCTTCAATATGAGCTAAGTTTTCATTTAAAGCAGTTTGTTGATCTAGTGGATAACGTACTAAAAACATACCATTGCGTGCTAGATTTCCATACTTTTTATCAAAATCAGACCCTTTACTAGGACGTTCCTCCGAACCTGGAGCATAAGGATTTACTGTAGGCAATTCCCACTCACGATGTTCTAATGCCCCATATGGTTCTGTTTCAGTATCGGAAAAGGCAATTAATGATAATTCATCCCAATTTTCCTGATCCGGAAAAGTTTCGAATTTAGAAGTATGGGTTTCTTTTCCTTGTTTTACTATAATATTGTATTTTGAATCTGGTTCTAACCCATCAATTGTTACAGAATGTTTATAGTTTGAATTTGATTCTAACCATGAGCCTTGTGGAATCGTTTCTACTACGCCATTGCCACTGTTATAAGTTAATTTTTGTTCTAATTCTTTTTGTGTATACTCCATTAATTCCATGTAATGCGGGGTAGAAGTCACCTTTTTGGCCTTTATTCCTGGACCAGTTACTATTACTCTACCAGGTTCATTTACCTCAGATACCCAGCTAATTGTCATAGAAGTACTAGTTGGAGATTGTAAATATGGTAATACACGGAATCCTGTTTCTGGTTCTCGTAAAGTTGATTCTGAATTTTCTTGGACTTCCTTATTTTTTGCGGTTTCTACTGCTGTTACTAGTGGACTAACAGCCATTAATGAAGCAAATGTTGAAAGTGCTAGACTACGTAAAAATAAATTTTTCTTCATGTTGTCTCTCCCTTTTGTTTTATACCTCACAAATTATACCGAGTGAATGTGTGAATAATGTTACTTTAATGTAAAGAAAGATAAATTTGATGTAAATATTAGAGTATCAAAATTACTTCTAGACTGCTTTTCCCCTACGTACTAACTAAAACTATTGTTACAATTTACAAAATGTTTCTATGACAATCAAAATATTGATAGTTTAGTGTTGACATTCCAAAATTACTGGACAATCAACTGTTGTTTTTCACGAAGAACAAGAAGTAACTACAGAAGATAATGAGCATGGTGACGATAAGAATAAAAATAAATCACCTAGGAAAGTTAAGCATTGAATAATTAATCGCAACAAAAGTCGGATGTTCTCTCTATTTAGAAACGAAAAAGGAATATCATCTCAAGTACATTTGTACAGATGACATTCCTTTTAACATGGTCAAATTTAGATAATCTATCGTAGACTTCTTAACGCTTCAGCAAATCGCAAAATTCCCTTTGATATGTCTTTCGGTTCTCCCCGTCCGAAAGTAAATCGGATATACCCCTTTTTCGAACCAAATATACTTCCCGGAACAAATGCGACACCATTCTTAATCGACTCTTCTAGTAATTGATATTCATTAATTGAAGGGTTTACCCTACACCATAGATGGATACCGCCTTGGGGTGAATAAAAGTCAACTTGGTTACAAGTAAATTCTTTTAGACTTGAAGTGATGACGTCCTTTCGAAGTTTCAATTGCGACCGAATCATATCGATATGATTGGTAAAGTGTTCTGATCCTAAAAATTGACTCGCTACCCATTGTGGAAAAACACTATGACCAAAGTCAACCTGCTGTTTCGCGTCAGCTAATCGTTGGATAACTTGCGGGGGACCAATAATCCAGCCAATTCGTAATCCTGAGGCAACGATTTTCGATAAGGAGCTAATATATAGAACATTTCCATTCGTATCCAATGATTTAAGAGTTGGATTAACTTCTCCATTATAGGAGGTCAAACTATATGGATCATCTTCAATGATTGGGATACCAAACTCAGTTGATAACTCCAATATTCTTTTACGTCTTGAAAGATGAAGAATTGAGCCTGTAGGATTTTGATAATCTGGATTTAAAAATACCATCCTGATACGATGCTTCTTATGTAAAGCAATAAGATCATCTGGATTGATTCCATGTTCATCAACTGGTAACAGAAAGGTTCTTATTCCTGCAGACTGAAAGACGGGCAGTGAATAACAATAAGAGGGATCTTCAATCGCAACAGCATCCCCTCGCTTAAGTAAACATTCTACGATAAGGTGAAGTGCCTGCTGAGCACCAGAAGTGATAAGAATAGATGAAGGACTAGTATGTATATTCTTGTACTCTTTCACATGGGTCGAAATCGTATCTCTTAAGACTTCATTCCCTTGTGGATGGTCGTATCCGAGATTCTCCAAAAACGGTTGGTTAGAGAGTATTTGACGAAATTGATCAGTAGGCATCAAATCAGAAGACAATTCACCACTAGCTAAATTAATTAAATCATTCTTTTGAACCTCTGACCGAATTCGTTGTACGAGTGGTAGGTTTGGTAAAAATGATCCATCCTCTACATAACGTCCCCAGTTAGGAATTCGTTTCCGGGATATTCCCCATATGTCTGTACTAACACGCGTTCCACTGCCTTTTTTTCGCTCCACAATTCCAAGAGACTGTAATTCTTCATAGGCAGCAACAATTGTGCTTCGATTGACATCTAATTCTTTTGCTAAATTTCGTTCTGAAGGTAATACGCTGTCAGCAGAGAATTCCCCCGATGAAATCCCGAGTTCAATGTATTCTACAATTTGTTTATATATCGGTGTTTTAGCATTTCGATCAGGTTTCCATACCATTCGCGCTACATCCTAACTATCACTTTATTTTTCATATATTATAGTAAGTACCCTCAATAATGTAAAATTTCCTGACTTATGTAAAAGGAAAAGTCTCTAAAGCGAGACTTCCATCAGTGGGGGTTTTCTTTATCCCCACTGATGGTTAGCGAGACTTACCTTAGCTTTTACGGGCAGTTATCCTCCACCTTCACTTCTTTGATTCACTCAAGCTTAGAGGTGGGGGATTACTGCCCGTTAATGCGGGATACGTTACATCTGTTTTTCTTAAAAAAAATAAAAATAGGCACCCTAAATGGTAGATGCCCATTTTTATTTTAGAGAAATATACACCGCTACTGCAATGATCGCAAGAATAATAACAATTGTATAAATCCACGTTAATCTTGTTAAATTATTTTTCGTTTTTTTCATATAATTCTCATCTTTATCTTTTGCTACAAATATGGTCCCAACTAAAGCCAGTATGGCAAGAATAATAATGATGATGAATGCAAAGGTCATGAACATTACTCCTTTTCAGCAAATGATAAGAAAGATCCTCCAAAGTAATCAATATCAATAAGTTCACTTTAATCAATCAATAATACCCTATAATTGTAAATAAAAAACCATCCAATTACCAAATATACATACCATCCACTTTTAAAAAGGATTCTTCCTTTTTTAAAAAATACTGTTGTTTACTGCCATGACTAATCACAATTGATTCATATTACAAAGGAAGAAGATTGAATGCTATCCTTTTCATTTTACTACTTTATGTATGTCTCTACCTAACCATTTATTCGGTTTCAAATCTGTTTGCTATTTAATCGCAAGTTTTGTTTTTAAAGGAAATAATTAGGCTCGATTAAAAGATATTAGTGAGTTACACGTTAGAAACAACTATCGATAAATATTTTTATTTTATAATAATTATAATTAGATATTTATTTTTATATAATTATTATGATAATATTTCAAGTAGAAACTATGACTAAAAACATGACAATTGATTGATAACAAAGGATGGTGCTAAATTTGAATACTTTTAAAATTAATGATCAAATGAGAATTGAAAAGATTAATGACCACTACTGTCTTGTAAAGGGAATTGAGGAAAGTAAAAAAAGTGTTGAATTATGCTTTTTTAGCTTAGTAGATGCTTTATCTTATTCTAGTGAGCGCAACTATCTTTAATATGCTCGATATCCTGCAAGCGAAAGCGAAGTAAAACGTAACTCGAGCCGATAGGGCCTTGTTCTGGACAATTCTCGAAGCCAAAACTTATAAAGCGAGACTTCCATCAGTGGGGGGTTTCCTTATCCCCCACTGATGGATAGCGAGACTTATCGGGCTTTTACGGGCAGTTATCCCGCACCTTCGCCTCTTTGTGATTCACTCAAGCTTAGAGGTGGGGGTATTACTGCCCGTTAATGCGGGATAAATTCTTATATTATAAAAGAGGCTTTGATTTAATAATCAAAGCCTCTTTTATATACATTTTTTCCCTTTTATAACTTTACCCTTTGTAAAGTAAACGGAGTGCATTTAGAATGACCGACACAGAGCTGAATGTCATAGCTGCACCAGAGCTAACCAAGGAGCAAGTAACCCGATGGCAGCGATTGGAATGCCTAATGTGTTATATGCAAATGCCCAGAACAGATTTTGCTTACTATTCCTCATTGTTTTTCTGCCGCTCCAATTAAGGCTAGGAATTCTACTTCATACTATATCATTTCTCACAATAACATCAGTCAATTCGGGCTTACCACTTGTAACGGTTCCAGTGTTAGCATCGATTCATTGACGGCAGAATTCCCTTCAATTACCTCTCCGTCCACCAGGATTTTTCCACCTGATCTCATCAAGTGGTAGTTCAGTATATTATATAAAAAAAGAAGTGCTTAATAAGCACTCAAGTAATTATTCAACATCATATCCTTGATCATCAATTGCTTCTTTAATTGTTTCAAGTGACACCTTTTCCTTATCAAAGGCTACCTCAACTTTACCAGCATCTAAATGTACCTTCACTTCATTAATCCCTGTTAGTTTTCCTACACTACCTTCAACCGCTTTCACACAATGACCGCAAGACATCCCTTTTACATTCAATGTTACGTTTTCCATATATTTCTCATCCCTTTATTTTTTCATTAGTTTTTGGATTGTAACTAACACTTCATCGATTACTTCTGTGTCTCCCTCATTGAGGCGATCGACTACGCAATTTTTCATATGGCCTTCTAATAAAATTTTACCCACACTATTAAGAGCACTTTGAGTAGCTGAAATTTGTGTGATGACATCATCACAATAGGTATCCTTTTCTATAAGACCCTTTATTCCACGGATTTGACCTTCGATACGGTTTAACCGTGTAGTTAAATTCTTTTTTACGGTATCTGAATGATGACTTTTTCGATTATGAGCAGGGTTCATCTCACACTCCGATTTTATGGATTGGTCATATTCATTCGTTTCATCAATATCCATTTTCTCACCATCCTCAATTACAATATACTATACCCCTCTACCCTATGTAAAGCGATTTAATTTTACCTGTTTCTATTATTCTTTATTCCTGATTTCCTATTCCCTCCTGAATTGCACATAGAACAATAACCAGCTGGAAGATCTACTTCTATTCCAAGTCACACATTATAACATGGTAAATACTTTTCTAAATCTTGAACAAATATCGATTATTAAAACACCAAAAATTACCATTAATTATCTAAGTTAGTGAAACAATGAATTACAAATCTCAAGTTGAAATTAATCTACATTTTAGACTTGTTTTTTTATTTAATTAAGTACCTAAGTTTTATCGTGTACATAAATTAAAGATAGGTAATTAAAGGGCCTATGTAGAAAATGAGCTTAGCTTTACCAAACATTGAACTCCATGAGTTAGCTGCTTTGATCGGTTTAAAGTTAAAAAAATTTGGTTACTTTCTTTATACTACCATTCAAAATAAATTGGATAAATAAGTAAATCAATATAATATAACGCTTATGTTCATGACCAAAATTCATTTAAAATTATACAGCTAAAATAACCGTTCTTTGATAAATCGGGAGATCAACCTTTGGAAATAAAATATAATTATTTGAAAGGTGTGAATGTGAGATGAATTTATTTGAAGCATATATTCGATCTGACTCATTCATTTTAATTCCCGTTTTGTACTGTATTGGAGTATTTTTGCGTCAAACCCCTTTTATTCCTACATGGAGTTATTCTTGGATTAAACTTACTTTTGCCACTATAGCTTGTCTTCTTTATTACGGAATTGAAATTCAATCTGTCGTTCAAGGCATACTTGTTACAGGCGCAGCTGTGATTTTTCGGGATTTAATTCATAATACAATCTTTGAAATAATAGAAAATAAGATGAACAAAAAATAGATTTCCTATTATAAGAAAGTTTGTCGCTCATATATGAAAAGACCAGGTTTAAATCCGGACCTGGTCTTTTCTTTTAAAAAGGATACATAATTTTAATCTGATTGTAACGTTTCACATTTGAGTTAATATTTTTCATAAACATAAGGTGATTTAGGCTGATCGATTTGTTCAATTGATAGAATTTGCACGTACGGTATTTCCCAATCGTTATATTCTGTTTTGCTTAGGTTCCCTTTTACTTTGACCCACTGATCTTCATCATATTTTTTTGCATTAGGAAAGGTCGCAAGTGTTCCGTATACAGAAGCATCCGCAACACAACAAGAAAGTCCAAATCTAGCAACGACAAATTGGTCTTCATTAAAATCTGGTTCACGGTAGACAAACCCTACAAATTCAATTTCTTTTCCCACAAATTTTTCCGGGGATTTATCAAGAATAGTCGTCATTGCAATGTAATTTTCGTCTTCGAGAACAATTTTGTCCATTCGAAGCATTTCTTTTTCGAGAGATTCATAAACGTCTTCAGGTGGAGCTTGAATCTCAAAACCTTCTGGATGCTCAAGTGGTACGTCTGGGCTTGAGTTTGGTGCCCCGCCAGCATTTTCTTGTACCCGTTTCTCTAAATTTTTCATATATTCTTCAGGGTCATTGAGATATGCTTCTGCCAAATCTGTCTCCGCTACTACCTCTTCACCTTGTGTATTATTAAGTCCAGTTTTAAATCCCCTTTTTGCGGCAATTGAGCTGTCCAGCACAACATCATGAAAAACAAAGCCTGTAACAATTGGAAAAATAAAAAATGAATAGATGATCATTGACTGAATCGGTGATTTTTTCTCTGAATGGTCAAAACCGCAAAGGCAAAATAGCTCTGCTTCATTTTTCGAGCCACTTCTCCAAATTTGAACAATTCCGAGCAATAGAAAAACAACAACAGCAAAATAAATAAAGGGCATCATTCTCGGTGCGATAAAATTTAGAATGCTACCAGTGATAATCAATTTAAGCATTAGCATCGTAAAGCCTATTAAGATAATTCCACGTATATAAATATGAAACCGATTATCTTGATTATGTTTATTCAATCAAAACACTCCTTACAATAGGATCTGTTGGTACACTAGAACTGAAACATAGACAACAATTGTGACAACAATGACAAAAGTTACTACAAATTTCGCTTTAAAAAAAGCGAATAACATAAACGTATTTTTTAAATCAATCATCGGTCCATACACAAGAAAAGCGATTAAAGATCCTGCTGAGAATGTACCTCCAAACGACGCTGCAACAAATGCATCGGCTTCGGAACATAATGATAAGATAAAACCAAAGGCCATCATAATTGCTGGTGAAGTGGTTTCATTAGAACCTAACTCCATTAAGATTGATCGATCCAGGAATGTCTGAAATAAACTGGCGATAAGTGCGCCAATGATTAGGTATTTACCCATTTCAAAAAATTCATCACTTGCATGAAACAAAGTTGATTTTATTTTCCCAACATCTTTTAAAGCTTCTTCAGCTTTCATCCGACCGATCAACTCATCCTTTGACCATTTTAATTGATTACGATTTTTAAATAATAGATACATAATTAAGCCCATGACGATAGAAATGACAAAAGCAAGTCCCATTCGAGCATAAACGATTTCAGTCGTGGATTGAAACGCATAATAAGTAGAGGCAAAAACCACTGGATTTAAAATTGGAGCTCCTACAAGTAAAACTACTCCAACATGTAAAGGCATTCCCTTTTTTATCAACCTTCTAACTACCGGTACAATTGCACACTCACAAATTGGAAAAATAGCGCCTAACAAAGCTGCGGGTAGTAGAGCTATTATTGCGTTTTTGGGTAAAAATCGTTTAACAAGTTCTTCCGAAACAAATGTTTGAATAAGAGCTGATACAAATACTCCAAGTAAAATAAATGGAATTGCTTCTAACACAATACTCAAGAATATTGTATTTACATTTAAAAATCTTTTTGGCATTTCAAATGAAAACCCTTGAAAATCCACAAAAAGAAAGAGATAAAAAAACATAGCTATTAAAGCAAGTCCAATAAATTCTTTAACTATCATAGCTGATTTGTTCATCTACTAAACTCCGATCCTATGTGGAAAATCCTGAAACATTTCTTTACTTATGTCTTTTCCAATAAATACAAACATAGGCTTTCGTTCATCATTTATATCCATTGCTGTATAGCGAACAAGCTTGTCTGCAAATTGGACATGGGTAAGGTGTGAATCACCCGTGAATTGGATGAGACCCTTTGCCCGAATAACCTCTTTCGGTAGATTATTCAGCCAGGTTGTTAGGATACGCTTATCTACCATCTGTCCATATTCAATCTTTACCATCTTAATGGTCCCATGGTGTGACCCAAGATGATGGTGAGGATGAGAACTTGTTGATGGAAGTGATTCTATCCGTCCGAAGCGTTTTTTTCGGATTTCTTCAAGATGAATGTCTCCGTATGTAGCTGTCATTACTGGCACTCTATCATTTATTAACGAGTCAACTTTTTTGCGAATTTTCAAGAATTGTTTATCATCAACACAATCGATTTTATTCAGTAAAATAATTGATGAATGACGCACTTGCTCTCTCAATAAAGTTCGAATCTCTTTTGAACTAGAAAAAATACTTAAATAGTCTAAAAAGTGACTAGCGTCTACTATTCCAATAATCGACTCTATTTCAAATACTGCTTCGAGATCTTCAAAAGCAAATACTTCTGCTATTTCAAGTGGATGCGCTACACCTGTTCCCTCTATTAACAAAACGTCGATAGTTTCTTTCTCATGCTGAACAACCAATGCCTTAAGTGTTTCATGTAAATCATCTTGTATCGTACAACAAATACATCCATTTAGAAGTTCAATCAACTGTTGATCTTTAAACAAATGTGTTTCGACATTTACTGTTCCTAGTTCATTCAATATGACTGCCACTTTTTTATTTTCTTGTTTGTATTGTTCAATCATCTTCAACAAAACGGTTGTTTTTCCACTTCCTAAAAAACCATTTAATACATAGACAGCTATTTTTTTCATTATTTTCCTCCTTATGCTCCTGTAAGTAATTCGTAATAATTACGTATTAAGTGATATACCATTGTAATTTTATGCATACCATTACAGACTATTCATTACTTTATTAAACTTTTTTACATAATAGATTCCTAATTCCTTTTACAACTCTTAAACTGATAGCTTGTTTGTAGAGTAACTAGGTTCTGGAAATGATTCACCTATTTGCTGCATTTCACTTTAACAATTTTCGGTTTTTTAACTATTTCCACTCCATTGTATTTAAATTAGAATCATTTCGATTTAAATGATGTTGATGATATATTTTACACAATCTAATTATACATATTAAAACGCAATAATTACTATTTGCAAGGTTTTTTTACTGACATCCTCATTATTTGATTCTCCGGTAAAGATTTGTAGTTGATTTTTGCAAAAAAGGACAAAAAATGAAGCCCCTTTTCTTATACATATACTAGAGACTAATTCTACTCAAAGTAACAGGACATACCATTAATAAGAGAAAGGGGATGCATCGTGAACACAGATCAAGCTTTTAATCTATTAATGGATGCAGGCGTACCTGAAAATAATAGTATTCAAACTGTTAGACGTTGGCTCCGTGAAGGTAAGATTAAATATGATGGTAACAGCAATAGGAAAGCTGAATATATAATTGATGATACTGATTATGTTATTGAACTGTTGAAGGATGCAGGAGTAGCTGATAGTATTGGTATCCAAACCGTTACACATTGGCTCCGTGAAGGTAAGATTAAATACGATGGAACTAGGAATAGGAATACTGGATACATGATTGATGAAACAGTTTCAAAGCTGCTGACAAATAATAGGACTAATCAAAATAAGGATGACATAATACATCAATTAAAATTAAAAATAAAAGCACAAGATGAGCATATAGAAGTTATTGAAGAACTTCATGAAGCCGCATCAAAAATATTAATCCTACAAAGAGATAAATTAAATCAAGAGTTGATATTTCTACAAAATGAGAAAAATAGATTAAAAAATGAAACGATCGATTTATTAAAAGAAAATATTGAATTACGTGATGAGTTGATAAAATTAAAAGACAAACGTTTCACCGAAAACATATGTGGCAATGGCAATTTCCACCCCACTACTGAATCGGAGGATTATCGTCGAAAATTAGGACTTTCAAAAAAGGCGAGTAATAAAGAACTGTTAGCCGGGTATAAAGATTTATTAAAAATAGCTCATCCCGATCGTGGCGGCAACGCAAAAACATTTCAATATATTAAAACTGATTATGATACGTTTAGGAATAGTATCAAAGATTAATTGTTTTTTTCTATTAGCAATATAGAAAATTTTAAAAACAAAACACGATTATTGGACTACTCTTAATCCTCTCAATTTGTCAAGACATATACTTGATTACTGACCAATTACATATAGGTGAGATCTATTAAAAAAGGTATATTTTGTAACGTTTTGACTTCTTTTGTAGAAAGTGTTTTCAACTTGTTTCTAATGGTTCATAATATCCTTTATTGACCCTTGGGTATTATGCACCAAGGGGAAAACAATCTTATATTGGGGGAGAAGCTTTTCATGTGGGTAATCACGGTCTATTCAAAGGAAAACACGAAAATGTTTGAATTTAACACAGAAATTGAGGCACGAGAAACATTCAAGAATATTCGAGGTTGTAAGATTCTTTCCCATGTAGTTTACTTTAATGATCCTGATTTAGCTTTAGCAACTGGTTAAAACTTTACCAAGGAGTCCTGCAAGTCTTTCACTCTTTGTTTACTAAATTAAATATCTCTTAAATTAAACAAAAGGAGCGTCACTGAATGTCAACTTTACGTGAAGAAGCTTTAAAGATGCATAAGGAAAAGCAAGGAAAACTAGGTGTTCATTCTAAAGTTCCAGTAACCAATGCGAAAGATTTAAGTCTTGCTTATTCTCCAGGTGTAGCTGAACCATGCTTGGATATTTTTGAAGATGAAAACAAAGTATATGATTACACCATGAAGGGGAATCTAGTTGCAGTTGTTTCTGATGGGACAGCGGTTCTCGGTCTTGGGAATATTGGCCCGAAAGCAGCTATGCCAGTCATGGAAGGAAAAGCATTGTTATTCAAATCGTTTGCAGATGTAGATGCATTCCCAATTTGCTTGGATACAACAGACCCTGAGAAAATTGTCGAAGTTGTCAAATTATTGGAACCGACTTTTGGCGGAGTGAACTTAGAAGACATAGCAGCACCAAAATGCTTTGAAATAGAAGAACAACTACGTAAAGTTTGTAATATTCCGATTTTCCATGATGATCAGCACGGGACAGCCATTGTAACCGCTGCCGGATTACTTAATGCTTTGAAACTAGTTGACAAAAAAATAGAAGAAATTCGCGTTGTAGCAAACGGTGCAGGTGCCGCTGGCGTGGCCATTGTCAAATTACTGCTGCATATGGGTGTAAAAGACGTCATTTTATGTGATACAAAAGGAATCATTTATGAAGGACGCCCCGTCGGGATGAATCCATTTAAAGATGAAATGGCTCGTATCACCAATAAAGAACAAAAACAAGGTACATTGGCAGATGCTCTTGTTGGAGCAGATGTGTTTGTCGGTGTGTCAGCAGCTGGGGCTGTTACGAAAGACATGGTTCGTTCGATGAATAGTGATCCGATTATTTTTGCCATGGCGAATCCAATACCAGAGATCTTGCCAGAAGCAGCCAAAGAAGCTGGAGCACTTGTAATTGGGACAGGCCGTTCAGACTTTCCTAATCAAGTCAATAACGTACTTGCCTTCCCTGGTATTTTCCGAGGGGCTTTGGACGTTCAAGCAAAAGAGATAAATGAAGAAATGAAATTAGCTGCCGTACATGCAATTGCAACTTTAATTTCAGATGAAGAACTTCATGCTGATTATGTCATTCCTGATCCATTTGACCGCAGAGTTGCTGCTTATGTAGCAGAAGCTGTTGCAAACGCTGCAATAGAATCAGGTGTTGCGCAAAAGCTAGTAAATACGAATCAAATAAAAGAGCGCTTATTAGCAATGTCAGAAACACATCAACCTGTTATCAAATAAATTGAAAATAAAGAAGCTAATCAACAGCCTGCATGCAGTTGTTGATTAGCTTCTTTTTCTCTTTATGTGTACAGAAATACTTCCCATAAAGGGTGCCTTTGTAAAATTCACACTTGCTAGATTTAGTTCCAAAACATCTACACATGATCTAGATTCTTTGTTAATAATATTTACACTCGTGCAATAATGATGAAGCTAATTGTTCACTCTCACTAAAGCCATATAATTTCCAATCATTGATTAGGTTGCTTGTAACTTCGTCAATATCTTTACAAATAACTTCTTCTGCTTGATTATACATTACATAGTACATATCAAAATCCCTCCATATAGCCATCCCATATGAATTGATTCAGCGTCGTAATTCTCTAAATGGTGCTTTGACCTTTCATTATCTGGAATAATACGCGAAATAATATCAACTACTGGAATGCTTTTTTCCCAGTGGCTCCCCGACTAATGAATTGTGCAAAGTGCAGATATCTCAGTCGATTACATTAAAATTCCATGGAACCCAAAAGCCCCTGACCTAAAATGATACATCCCCGCTCATTTTAAAGTAATTGTTGAAAACCATATTCTGAATAAATCTACTTTTCCTCTCCACCATTCATTTCTAAAAAACCGAAGATGTATGTAATTGAACATCACTCTCCCGCTATTAAAAGCTAGAATAATAACCTACTTACTAGAAAATAAGCATGTAAAATATGATTTTCTATCATAAAGCAATCAACATAGTTAAGTATACGACAAGAGTAATATACGTGTTTGTCGAAAAAAGTCCTCTAACTACACTATTTTTGTGTGATAAATAACATTCAGACAACAATACATAATTCAATAATATATATATGGGACTTTTCCCAACTTATTTCATAAAATAAACACAAACAAATTTCTACTCCATCATTTACTTACTATTTCATTAGTATCGGCCCCACCTACGCCTTAATACTGTAATGGCCACACGTGCCATCCCCTGCTTTCATTATAAATGAAAGCGATTACAATTTCAATTTCAACTATTCTTCAAGTTTCGACAATTACCATTTCTAAAGCCATTAATGTCACTTTCAGCTCAACTTTATCGTGTTGATTAACCATTTGTTTAAGGCTTCCTAACCTATTTGCTCATCAGCAAAATACACTCATTATTTCACCAAACCACCTTTTTCTATTACCCTAAGTGCTGAAGGTCAATATAATCTTCCGTATAATCTTTTCAGCACGAACCCTAGTTTACTAACATAAAACTGATATTTGTATAGTTGAAAATACGGGTAATCTTTCTTAAAATGTATCAAGGAGAATTCATACAATATGCAGCTAATACGGAAGAAGGGAAGTAAGAAATGCTTATGAAACCTCATATTGAACCCGTAGAATTAAAGCTTCTAAGCTATTTAAGCAAACGAAAAAATTTATCGTCTAAGGAAAAGCTACATTATTTAAACCTTGAGAAAGGCTACGAAGGTGAATCTAAGGTGGCCGCTTGGTTAGAGAATCTCACAAGTGAATGGATTATTTTATACGACTTGTTACTTGAAAATAATGGATCCTTATTTCAAATCGATACACTGCTAATTTCTCAAAATACCATTTATCTTTTTGAAGTAAAAAATTATGAAGGTGATTTCTTTATCAACACAGACAATTGGTACACACAATCCGGAAACGAAATTAAAAATCCACTACTTCAGTTAAAACGAAGTGTATCCTTATTTCGACGATTACTTCAAGATTACAAATTAAGCTTTTCTATCGAAGCATATGTTATCTTCATCAACCCAGAGTTTACTTTATTTCAAGCCTCTCTAAACTTACCGATTATTTTACCGACACAACTTAATCGTTTTATGAAAAATCTAAATATGAGTACATCAATTCTGAATGATAAACACGTTAAGTTAGCTGAACGATTAGTATCTGATCATATCCATCAATCCCCCTACACACAAATTCCCAAATATGATTTTCATCAAGTAAAAAAAGGGATAACTTGTCCGCTATGCACTTCCTTTTTGACTTCTTGTAATGATAGCCAATTGGTATGTGAGGGATGTGGATGCAAAGAGGATATTGAAGCTGCTGTTATACGGAATATTAAGCAATTTCAACTTCTTTTTCCAGATAGAAAAATAACAACTAGTTCTATCCACGAATGGTGCAAGGTAATTGAGTCCAAGAAAACAATTAGAAGGATTCTAAAAAGGAATTATACACTTGTAGGATTCGGTAGGTCTTCGTATTATATTGATTCTTGATTGATCACATTTACATTCTAAAATGTTACTTTTTCCGCATAATGACTAAATTGATGATTTTGGAGGTGGATTTTCCTTTTGGTGGGCATCTTTGGCCCTTTTCGTTACCGGTGAGGGCGGTTTTCCCTTTTTGCGGGCAACTTTAGGCTCTTTTCGTTACCAGTGGAGGCAATTTTTTACCTTTGTGGGCAACTTGGGACTCTTTTCGTTACCGATAGGGACCTTTTTTTCTCTTTGTGGGCAACTTTAGACTCTTTTCGTTATCAGTGGAGGCAATTTTTTACCTTTGTGGGCAACTTGGGACTCTTTTCGTTACCGGTAATAGCCATTTTTTCTCTTTGCGGGCAACTTTAGGCTCTTTTCGTTACCGATAATAGCCATTTTTCCTCTTTGCGGGCAACTTTAGGCTCTTTTCGTTACCGGTAATAGCCATTTTTTCTCTTTGCGGGCAACTTTAGGCTCTTTTCGTTACCGGTAATAGCCATTTTTCCTCTTTGCGGGCAACTTTAGGCTCTTTTCGTTACCGGTAATAGCCATTTTTTCTCTTTAGGGGAACCTTTCAACTCTTTTCGTTACCGTCATAGCAATTTTTCCCCTTTTATGGGTACCTGTAACCCTCTTCGTGTCCAAGTAAGAGATCTCTTCCTAATTGAGGCCTATCTTTTTACCCTTTCACTATTTCATCAAGTAACTATCGCTTACATTACTCAATCATTGTAAATACTACTCATATTTTATCTATCAGAATTCTTTACGGCTCGAACCCTTGCTGGCTAACATAAATCTGATTTTCCGGAAAGATTCCTAAAAATCTCTTATATACTTTTTTGATTGCTTGCGGTCCATACCATTCTTCTAAACCAAGTTCGCCATATTTTTTTCAATTTCTAGTACGTTTTCCGCCACTGCCATCGCCCATAAAGTAGTCATCTATACAGATCCGATTAACGAGTGCTTTCAATTTCTCAAGAAAATATTCCCCACTCGATAAGATCGGTGCTACCGCAACTTGGATAGGTATACCCGCATCCGCTAATTGTTGTAGCGTCTTAAAGCGCGCCTGAATTGGTGGTGCTCCTGGAGTAAAATGTTTACGGATTATTTTTGAGTCCGTCTCAATTGTCATATTTATCCGGACTCTTTCCTTTAATTGCTGTAACAAATCAATATCTAGACTTACAAGTGGACTCTCGTCTGTACTAATAAGAAATTGGGAGGATCATCTATCATTACCTCTAGTAGCGATCTCGTCACTTTTCCCTTATGCTCTACGGGTTGATATGGGTCGGTGCTTGATGACATAAAAATGTTTATCCCCCTTGGCTTTGGCGCGACGAAGCTCCTTGCTTAGTAAAGTGGCAGCACCATTTTCCCCATTCCCCCTCTCTAAAGAGAGATACAGGCATTTGCCGGACTTAACAATACGAACATCCAAATGAACAACCGCTATATGGATTGAGTGAATGAGAATATCCTGAAAGAAAGCCCGTACCTTTATTAAGTTTGGTTTTGGGATTTTTGTAGAACAATTCACTTTTCATAGCGAAACCTCTCTTCGATTCATAATACGAAAGGTTCAATCCTTGCTAAGTGAACCTTGTTTTTCTAAATCTAAAAGCTGTGTCTTCATGTTCAATCCACCGCGATAGCCAGTTAACGAACCATTCTTTCCTACTACCCGATGACATGGAACAGTAATTAAAACTGGATTTGCCCCAATCGCCGCTCCTACGGCACGAACAGCGGCTGGTTTGTTAATATGATTTGCAATGTCGGAATACGACTTCGTTTGTCCGTACGGAATTTCACAAAGTGCATTCCAGACTGCAAGCTGAAATTCTGTACCATTGTAATTAAATGGGACCGTAAATATTTTCCGCTTACCTTCGAGATACTCGATGATTTCTACAGCATATGGTTCAAGTTTTTCACGATTTTCAACAAGGGGACTACCTGAAAAACGCTTCTTGGCCCATTCGGACAATTCCTCAAATGGTTTGTTCTCTGAACCAACAAACACAAGCCCCTTTGTTGTTGAAGCTATATAAAAGTTCCAATCCTTATACGTTAGCAAAGACCAATAAATGATTGGTCTATTTTTTGACTCCATTTTACATTTCCTCCATTTTATTCATTTAGCGATGTACCTGACGAAATTGTGCCGGAGTATGACCGGTTTTCTTTTTAAATAAAGTTATAAAATAGGGTGTGTTTGACATACCTACACAGATAGAAATATCCGCAATCGCCTTATTCGTTTGCATCAAAAATTTTTTTGCCTCGTTTATTCTAATCTGTTGTATATACTCAACTGGCGTGATACCCTTAATTTTTTTAAATGTTCGATGTAAATGATAGGGGCTACCATGAGAAATATCTGCTAACATTTTTAACGTTAATTTTTCTGTAAAATTCTTGTCAATGTATTCAGTGATAAGGGCTATCCATTCACTATCAGGTAATCGCTCGTTTGTAGGCTTACAACGTTTACATGGTCGAAAATTTGCATCTAGAGCTTGTTCCGCTTTTTGGAAAATCCCTACATTTTCTTTTTTTGGAACACGAGATTTGCATGACGGTTTACAGAAAATCCCCGTTGTCTTTACAGCATAGAAGAAATGATTATTGTACGAAGCATCATTATTTATAATTGCTTGCCACTTTTCATTTGTCATTATTCCCATGTCATCCGATATTCGATAACCATGACGCTCTTGAAGTCCTTGATCAATACGATCTCGCATTTATCTTACCTCTCCTTTCATTATAATCCCTATACCGTCTAATTGTTTGATTTCAAAGATGAAAGAGCAAGATAGTGAAAGAAATAACCCAACCATCGATTTGCCGTTTTCTCCAACTCTGGATAAAAAGATTCTCTTAAACTTTGGAAAATTTCAGGTGGTGAATAAGGGAAATATTTGTACTCCCCATTTCCAAAGCGATATCTTGTCATATTGATTGTCGTTCTGTATGATTCTTCCTCACTGTAAAGCTTAATAAAGGATTCACATTCCTCTTTCGTTAATAGTGGTATCCTTGCTCATCTAATTCGTTTTTAATTAACCCCCAATCTAAGCTTTTTACACGTTCTCGTATATCTTGGACCATTTTCATCTCCTCCACATCAGCATTCTTGATACAAAACACTATACCTCATCAAAACGAAAACATAATACTTTTGGAGTGAAAGAGCAAGATAACAAAATTAGTTATGTTAGGAATATGAACAGAAAGCCTACAAAAGAGGAGGTATTGCAATTATCAATTTCATGGAAGAACTGGGAAGCCTACGCGACTTTTTATTTATGGCGTGTTCTCTACTAAATTCGTATGCGATCTGAATACCCTTTGTAAAAAGAGGAGTCTTTAGTTCCAATGTAAACAAAAGTACCAGTACCTAAAAAGGGCTGAATCCCCCAGTATAACAAGGATTTCAGCCTTTCTAATATGATGATTTCGAACCCTTATATATCTCAATATCTTGTCCTAAAGAGTGTGAAATTAACTGTCAATTCAAAAAATAAAAAAATATAACTAGAGTTACTGTATGTCCGTTTATTGGGCTAAAACTAGAGGAACATAGTATTGTGCTCGATTATAAGAATGAGTATGGTGAAAGAAGACAAAAAGGACGAGGCTTTAAATCGAAAAAGGAAGATACTGAGGAATTAAGAAAAATTGAGACTAAAATGATTCAAGGAACTTATATAGAGCCGAACAAAGTACTTTTTAAAAACTATATTGAGGATTGACTGTCAATAAAGAAGATGAAAAAGCTTTTAGATTCTCCAAACCCTTTTCATTATTTGTTAACCAATTTAGTGTGAGATTATCGTTTTGTTTTATATATGATTTATCCTAATAATGAAATTTCATTCTTTGTTTTCAGCTCATTACGGATTAACAGCTAATAAGATGTTAAACCGTTTATATAAACGTGCCTGTTTCTTAATTAAATAGAATTCTCGAATGTAATCCTCTTGAATGTAGGGAAAAGGAATAAAGAATAAAGTTGATTACTAGAATGTTTCTCCTATACAAAAATAGAGTTTTTTACTAGAATGTTTGTCCTATACAAAAATAGAGTTTCATTCATATATTACATTGAAAGGAGGTATAATCAATGAAAGCAAAACCATATAATTGGACTAGATCCAATGCAACTGTACAACAATATGCAGACCAGGTAAGTGAGATGGAACAAATCTCATCTGAGACAATTATTGTTAGAGATTCTAGTAACATTACCGTTTCAACTACTGACACACAAATAGCAGTTTCTCTTCAAGTTGCACTTCAAGTTGCTATTGCTCTTGTTATCAACTTAACGATCGCTGACAATAATCGTGCTGAGCAAGTAACACAACAATTATTACAACAAGCTGACATGAAGCAAATAAACAAACAACATCTCATCATCGAAAACTCAACCGAAGTATCTGTTGCAACTACTGATACTGATGTAGCGATCTCTCTCCAGCTTCTTTTACAAATCCTAGTAGCATTAATTGTTAACATCGACATTTTTTAATACTAGAGGAGGATGTCCTAAAAGTATTAACTTTTAGACAGCCTCTTTAATGCTGGTAAAGGGGAACTATATCTACCTATGCTATATATAACCGATTATTGTTTGTAGAATTAAGATACTGGATAGAACTTTTAGAGAAGTTATTCTTCCCAATACCACTAATAAAGTGAGGTGAAAAAATGGCTAATAAAAAGAAAAACCTACAAGAAACCTCTTCTTCTATAGTACAGCTGTTTGTTCAGGATATTCTCAAAAAAAATGGTGTCACGAAAGAAAATAGAATAAACTTATCAGATGAGCAAAAGTCACAAATTAAGAAGGTAGTAATGGATCTTCAAGAACAAGTTGACGAGTTTGTTAAAGGGAAAAATAAGAATGTAAAACAAGCTGAAGAAATAGAAGATGCAATGAACACGACTCTTCGTGAAATGATCAAAAAAAAGAAAAAATAGATAATTGAATCAATTTCATTATTCCATATTTTAAAGAAACAAAGACCTACAGAATTTGCCCTTAATAAAACATTTAATATTTAAGCAACTTGTTGTTGATTTAACAAGGCATTGATACGGTCTGTAGCTAATTTGGAAGCAGTATAAACTAAGGTTACTAGGTCAAAATGAACTTTGACATGTTTGACAGCGGTAAAGCGTTTAAATATTGTCTTCCAAACTTTTTGCCCCCGAGCTAGAGCTGTATATTGTCTAAGATCCGTAGTGGGCCTCTTTCTTTTCAAAAAGAGGAAGGTTGGCTTCGCTTTCAGCTTTTTCAATTAACCATTTTTCCCGTTCTTCCTTTGATTTGCGGCCACGCTTCTTGAGTTCCGTTTTAGGTTTTCCTCTTTTTGGGGTGCTTGATTCCGAGCTTCAAAGTGAGTCGCATCAAGGGAAGCAGTATCATCTTGAATAAGCAGCTTCTGACGGCACGGAATCAGATACCAAAAAACCGCAGTCAAGACGGAAAATCATATCATTCTTTAATCGCTTTACTAAATCCCTAATGAATGGAATTCGTTCTGAGTTTCTGACAACCAAGGAGTAAATTATAGCAGCAGAGGTAAGCTCAACAGGTCTGCTAAAACATGATTTTTTCATTACCAAGGCAAAGATTGGATCGATGTCGATAGTTGAAAAAATAGCTTCAAATCTTCGGATGGCTTCTAATTCATATAACTGTTGCAGGGAAAATAGGCTTCCTTGTCGTAAAACAATCATAGGGAGTCTTCCTCCAGTCGTAGAGTTGATTTGGTACTTACTTCATTTCGACAATTTGGGGAGGTACTCTTTTTTTTGGCTCAAAACCCTTAAGACTCTCAGGGTTCAATTTATGAAATTGATTCAATCATCAACTGTTAAACGAATTTTCCGTTTTGTTACATACTCTTAACGTGAGTTTTATAAACACTCTGCTTACTTTCAAGATAAAGAAGACAATCTTCTCTCGCTTAAATCATTAATTTCTGGTAAAGAAGAGGTTGTATATAACCGTAAACGTGCTACTAAGGAGCTTAAAAACCAGTTAAAGCAACAGTTAAAAAACACTAACAAATGCGCAATCTAAGAAGAAAGCCAAGACGAATATTTTTAGTTTTGGCTTTCTTCTCACAGAGAAATAGAACATATATTCCTATTCAGAGGAATTTATCAATGGTTAAGGTGAATTAATGGAGATCTTTAAAGTTATTAATAACTACCATGCTTAACAACGCCTTACTTTATCTACCAATCATTGAGGGAACTAATAGTCCATTAGAAGAAAAACTAACTCATAGATAGATATGTCGTCCAATTAATAACTAGAAAAAGAATTTATCGGATAATGCTAAGTTAATAGCTTCTATTACTTTTGCCAGGACGAAAGCCGATTATGTTGTCGTTATGAAAAAACAAAGAAATTCGTATCGAAGTTATGTTCTATCATTAATTGAGCGCTTAAATAGTGCCTTACCCAGCACTTTGTGCACCAAGTGTAATTAATGCCATTGCAAGAAAGGCGCTTGATAGATTTTCGATGGGGCTCCATAGAAAGAAAGGAATCTTTACCGAAAGTGAATTAAAAACCATCCCTAAAAGCAGTGCATAAATGATCGGGTTTTTCAGGAATTCTTTTACTGCTTTTAAACCACCCGTGTTCACAGACACAGAATTCATTAATCCATATGTATAAGTAAGAAGATTTTGAAAGAGTAAAACGACTACTTGAACTGATAACCCGAGTGGATTCCCTTGAAAGACAAGCTGACTGACTGGCAAACCAAAATTCCCTGAATTTTCCAAAACAATACTATTTTTAAAAGTGGCTGAAAGTCCTTTATCAAATTTTCCTAGTTTGGCAATCCCAGCACTTATTCCCATTAAGCATAGACCTTGGATCATTAAGAAGCCAATAATTTGAAAAAATGTATCTCCATCTATACTACTTTGATAGATATTAACAAAGCTCATCGTCGGTAAAAACAAATAAGTCGTTAATTTAGATAGTGTATTCATATCAAATATAAATTTCCGATGAAGAAAAGCACCAACTCCAATTAAAAGAAAAACTGGTAAAATGACATTTAAGACAATAACAAATAAAATTTCCATCTCGACACTACCTGACTCTCTTTCGTATTAAGTGCATCAATAGGGCTTTTACTACCTGTTAATGATGGTTAAACAAACATTATTACTTTTCATTAATTATGATAGAACGAATTGGATTGAAATGGAAGTCTTATAGACTCAAAGCTTAAAAAGAAGACTGAATGAATTGGATTAGTTGGAACGCCGTATGCGGGGAAACTCGCCTGTACGGTGTGAAATGGGGGAAAGGCTGGAGATAATATCAAAAGCTTACCTATAGCTATAAACACTTGATTTAGATGACTTTATTGTTATTTTTTATGTGCATTGAAGTATTCTTCAACAAAAATTAAAACAACTTTATTTTAACCCCGTCCTTACTCAGAACGGGGTTATACGTTTTTGAGGTTTCAAAAATTAATATTTATTGTCTTTCTCTCCTAATAATAAAGAGTTTCTCTGAAAAATAACCATCCAATTATAGTATATTTCAACCATCCACTTACCTAATAGAATTCCATGCACCCACAAAACACTAGATAGAACCTGACTAATACTGAAAAAAAGATTAATCGAGAAAATGTGACGATTTCCTGACATATAAAATAGGTCTATACATGCATGATGTTCCTGTTATAATCGTAACAAATATTATTATTAGGTGTCTGATAACAGCTATTTCCATTTAAAAGTGGAATTACTCTACAATTTTCCACTCATGTCCTAATGATTAATATTGACCAACAAGAGAGAAAGGCAGGAGTCACTCAGATGGGGTTACTAGATAAATATTCAGCAAGAGCAAGAGATTTCAACTCAGGAGAAGAATGGAGAAAAACTCATTTTTTCCAAAACGTAACAAGCAAGAACGTATCTTCCGGACTAATTTCCAGCACTCTTATCATGACAGGGCCAGCGATCATTATTTTAGAAGCAGCCGCTTCCGGTGGTTTTACAGCTCATCAGACCATCAACTGGATGTTCGCTGTCTATTTTTTTGGCGGCCTCTTCGGTATTGTCATGCCATTGCTATGCCGAATTCCGGTTACCGGAGGACATTCGATTACTGGAGTAGCTTTTTTAGCAACAGTTACTTCTCAATTTACTTATCCACAGTTGATTGGTGGATACGTCATGTCGGGTTTATTCATTTTTCTCATCGGCATATCCGGTCTTTTCACCAAAATCATTAAATGGGTTCCAAAGGAAGTGATTGCGGCGATGCTGGCCGGGTTGGTGACTAGTTATGTTGTGCGGCTTGTACCCTCGGTAAAAGAAATACCCTTGGTTGGAGGAGCGGCTCTAATCAGTTTTTTTATTTCCACAAAGTATAGTAGGCGTTTCCCACCCGTTATGGTCGCTGTAGTCGTTGCTTTCCTTGTCTTGTTTTGGACGCAGGACTTGAACATAATATCCAAGGAACTCGCTTTTTCCTTTCCTTCTTTACAAACTCCGGAATTCACGTGGATTGGGCTGCTAACACTGGCTCTTCCTCTTTCTATGCTGATCCTGAGTAATGATGCAGCACCGGGAATAGGAGCTTTGGAAAGTTCCCATTTTGAACCACCCATTCGCAAAATCATCTCAGTTAGCGGAGTTTTTTCGATCATGGCTGCTTTCTTTGGGGGGCAAAGCGCAAATATCGCCGGCATGATGACCACCATTTGCGCCGGTCAAGATTCAGGCCCGAAATCTAAGCGATATGTAGCTTCCCTCGTATCAGGCTTCATCACTTTGTTATTCGGGATTTTTGCTTGGAAGATCGTTCCGTTCATTCAATCCCTCCCACAGGCGTTTGTCTCTCTGCTTGCTGGTTTTGCTCTGATTGGATCTCTGCAATCCAGCTTACAGATGGGGTTTTCCGGAAATAAATATCAATTGAGTGCATTAGCCGCTTTTATTATCGCCCTATCAAATGTGTCCTTCCTACATATTAGCGCTCCGGTATGGGCACTTATATTTGGCGCGGTGATAGCGCGGACATTAGGAAAATAAAACATACTCGGACTCAAACAGAAAGCCCTCAAATTCAATGATTGAACTGCACCCCAATAGTTAGACAAAATCTAGACCATTGGAAGTGCAGTTTTTTATGACTAAAACTAGAATGCACACATTAAAACAAAAATAGAAAAAGCCTTAACCCCTTATAATACAAGGAATTAAGACTCTTTAACATGAATGACCTGTGAGGGATTCGAACCCCCGACCCCATCCCTGTCAGGACGAGCCTTGTATTAATTATAGTTAACGACAGTATCTGAAAATCCTTATATATCAAGGGATTTTCAGGGCAACCCGTTTTATTTAAGCGGCTTTTGCCTAACAAATTGAATGACATGAGACAAGCCTTTATGCATTAATGCCTTCTCACAGGTAGTGAACAGTTCTATTTTTGAAGAAATATTTTCAACTTATATAAGAATTTTCACTATCACTCATCTCAACCTTTGAAGTACCAAATAATGTTAGGACTACAATGACTACTAATCCCGTGAATACACCATAAATGATTGGTAGCGTAGAAGTTACTCCATAAATGATAAAGGTAATAAATATAACAATCGTACTAGCAATAATTGCGGAAAAAGCTGCTTTACTAGTTGTACGTTTCCAAAACAAGCCAACCACTAGCGGTACAAAAATAGCCCCTGATAAAATCGCATAAGCCATATCTAATGCCACGAGAATGTTTTGAATCCATGCAGAAAAAATGATAGCTAGTATACCTAATCCAAGAGTTACTATACGAGATGTTTGAATGACATCTTTATCGTTCATGTCCTTTTTACTGTAAACTTTGATGATATCATTCGTGATTAAGGTCGCAGAGGCAAATAATGCTCCTGAAGCGTTCGACATTAATGCTGAACAAACAGCGGCTAAAACTAGCCCTAACATACCTGGTGGTAAAATTGCTAATGCTAAGCTTGTAAATGCAGATTGCGAATCGCCTAAATTCGGAAGAACGATTAGTGCGCACATCCCCACAATACTTAGTGCCAAACCATAAAAAAAGCTATAGATACCAGCTGATACTGCACTACTTTTCATAACCTTTTGGTTTTTCGCAGTAAATACACGCTGCCATATGTCTTGAGAAACCATTAAACCAAAGAAATATAATAGAAAGTATTGAAATATCTTATCCCAACCAATATTTGTTAAGCTAAGATGACTGTCTGGTACACTATTGAACAAAGTAGCTAGTCCGCCTACACTATTTACGCTATAAGGGAACATGATAAAAAATACACCAATAGTCATGACCACAAATTGAATGATGTCTGTTAGTGTAATACTCCACATGCCTCCTAGAATCGTATAAAAGAGAACGATCCCCCCACCAATAAGCATCGATGTTAAAACAGACCAACCTAGTAAAACGTGTATAACACTCCCCATTCCAATTACTTGTGTTACAACGATCATAAGAGTATAAATGGCCGTAACAATTGCACTGATTAGCTGAGTTCCTTCACCATAGCGTTTTCCAAGGAGCTGACTGATTGTGAAGACCTCATATCCAGTAATCTTTTTAACAAGAAATAAACCTAAACTAGCAATTCCTATTCCCATCATCGTTACAAACCAAAAACCAGAAATACCAAACTCATAGCCTAATGTTGTTGAGCCCATTGTCGCAGCCCCACCAATAATAACAGCCGCTAAACAACCTACATGTGTAAAGTAACCCATACGACTTCCAGCTAGTAAAAAGTCTTTTTCTGACTTCGCTTTATTAATCCCAATTATCCCCACAATAATCAACACACCAAAATAGAGGATAAGCACAGCTGTATCAAGTATATTCATTCACTTATTTGTCTCCAATTCCTAATTCTAATTCTAATTCTAATTCTAATTCTAATTCTGTTATTGCTTCATCAAGCATTGCAATTCCTTGATCCAAATGTTCTTTATCCACATTTAATGGCGGCATCATTCGAATAACCTCACCTTTATTACCACTTAAATAGAGAATGACTCCCTTCTCAAGACTCTTCTCAAGAATTTTCATTAATCCCTCTCCGTTCGGTTCACCTGTTACTGGATGAATAATTTCAATACCGATCATCAATCCAATCCCTCGTACAATACCAATTACTTGATGTTTCTCTTTGATTTCTATTAATTTATTCAATGCATACTCACCCAAAACTCGGGCATTTTCAACTAAGCCTTCCTCTTTTAACACATCCATCGTTGCACATCCAGCAGCACATGCTACAGGATTTCCGCCAAAGGTTGTACTATGACTACCTACTGTCCATTTCTCCATCAGCTCTCTTGATGCCACTGTTGCACTAAGTGGTAATCCGCTAGCAATCCCCTTTGCAATCGCCATGATATCAGGAGTCACACCAAATCGATTAGCAGCAAACCAATCTCCAGTTCGTCCAAAACCAGTCTGAATCTCATCAAAAATCAATAAAATTTGGTGTCGATCACAAATTTCTCTAATTTTTTGTAACCAAGCCTTTGGAGGAATCACATATCCGCCTTCACCAAGTACAGGCTCTAATATGACGGCTGCCACTTCCTCTGGAGCTACTTGATGATTAAATAATCGCTCAAAATCCTTTTCAACATGCTCAGACCAATATACTTCTGGGTCTAGCCCTTCAGGTGTCTCAGTAATCTGTGCATATGGCAATTGATACGTCATATTTGCCCCAACAGGTAAATTTCTTCTATATTTACTTTTAGAAGTCGTTAAGCTTAATGCTCCCATCGTTCTTCCATGAAAACCACCAAGAAAAGAAACAACATAAGGTCTATTTGTCACATGTCTAGCAAGCTTCACCGCTCCTTCAATTGCTTCAGCTCCACTATTCCCAAAGAAGAAGCAATCTAATGGATCTGGTAAAACCTCTTTTAATTTCTTTGCTAATTGAAGAATTGATTCATAATTAATAATCCCGATAGGCCCATGAACCAAGCTATCAACTTGATCTTTAATAGCGGCAATCACTTTAGGATGTCTATGCCCCGTATTTTCTGTTGCGATTCCAGATGTAAAATCTAAATATTTTCTACCATCGACTCCTATATAATGTAAGCCCTCCGCCTTTACAACTGGTAGATTTGGAAAGTCTTTCGCCATCGTTGGTGCTAAAAGGCCTTCTTCATTTAATAACGTCCAATTATTCATCATTACAGCTCCTAATTTCTATTTAAACGAAACAGTTATTCCACGATCCCGAATAAGTCATTCTTTTAGTGGATATATGTATGTCTCCTTTGAATTTTCCAATTAAATTTTATGTTTAACACTTATCCTTACATAACATTACTTTCAGAAAAAGAAATCGTTCATCAGTGAATACTGATGATGATTTTTTCATATTTATAAGTTTCCGTCAATAATTAATCATTAGGATTTTTTATAGTAAAAAAGAATAGAAGGGAAGCTTTCATTTCCAATTAATACAAAAACGAGGTTTTTCAACTAATAAAATACGTTTTTTATCATAAAAGACCCGATTCTTACATCATACTTTTTGTAACTAGCCACTTATAGTATTGAAAAATTTTATAGATGATCACTTCATTATTCGTCATTAAGATGCCCATTTTGGACCTATTTACTAGTAGTAGTTTGGAAATCATTATTATGATAAAGTTACTAACAGTACGACATTTTTATCTTTGATTCCCCATAACACTCCTAAGAGACGATTCAACATGGTTAAAATAAATTGAAAGTGGATTTTCAAGCAAATAAAGAGGAGACGACTGGATGGAACTAAGAAATCTAAAAACGTTTCAGGTTGTAGCGAAAGAATTAAATATGACAGAAGCCGCCAAGCGTTTAAAATATACGCAACCAACAATAACACTGCAAATACAATCTTTAGAAAGAGAGCTTAAACATACTCTCTTGACCAGAGTAGGAAAAAAGACTTTTCTAACAGCTGCTGGAAGAAAACTAAAGGATCATGTAGACAACTTATTTACACTCGTTGAAGAAATTGAAAAAGATATGGAAGAGCTCCACGGACCAGCTGGAGTCCTGACAGTTGCTGCATCTGAATACTATTGCAACCATCATCTTTCACCTTTAATAAAGCAATATACAGAACTTTACCCTAACGTGCGCTTAAATCTCCTTCCATTAAATAGTGTTCATGCAATCCAAAGCGTTAGAGATCACGTCGCAGATATAGCGATTATTGCGAGTGAATGTAATGAAATCGACTTAAGCAAAAGCTTTTTAGAGGAAGAACAGACCCTTTTAGTCATATCGTCAGAGCTTAGTAAAGGGAAAAGCTCACAAGAAATTTTATGTCACAATCCATTTATCTCTTATAATATTGATTGTAGCTTTAGTCATATTGCAGACCAATTTTTCAAAAAAATAGATACTCAACCTCAATCAACAATTGTATGCGGAGGAAGTGACGAAACGATTAAGCGAGCTGTTTTAAACGGTACTGGCTATGCGATTTTAGGAGAAAATGCAATTAAAAATGAATTAAAGGATGGATCAATCACCGTTCTCCAAAAAGTGTTAGAACCTATCATTACCTCTTCTATCAACTTGAAAGTACGCTCAGAAGAACCTAATATTCAAACCTTTAATGAACTCCTTCAAAATGCTTGGCCATTAATGAAAAACTGAGTACCTTCTCACAAAATAGATGATATATGTTTCCGGTTTTAAGAGTGAGAAAACTTTATCTTTAATTGTTTGAGATAATTGCTGTAAAGCTTTTGGAGTCAGGGTATTGTGAATACCTTGTCTCTTTTTTATAGATGATGCTTTTATTCGGTGCATCTAAAAGAGAATGACTGGTTGTTCGTTCATTCTTTTTTTGCTCCATATCTCCCTTTACCTCTAAGCAATACTCATCACTCTTCACCTGCCGTAAGATCAAGTTCAAATCCACTAGGAATGTATCTTCCAGCAGGAAAAGATTCGGTTGATTGCTTATGCTTTGGTAAAGAATGTTGGTTCTCATGATCATCATCAATTTCTTCAACGGTCAGTAACGATTCATTTTCCCAGTTTTTCAATATCCCAACAACATAGTTCAACTTTCGCTTGTTATTAGCACAGGCTATCGTCATCGCTTTTAAAATCACAGCTTTCGGCTGTAAAAAGCTAGAATCTTCTAACCAAGATAACAGCTGCTGCTTACCATTCACGTTTGAAAATCCAAATCCATTGTTGTCCCAAAACTCAACAATTTCTTTTAAATCTTTCGTTTTTTGATTTTGTATTTGATTCTCTATTTTTTGAATATTCTCTATATTGGGGTTAAAAGCTTTTTGTTGTTGTTTTTCTTTTTCTTTTTCTTTTTCTTTTTCTTTTTCTTTTTGTCCCCGTATCGTATAACGTGACACAGACGAATCGTCAACATCATCCGTATCTAGATATGTATCATGTTCATTTCGGTCTTTCATTTCCTTGTCAGAAGACATTTTTTTGGGCTCACAAAAAGATTCATATAAGCTACGAATTTCCTGTTTTTGAATGGATTCCAACACATATGGAATAAGCGAGGTATCCTCGACCACTTTTAATTCGGAAGAAATACAATCCATGACCGGTTTTCCGCCTTTACACAGGTTCTCTTTCCCCCAGTTTTTAATAGCAAGTTCTCTTGTTTCAGGATTGTAACGAATCAACTTGTGATGCCCGATAAATCGTTCCATTAACGATTGAATACTCTCAATTGAATAACCTAAATCAAAAGCCATTTGTTTCTTCGTAATTTGATAGATTCCAATTTGAGTCGTATGTGGATTTGTAAGAAGATAGAGGTAAAAATATTTATCCTCTGGGGTCATCTCTTCTAAAACAATCGGATTCTTCCAAAAATCTGTCCTCACCATTCGATATTTTGCCATCTTCAACCACTGCCCTTCTTCTTAGAATACTTTTCATAGACTATATATAGAAAAATGAAGAAAAAAGAGCGTATGTTATTCATAAAAATGTGAATATTCTGTGACAAAAGTGGCTGAGCGAAGATTTTGCTTTCCTTTAAACTCTATAAACCTTTCGTAAATCATTTTAGCAGATTCCTTCTTGGTCATTTTCTCTGCTCTGTGCTTGTATGGCTGGCTTTTTTTTATCTTTTCCTTTTCATCAAAATACTTCAGAAAAATAAAAAAACTCCGTTATTCTGAAATTCAGAATAACGGAGTTTTTCAATCAAAATTTGAGTGAAGTTCTACAAGACTTTTATTTTGATTGAATATTGTATAAACTTTGATAATTCAATTGGATGACCTGTGAGGGATTCGAACCCACGCCCCCTTCCCTGTCAAGGACGAGCCTTGTGTTATTTATAATAATTGATTGTTACCGACAGTATCTGCAAATCCTTATATATCAAGGGATTTGCAGGTTTTTTGTTTCTTTTATTAATTGTTAATTATTGATTGTTAATTTAATTTTGTTGCCAAATGCATGCCACTGTGGATGCCATTTTCCTAATATAAATTCACAGTAATTTGTTGATTTATAAAAGATTTGATCAAAGTCATTTAAGTCTTTATGGCACTAAAAGGTTTGATCAGTTTCCGCCTATGTTATTCCAGAATCGCGCCCGATTCTGGAATAATCTAAATAACTTCTATTAGCTGGTAAGCTTAACCAACATAATTTTATCTTACAAACCTCTTGTAATAAACCAATAAAATAATAAGCAAGATAGGTCATGAAAAAACACCCATCATCCCCCTTATCTTCAGCGAATTATTATTACTTTACAAGAGGTGTAAAACTTAATAAACCTTTACATAAAATTCATCAGAACTTTAAAAATCACATTTATAATATAGCTATAATGGAAGGAGAAATAACAAAATGTACATGTATACAATCAACGTAACATTCAAGGGGAAAATTTATCAAACCAATGTAATAGCTAACAAAAACAATTCAAAAGAAGAAGTTTATCAAATTGCAAAAGAACAAGTTCTGAAACAATGGGCAAGTTAAACAACATGGGTTATAATGTTCTTTTCTTTACCTCTAACACTGGATGACTCTGGTTTCGTCCAAACCTTAAAAAAACAATACCTTTCAACAAAATTCTTTGAATATGATGTTCAATTAGATGAAGACAAGATTGATAAAACTGGTACTTCTTTATTGTTTCCGTAAACTCAAAATAATAATAAAAAGGATCGCCGCAACCCCCACTGTAAGAGCAGTCATTTGCTAATATGATACTTTGGACAAACGTGTTTATTTAACAATCGCGCCCGATTGTTGAATATCATTTTTCTATTGAATAGTATCCTTGTACTGTGCAGCAATGACCTTGTTTTAGATTTCCTTCTAGATTAAAGCTTTAATAATTTCGTTGTCCATATCAAACATAAAGCAATTGTTATTGCACTTCTGTCGTTCCAATGTATATGTTCTCTTTTGGATCTGAGTCAATATCTTGGACACAAATAAGTTAACTTTTCATGCAGATTGGTAGAACTGATCTTCGACTTCTTGCGGCGTCTGAAAGTTTAATTGGCCGTGAATACGTCGACGATTATACCAGCCTTCAATAAACTGAAACAAGGCTGCGTTCGCTGATTCGAAATTTAAATAGGTTACGTGATGGACTTCTTCCTTCTTTAAAATGGCATGAAAAGATTCAATACATGCGTTATCGTACGGGCAGCCTTTGCGACTAAACGATGGAATGATTTCCTGTTCTTTAAGCGCTTGGCTAAAATCTTCACTTGTATATTGAGAGCCAAGGTCCGTATGTAAAAAGAAGCCAGGTCCCGACTGTTGGATAGAAACGGCATTGTTTAAGGCCTGTAAAACAAGTTCAGTTGTCATGGAACGAGAGAAAGAATATCCGATGATTTTTTTAGAATACAGATCTAAAACCGTAGCTAAATAACACCAACCATCTCGTAAAGTGTGGATATAGGTGATATCGGCCACCCATTTTTCGTTTAATTTGGACGTAGAAAAGTCCTGTTGTAGTATGTTTTCACGAGCCTCAATCGGTTTTCTCGGTCACGTGCTGATTCTGTTTTAATCAAAGACTGATAATAAGTGCTTCTTGGCATGTCCAGCACTTCACACATGACCTGGACGGGAAACACTTCTTTTTGATTGTGAATCATGTTTGATAGCTCGGTATCGGTTACTTTCTGGCGAATATGGCCATAGCCTTTTTTAAGATTTCAATTTCCTGTTTCATTCGAAGATTCTCTTTTTGGATTTCAGTTATGTCCTGTGGCGTTAGACCATTTTCCTCACCATTCACTGGAGTCAGAGCTTTAATCCATTTATAAATTGTGACTTCAGATACGCCATATTCGCTGCTTAACGTACTTACCGAGCTACCAGTGTGATAAAGTTCCACCACCATTTTCTTAAAATCATCGTTATATTTACGCTTGTTTCTTGATTCCATGCCGGACACTTCCTCTCTTATTATTATCATAGAGAGTTAACTAAACCGTGTCCATGAAACTATACTAACTCCAATATTTTGAAAAAGTCATATGGGATACTTCTAATTATAGTAATATCCAAAAACAAAAATACCCCAATAGGTTTTTACTATTAAGTTAACAGAAGTAATGTTGAGAAGTTTTTGTTATATGTATCCATTAAAAACTTGTTATAGAATTTTTATGACAAATCATCCATACCAAAAAGGATTTCTACTTTGGTGATTAATGATGGAACTGACTGCACTAGCATACCTGACGTAAATGTGCAGTAACAATAAAGTCCTTTAATTTTGATTGTAACAAGAAGATAAATTTCGAAAATAATGGAAATAAATTGTCATTCAATAACATATTTCTATCTTCTTTTTTTATTAGAAAGTTTTTGATAAATCGTGATGAGTTGGTCTAATTTCTGACTGCAACAAATAGTCTTAGGGCTATTTAAACCAGTTAATCCAGCAATCTGGATCAATTCTTTTTTCTGTTGATTGATCCTATATTCTAATTCCTCTCTCTCTGTAGAGATCATACAAATCCTCCCAATTCTTCAGTGCCTTTAACCGTTTATTGTATCAGGTTTGTGATTCATAACTTTACTCCACAGAGTATACGCCAGCACCCCAGCTGTCATCTCCCCGGGCGCCCATTTGCCTGCCACCGTGACAACCGTATAGTGTACGTTCGGAATCTCGTAATGATGATATGCGCTCTCATTATAAGGATGCCATAAAAGAAGTAAAGCAAGATCTTCTGGATATGCAACTCTTGTATGTTTATTCTTGCTCCAACCTGGTTGCTTCCAGTAAAAATCTCTTAACTTTATTAATGACCAATGGCGAAACTTCACTCCAACAAATTTTCCAAAAAATCTAATCTCTGTTTAGAATTACCTTTGATGATAAAATCTACATCACTATCAATAAATCTATCAACTTTTTCTCCATTTATAACTTTCATTGCTGCTTCAATGCTTAAATACCCCATATCAAAGGGATTTTGTGCTACTGTACCAGGTAACTCTTCATTTTCTATTAACTCAATCATTTCAATTATTCCATCTGCACCTATGACTGGCATTTTCAATTCATGTTCCTCAATGACCTTAAAAGCATTTATTGCCATGATGTCAGTTGTGGCAAACACACCTTTAAGGTCAGGATAATCCCACAATATCGTTTCCATTGCTTCCTTTACTGGCTTAGCTTCATTTTCTAATCCTAATTTTTCTACTGTGATATTGATCCCTGCAGCTTCTAAACTAATTTTTGCTCCTTTTACCCGGTCACCTCCTCCAGCAATGATGGCCACTTTATCACCTGGCTGTAGTTTAGAAGCTAATAATGCCCCTGCTTTTCTCCCTAATTCCAGGTTATTAGTACCAATATAAGACGTTTTATTTTCCCAAGGATAATCTGTATCTAATAGCAATACCGGAATTTTTTTTTTGTCAAACTGCGCTAACATAGGAATATTAGATGAAAGAAACGGAGAGACAACTAATACATCTGGTTTTTCTTTAAGAACCTTTTTTAACAAAGCGTTCTGTAATTTTGCTGATCCGAATCGAGGTGCGATAACTTCACCATCTATATTAAATTCCCGAAATCCCCTTTCTACTCCTGCTCTAACAAATTGCCAATACTCTGTATCTAATTCTTTTAAAACAACAACCACTTTAGGTTTTTCATCTGGTTTAAATATAAACCCTATTAAAATCGTAGAAATAACAAAGATGATAAGAAGAACTTTTAAGCCTTTATTCAACATTTAATCCTCCTCTAGTTTTCTTGATAGAATTCCACATAACAAGCCCGTTCTTATATCAAAATCTCCATAAAATATTTAAATCGAAGTGGACTTATTGTTTATATTATTAAAAGCCCCATTCCTGTTCCAACGGAAATGAGGCTTTGTTAATGGTCTGTTCATTTGCTTCACACTAAGAACTCCACTAAAACTTTGTAATTTATTATTATTACAAACGATTGGTAAAAAATTAATTTCTCACATCACTATTTTATTCAATAATTATTTAGTTCAATTCTTTTTTAGTCATTACTTGGGGTACGTATCTGCATGAGCAAAAATTACAACTAAACCTGAATTCCCATTAAAAAATCCAGATGTGTCATTCCAGTCCACAACAGCACTTCCAGAAAAAATCATACCATGTTCATCAGGCCTTAGCCCAATTGGAAAGTGTTCCCAACGGATAAAGTCCTTGCTTACAGCATGTCCCCAATACATTGGTCCCCATGTTGTTCCATTTGGATGGTACTGATAAAACAAGTGGTATTCTCCTTCATAAAATACCCTTCCATTTGGATCATTCATCCATTTAGCTTCTGGAGAGAAGTGAAACTGTGGACGATATCTTTCCGTATAATATTATTGTTTAATCTCAGTATTTTTCATTGATTTTATCTTCCTTCCTCTATTTACAAAATTAATCAAGAAAGGCTGTTTCATCTATTAAATGTTGTTTACTTCCTCTTTAGTTGGCAGTGCTGGGATTGCTCCAACCTTTGTACAGACCAATGCTCCTACTTTATTGCTGAAGGAGATGATTTTTTTTAGTTGGTCGAAGTCTACTAATACTGTTTTCGGGTATTCTGACATGGCTAACTGATAAAGGGTTGCGCCAACAAAGGCATCTCCAGCACCAGTAGAATCGATGGAAGTGACTTTAACACTCGGGACAATTCCAATTTCTGTCCCATTTGAAATCATCGTTCCTTCTTTTCCTAAGGTGACAGAAACAACTTTCGCTCCGATTTGATGAAAGATAGCTACTCCTTCTTTTAAATCATTAACCCCTGAAATAATTCGTAACTCTTCATCACTCACTTTTACAAAATCAGCAATACTAATTCCCTGTTTAGCTAAATCTATGAAGTCGCAACGTCTTTCTTTCCAAAGGTCAATCCTAAAATTGGGATCGAAGGAGATGAATTTCCCACTTTCCTTTGCAAACTTCATAAGGTTTAGGTATGTGGATTGAAAAGGATTTTCCAATAGAGCGGTTGCAGAACCAAAATGAAGAATATTGTTCTTCATGATTTTATCTATATGCAATTCGTCTTCTGTTAAGTATCCATCGGCACCACGATTGAAAACGAAATCCCTCTCTCCATCAGCCTTTAAGGAAACAAACGCCAGCGTGGTTGGATGGGCATCATCTAGAACAAGTAATGACGTATCAACCTTAGCATCTTCTAAGGTTTTCTTTAAAAAATAGCCAAACGGGTCATTGCCGACTTTACCGCTAAATTGGGCATTGCCCCCTAATTTCATAATAGCTACGCAGACGTTGGCTGGTGCTCCTCCAGCCTGCTTTTGAAAATTTCGGCCTTGAACTAAATCTATGTCCACATCTGTACAGAAAAAATCAATAAGTAATTCTCCAATACATAGAATTGATGAATTTTTTTTCACTTAAATCGACCTACCTTTATAGATTTCCCTTTTATATTGAGGTAAAACAAAGATCTAACCCAATTGTTCCGATCAGAGCATTGCTTCTAATACTTACCCCATACTGAATTCAGTTCGGTGAGCTTCAATGGAGCGACCCTTGTCGTTCCTTTATTTGAGAAGATGATTATTCTCTCATACAGATGTTTCGGGAAGAGTAAGCTTGTGCAAACTGCTTTTCCACCATTGGCTAGTACTTCTATTGAAGATGTGTCCATAAAGATTTGCAGATTGATTTTGCCGTCTTCCATTTTCAGATCAGTTTCCTGTAAGGCAGCAAAGGATTCAGAGAAACTATTGACTCCAGCTTTCGTCCGGTCAACCATTAGCTTTTCACTTGCCGTATCGTACTGTATCATGATGCTTTCATTTTTAGAATTCTCAAAAATCAATCCAAATGAATTTGAATCCTTATTATCAAACTTAACATTCACTTCCATTAAAGGACTGGTCAAATTAAAAGTTACAGGGCTGTCAGATTCAATTGTAAGCTCCTGAGTAACTTCTGTATGATTTCTAATGGAGTCAATTTCGGAAATGATTTTCTGGACTATACGATTTCCTTCCTTGCTAGAAGTAAGCGACAGCTCTCTGGGCAATGTCATCGCACTTCGCCATTCTTCTGTTGGGACTTGGTTGGCATATCGCCAATTGCTCATCCATCCAATGTAAATTCTTCTGCCGTCTTGTGCAGGGATATCAGACCAACTTACACCTGCATAATTATCACGACCAAAATCGAGCCATAGAACTTGTTCATCAGGATTATCATTTAAAAAAGTAGTACCATCAAATTGTCCGACAAAATATTGTGTCCGTGATCCTTCTTTAAATTTTGGATTATCTCCAATACTAACCAACATGATCCATTTTTGATTAGTATCGTCACCATCTACAGGTAATTTAAACAAATCAGGGCATTCCCAGACCCCATCATGTGAACCCGCATTATTCCCAAATTCACTGGCAAATTCCCACTCTTTTAGGTTAGGAGATGTATAAATACTTATGGATTGACCTGTTGCCAACATCATTATCCATTTACTCGTTTCTTCATGCCAAAACACTTTTGGATCCCGGTAGTCCGTAATGTTAACATCTGAAAGAACTGGATTTCTTTCATATGTTCTCCAGGTTCTACCATTGTCCTTGCTGTATGCGAGGCATTGTCGCTGGCGAGGTCGATCAGAGTTAGGATAATTATCAGCACTTGTATATATAGCCACTAAGCCAGGCTCATCATCAAAAAATCCCGAGGTATTGTTCCAATCAACTACTGCACTTCCGGAAAAAATCTCTCCATGCTCATCAGGATAAAGCGCGATCGGCAGATGTTCCCATTGAATCATATCCTTGCTGACTGCATGCCCCCAGTGCATAGGTCCCCAAGTAGTACCAAATGGATGGTATTGATAAAATAAATGATATTCATCCTTAAAAAAGACCATCCCATTGGGATCATTCATCCACTTTTTTTCCGGTGAAAAATGAAATTGAAGGCGGTGCTTTTCATTATATATTTTGTTCATCATTCATTCTCCTTTTTTTATAGACTATTAAATGTATAAACTTATTAAATAGAACGAGGCTGTACTATACTTAAATCTGTACAGCCACAGATTATATATTGACAAAAACTATTATTTTGAGTTTCTATCATATCCTGATTGCTTAATTTCTAACCACTCCTGCAACCCTAGTCGATCTAATTCATCTAAATATTCATTCCATTCTTTTTCAATGCCGCCGTTTGCAATCCATTCAGCACGTTTTCTTTTAACATAAGCAAATAAGTCTGCTTCTATAGTAGAAAGTCGATCAAGTTCTTCCAGAGAAAAGAATACTCTAGGGTAAATATTTTCAGCTTCTATATAAGGAACCATTACTTCCTTCATTAAATTTAATCTCCATGCAGCATCTTCTGGTTTTGTTGTCACTTTACCATAGTAACTATCCAGGATAGCCAATGGTCCACCAACAGATGTTTTCTCTCTAAGCTCAACTGGAGCGCTACCTTCTAACGGACGGTGCTTTAACAAATTTGCGCTTTTATCAAACTCAAAGATGTTTTGGTGCTTTTCATCCCCATACGTACCCCAGTTATTTTGTACAGACTGATGTGGGTCATAAAGTTGGTCGATCCATTTTGCTGTCAATTCAAGATTATTATTTGCAGACGTTACGACCAAGCGGGAACGGTCAAATCCCATTCCGTTTGATCTTGCCACATTTTGATGTCCTTCAGGTCCTTTTAAAGGAGCAAGTAAATCGTAGTCGTCGCCCATTCCTGTGATATTTCCTTTATCCCATGTGAAGTATAATCCATAGCGATTTTCTCTTCCTTTTGCTAGATACGTATTCCAATCATGTTCAAATGCCTCTACATCGATTAACCCTTCGTTGTATAAGTCGTTTAACCATACGATTGCTTTTTTATAGCTTTCATCAGCTGCTGAAAGTTTTACTTCATCATTATTGGTTACCACTGTAAAATCCCCGTTATCACCTAAACCAAAAGCTCCGAATAATGAATGAGGATCTTGCCCGCCGTCATTAATGATGAAAGACATTGGGATCTCATCAGCTTCTCCATTTCCATTTGGATCTTGTGTTTTGAATGCAATTAGTACTTGTTTTAATTCTTCAGTTGTTGTTGGCATCTTTAACCCTAATTTAGTTAACCATTCCATATTAATCCAAGGGAAAGCATCGACAGAGTGGATACTTTCTTTCCCTTCACCTAATTCTTCAATCCATGGAAAGGCATAAATATGGCCATCGGGAGCAGTCATCATTGCCTTATATTGAGGTGCTTTTTCAAGTACTGCTTGTAAGTTAGGCATATATTGAATTAAGTCTTCGACAGGAACGATTACACCATCTTTGGCATTTTTTAATAATTCATAGTCGCTAAACCCTGAATTAAAAATTGCATCTGGAAGCTCCCCACTGGCAATGGCTAAATTTCTTTTTTCATTAAAAACATCGCCTGTATAGTTTCGCCAATCAATATGAACTCCGGTTTTTTCCTCCAATCGTTGAAAAATTAATTTTTCATTTGGATCCTTAGGTGCTAATGGTGAGCTTGAGGTCATAATCTTAAGTGATACTTCTTCTTTTAATGGAAATGATACATCTGAGAGTTTATAATCCTCGGATGAAAATTTATTGCTGCTACTACTCTTACTGCTACATCCTGTAACTATTAGCGACCCTGCAAGAAGAATAACTGAAACTGATTTTCCTATTTTATTCATATTAACCCCTCATCTTTTTTTATTTTAAAGAACCGACCATAACTCCCTTTTCAAAATACTTTTGGAAGAATGGGTACATGATTAATAAAGGTAAACTAGCAATCACAATCGATGAGTATCTAATCATCTCTGCAATTCTCATTAACTCATTTCTAGCCTGTATATCTGCAACCATTCCAGGCTGTACCTCGTTTTGAATGAGAATAGAACGTAAAACCAATTGCAATGGATACAGGTCTCGATCATCCAAGTAAATCATCGCATCAAAATACGCATTCCATTGACCAATGAAAGCATATAATGCCAACACAAAAATAATTGGTTTACATAGTGGTAAAATTATGCTCACGAATATTCTGAAATCTGAGGCGCCGTCTATTTTTGCTGCTTCTTTTAATTCGTTTGGAATCGCTTTAAAATAAGTTCTTGCTAGAATAATAAACCAAACATTTACAGCACCAGGGATAATGATTGCCCAAATTGTATTAAGCATTCCCAAATCTCTGATAACAAAATAAGTCGGAATTAGTCCACCGCCGAAAAACATCGTAATCAGGAAGAAGACCATAAAAGCTTTTTTGCCAACCAGGCCATCTACAGATAATGTATAGCCTGCAAGGATGGAAACTGTAACTGTGACAATAGTAAATCCAGCCGAATATATTATCGAATTTAGAAATCCCTTAACTATTGTTCCATCGGTTAAAATTCGTTGGTACCCTTCCAAAGACCAATCAGACCCACTTAAGTTAAACCCCTTCCTAATCAATGCATTTGGTTCCAAAAGTGAAGAGAGAAATACGTACAACAGTGGTACAGTAATCAAAAGTACTATAATAGCCAAGAGAATATTATTAATTTGAAGTAGAATCCGATCACCTTTTGGGTGTTTTATTTGGTTGTTCATTGTTCTCCTCCTTTCTTAGACAAGACCTTCGCCCTCATTTAGTTTTTTCACTACTTGATTGACGAACACCAGTAAAATTACATTCACAACCGCATTAAACAATCCAACTGCTGTAGCAAAAGAGTAATCTCCTGCAAGCAATCCTCGTTTATAGACATAAGTTGCGATAATTTCTGATGAGGGTGAATTCATCGGCGTTTGTAATAAATAGGCTTTTTCAAATCCGATTCCCATGATTCCCCCAGCCGCTAAAATAAACAATACCGCCATAACCGGCTTAAGGGTAGGAAGATCGATATACCAAATCCGTTGTAATAGCGATGCTCCATCTAGTGTTGCTGCCTCATGTAGTTGTGGATCAACGTTTGCTAGAGCCGCAACATAAACGATAGATGCCCAACCAGCTCCTTGCCATACTCCAGACCAAATGTAAATCGTTCTAAAGTAATCTGGGTCAGACATGAAGGAAATGGGTTTATCAGAAAACATCCCTAATAATGCATTAATAGGTCCTACGGGTGTTAGAAAAAGGAAAACCATACCTGATATAACTACAACTGAGACAAAATGTGGTGCGTAAAGAACTAATTGGATATTCTTTTTAACACTCGATTTTCTCAATTGATTTAACATAAGAGCCAATATGATAGGAATCGGAAATCCTATAAGGAGTTCAAAAGAGCTCAATTTTATTGTATTCATTAAAATCTCCATAAAATTAGGGGATGTTAAGAAGCTGGTAAAGTGTTTAAGCCCAACCCACTCACTTCCGTTGATTCCTCGGATCGGACTGAAATCCTTAAATGCAATCGTCGCTCCATAAATTGGTATATACTTAAAGATAAGCGTAAGGATTACAGCAGGGGCAATAAGTAAATAAAGAATATAGTTCCGCTTAATATAATCTAATTGGCGCTTTACTTTTGTTTCAACTTTGATTCGCCTAGTTGTTTCTTGGTTAACCTTTACTAATTCTTCCAATCTATTAACCTCCTTATATGAATATAATTACTGTTGATAACGATTACATATTTACTTACATTTAATGTAAAACGTTTTTTCATTCATTTTTTTGCCCCTCTCATTGTTTTGTTCTCTCTCTGTGAGTTCTACTATAACAAAGTCGAAACTTGTAATATTTCAAAATTTTCGGTTGTTAATATTTGATTTTTTCGGATGATTTTTTATAATTTCGAAAAAAAAAATCCCCTAATAAAAACTAGAGGATAAAACATCTTATGGATTTTGAATCTCGTTTAAACTATTATCTATTTTCTCAACAGCTTCTGTCGCTGAAGCCTTTACATTTTTCCCGCCAATGCCAACATCCTCAAATAATATCTTAATAGCTTCACTTACAACCGGATAGACAGGTGTAACTGGTCGGTTCTTGGAGTACTTTTGTCCTTGTTGAACAAAGATATTTTTGGGGTACTCATTAAGATCAGGAAAATCGCTAACCACTGAGTATCTAGCAGGCAAATCACCTGTAATTTCAACAAATTTTTTAGAGCCCTCATAACTTGTAACAAATTTAACGAATTCCCAAGCTTCATTAGGATATTTAGTCTTTGAAGAAATCCCCAATGCCCAACCTCCGTGAGGAGCAACTTGATATTCTCCCTTAGGCAATGGAGCAACCCCAAAATCTTCACCTAAATCAAAATCTGGGACACTTTGCAATTCTGATAAGTGCCAAGAACCTAATATAGTCATCGCAAGCCTACCTGTTTCAAAAGAAGCTGGAGGCAATTCAACCGTAGCTACACGATGTTTAAAATACAAATCTTGATAAAATTGCAAAGCTTCCAATGCTTCTTCAGAATTTAAGTAACCATCTGCTGTTGTCCCATCTGGACTTAGTACATCTGCTCCGAACTGCCACAAGATTGGCATTTTAAAATAAGCTGGTCCTTCTCCCTCACTAAATCCTTGAGCCGGGTCAATTCCATATATCCCTTTTTCCGGATTGCTTATTTTTTTGGCAATTTCTAGTACCTGATCCCATGTCATAGATTTATTTGGATCTTCTGATGGATATGGGATTCCTGCCTCCTTAAACAGATGCTTATTGTAATATAAAGCAATACTAGATTCTACGATAGGTGCAAGAAGGATTTCACTCTCAAAGGTTAATCCATTTAAAGTCTGTTCGGGTATATCATCAATATTACCTTCCTCTTTCATATATGAATCTATAGATAATAGGAATCCCGCATTCGCATAAAGAGCCAAGTTAGGACTATCAATTGCCATGATATCAGGATGGTTTCCTGCAGCCAATTCTGTACGTAACCTTAACTCATATTCATGAGCCCAATGTATGGATTGCATATTAATTTTAATATTGGGATGAGCTGCCTCAAAGGCAACAACTAATTCTTCGTATGCCTTATTAAACGCAGGGTTACCTAAATTCCGCAAAAATGTCAGCTCTATTTGTTCCCCAACATTCCTTTTATCACTTTTATCTGTACGTTCGCTTGAATGGGTGAAGTAAGACCATGCAAACCCTGCCATACCAAATAGAATCACTACTATAAAGACCATTAACCATTTTTTCATCTGAACCCCCACCTTCCAAATTACGCTCTTTTTTCATGAATCTGTGGAGTTACGAAATTCAACAGGAGTTTGGCCAATTTGTTTTTTAAATACTGTACTAAAATAACCCGAGTTTGAAAAACCCACTAAGTGAGCTACGTCGATTATTTTAAGTTGTTTATCTTTTAATAATGCTTGAGCATGATTCATTCGCAAGCTGATTAGGTAATCACTAAAGTTTTGACCAATATGATTTTTGAAAATTTCAGATAAATAAGCACTATTAATATGAAATTGATCTGCTAGTGTCGTAAGAGAAATTTCACTTGCATAATGCTGGTCCAAATAACGACGTACATTTTCTACGATTGCCACACCATTCGTAGAAGATCGGTCTTCATGTACCTTTTCAATGATTGACTGTGCCAAATTGATGAGCTGCTCAATCACCCTATTTTGAGAGTTAAGCTCCCATATACTCTGTTGGCAACTCCATATCATATTATTTACTTCGATCGTATCAATATCGTACTTTCTTGCTAGGGAACCTAACAAAAATAAAACTCGATTAGCAATGATAGAAAAGGACATAATGGATTGATTATTCATTCCTCCCAAAATTGAATAAATGTTGCTCTTAAAAGCTTCATGATTTTCATTTTCAATTGTGTTAATCAATTTCTTTTCAACATCAGCTGAAAACTCAAACACGTCTTTATTAATTGTCCCCTCTATCACCTGTGATTGCGAGCTTAATTGACTTTGACTCCAAGAAAGCAACGCTGAAATATAACCATTTTTAAATTCTGTAAGACCAGTAATAATCTTCCCAATACCTATCACTGTCTCCAAGTTTAAGAATTCTTTTACATGTCGTTGGACTTTTTTAATCAATGTAGATTTAGTATCTAATTGATTAGAATCTACTCTATGGATAAAGTGAATCATATTCGCATAACTTGCATCATAAAAGGAATAAGTTCCTCCGTGCTCTTTAGCTATTTCTTTGCAAAGCATTCTAAAAGGAAGCCACAGTTCCTTTACTTTATTAGGGTCTCGATCTGTTCCTCTTACTTCCACCGTTACAAATTGAACATGTACGTTTTCATTTGCTAAATCTTCTAACTGTAATTGCTGAAGTCTCTCAATTGTAACGGTTAGTTCGGGCCATTCCTCCTTAACTAGGTGGAGTAAAAACTGCCCCCGCATTTCTTCTAACTGATTGTGAACAAGCCGTTTCATTTGATCAGTTTCAATTTTTCTTTTCCTTTCTTCCTCTATATCTAATTTAATTCTTTTTAAAGCTTCTACTAGTTCATCAGGAGCAACTGGTTTTAAAAGGTAGTCTTTCACCCCTTCAACCAGCGATGATCTTACATAATCAAAATCGGAATACCCAGATAAGACAATTACTTTAACATTCGAATGCTCATGATGACATTGTTTTACAAATTCGATGCCGTCCATGATCGGCATTCTTACATCTGTAATGACAACATCTACATCCAGCTTTTTTAACAAGTCTAGTGTTTCTTGTCCATTGGATGATTCTTCAACAATTTGAAAACCTTCTTCTTCCCACTCAATTTTCATTCGTAAACCTTTACGAATTTGTATTTCATCATCTGCAATGATTACGTTCAACATGTATATCCCCTCCAGTAACTTAAACACGCTTTACAACATCCAACTTAAGCTTGAGTGGTTTGGGAAGCGATAGTGGGATAACCCCCTAAAAACTTGATATATTAAGCTAACCATAAGTAAGACTCTACCAATGGGAATCTCGCTTTATACACAATGTGATTCTAGTGCCTTTACCCTTTTCAGATTGAATGTCATATGAGAAATTTTCACCGTAATATAACATCAAACGGCCTAGTACATTTTTAAGTCCAATACTGGTCCCTTTACTTTCTAACACATTTCCTGCTTCATTATTTATTTCTGTATCCAGTAAGTCTTTAATAACCTTTTCAGACATCCCTATTCCATTATCTTCAACGATAATAAATATTTTTTCTCCACTTTTTTCTGTTTTTATTTTAAGTTCAGCAAAATGTTTTTTGATAAAACTATATTTGACTGCGTTTTCAACAAGTGGCTGTATTATAAACTTAATAATTGGCAGATGTTTTGTTTCTTGATCTTCTTCAATTTCTATACTAATCGAATCTTCATACCTAAGTTTTAAAATATCTGTGAAATTTCGTATATAAGCTATTTCTTCACCTAATCTCACGACATCACTTTTGGTACTTAGGGAATACCTCATCATTCTCCCTAAATAAATACTTACATTCATAACCTCTTTATTTTTCCCCTGGACCGCTAATCCCCCGATGATTTCAAGTGTATTGTTTAAAAAGTGAGGATTAATTTGTAATAATAAGGCTTTATATTCTGCATCTTTTCTTCGAATATTTGCTTCGTATTCTGTTTTAATTAAGAAATTTAATTTGTCGATTGTATGATCAAATACTTTTATAGCATATCCTACTTCGTCGTTATAAGATTTAATTGTCGGCATAAAACCTTTTGCTCCAGAAAAGTCTCCACGTTCAATAAATTTCATTGCTTTCGTTAGCTTTCCTAAAGGCCTAACAATTGTAAAGGAAAGAAAATAAGACGCAAGAATTGTTAATATAAAAATTAGAGCACTGATAAAGAATAAGTTCTTTTGCAATGTATTAATTTTTGAGAACAATTCAGACTTTGTAATCTCACTAACCAGAACCCAATCACCGATTTTTAATTTTTGAAAAAATACAAGGTATTCCTCATTATCGTAATTGGTTTCAATTAGGCCTTTATTTTGTTGAACATTTGATATTTCTTCTAAACTTTTATTCAATACATAATCCGGAGTCTGTATCTTCTCGGACAATACATTCGATCCATTTCTATCTACTAAATAAACACGACCATTTTCACCAAGTTTGATTTTACTCAATGCTGTTTCGAGCAATGAAGAGGGGAAATTAACTTTAATCACTCCAGATAAATCAAGTGTAAGCAGATCAAAAAGTGGCAGAAGATAACTATTTATATTCGTTGCAATTGTGTCATCATGAGTTTTCACCCACCGCTGATTATTTTCAGAAAAATCTATGAACCACTCTGTTTCCTGTAATGTTGGAAGATACCCCCAAGTCCCGGTACCATCATTAAGAAAGACAGAGATAGACATGGATTTAGAATTGTTAATCATCATAGATGATAACTGCATTTTCAGCTGATTTTTTATTAATAAACGCTGGTCACTTGGTGTTTCTGAATGATCCATTTCTGACTTCAACCATTGTTGAGTTGTTCGATTAACAAGAACCTGTTTCCCAAGATCTTCTGCTTGTGAAGTGATTGAATCAATATAAAGTGAATACTGCTCCATCATTTCGACAGTTGCATCCTTCGTTTGTTCTTCCATAATTGATGTAAACCAATTTGGAATGATAATGGATAGAATCAGAAAGGGGATCGTTAGAAGTAAAGTAAAAATAATAAATAATCGATTTCGTAATGAAAAAAACATATAGCCTCCCAGGTGATGAAAACACTTACAATTTATTGAAGTGAAAAATAAAAACTTTCTATCCATATTTATTACTAACTTATTTTATTTGAAAACACTATTTTATTAGTCAGGTTTTAATTTTTCCAATTTATCACAGACTTTACAATCTTACCATATGATTTAGATTCCATAGATTAGAGTATTCATTATCTAAATCAGATGCAAGAATGTAAATATTTAAAAAATACTTAAAAAGAACGACTGTAAGTAGTCGCTCCTGATGATAGATAATATACTACCTTAAAAATAAGAAATATATTTATCTTTACGAGTTACAATATGTGAATAATCGATTGGTATAGGAATGTAATGTTTTCATCCGAGCTTTTAATAACGATTTTATAGTTGTGTACTTAATTTATCAAAATTTACACTTAACTTATATTAAAATTTTTGGAATTTATTCTTTTAAATTTTTGGGTGTATTATATTTTAAGTTTAATTGAATCAATTTCATAATGTAGTTTTTAAAAAATTGTTAGACTTACCGAATATTGATTTTGTTCTGTTTTTAAATTATGCTGCGTGATGTAGTGATTTGGCTTGTACTAATAGTCGATCACACGCTAACTTTGATGCATTATAAACAAGATGAACCAAATCAAAGTGGACCTTTGCGCATTTTCCTGTTCGATAACGGACCTGGTTCAATTGGAAATACTCCTTCAAATAGGCATTAACTCGTTCGACTGCGGTCCTTTGCTTATAAATGTCTTTCCATTTCTTTGAACCACGAGCTGGTGCAGTATAACGTCGTAAGTTAGTTGTGATTTTTACTTTATATACCTTTTGGCAAAGGGAATCCTTGGCTAAAGGGCAATCACGACATTCTTTAGGTCGTGAGTACTTTAATGTTTCATACTTTTCATCAAAACTATCATATAGATATGAATGTTCACGTACACATGTCGGAGCGAAATATTTATCAAAACCAATAGGGTCAGGTTCATTCTTTTTGTTATAAGCAATGACAGATTGAGCTTTCATCCGATAGATTTGTTCGTAAATTGGAACATAATCATACCCAGCGTCTAATGTTCCAAATTCAATAACTAGAGATGGCAATCGTTCTTGAATAACTTTTAAAAGAGCTATCGCAGCTTTACCATCGTTAAGACTCCCCCAGACTAGGAGCTATATACTTCATCTGCAATGACGTTTCCCTGTCTGCTTTTCAATTTCATTAATAATGTAGCTGAATTTTCAATACTTTGTTTATGGTCAAATTTTTATATTGTACCTTAAAACTATTTATCTAGTACAAATAAGTCTATTAAAGCGATATTAAATCAAAAAGATGGCACTGTTAATCCATTTTTAAAACAAAAAGGAGATATTCTTTATTATCTCCTTTTTGTTTTAAATAATATTTTCACTAAATATAAAAGATATTTACTATTTTCATAAAAAAATAAGAAATAAAAGATATTTTCGTAAAAAATAAAAAGTAAATCTTATTTTCTTAAATTGTAAGAAATAGTTTTTACTTTAATAAATAATAAAGAGTCATCGTTATTCATGGTGGCTCTTTATCTTTTAATGGTAAGTAATTTGATAACTTACCTACGCTAGCAATTTTTTTATGCCAATCTAATAATCTTACATGGTTACCCCATGTTTATATAGCACAGACTGTTCATTTAAATAGTCTGTTCTTTTATTTTTGGGCAAAGTGTAGAACGGTTTATCCACACCTAAGGGGTGGGGCATCGAACTTCACTAATCTCCTTTACCATACAAGGTGCTACCTCCAGAAAATTTTTATAAAAAATTCCACTTTATATGGGCATTTCGCAGGAAAGTAGAGCATTTCTAAGATTAGTAGATGTCCTCCCTTAATGTAATAACATTTCGAACCTCAAATTTGCTGTATTTCATGTGAGATCGGTTCTGAGCGACTTTGTATAAAATCTTTAATCCTCGTACACTTACATTATAAGACACTAAAGGATACAACATTGTCAAAAAACATTTATAATAAAGGTAGGAATTAGAGATGACACATTTAGAACTTCAATATCCAGAACTATTGGATGTGAAAGATGTACAGGCTATTTTACAAATAGGAAGAATGCAAGCATATGAGTTAGTACACTCAAATGTTTTTCACAGTGTAAGGGTCGGTCGTCGAATCAAAATATCAAAACAATCATTTCTTAGATGGTTAAACGGATAATATTTGATCAGGAGGACTCCCAATGGCACAAGGTTCTATTAAGAAAGAAAACAATAACTGGTACTATGTATTTGGCTATCAAGATCCAATTTCAGGAAAGCGTAAACAAAAGAAGAAACGTGGCTTTAAAACGAAGAAGGAAGCACAAGCTGCTCTGACAAAAGCACTTAATCAAGTAAACGAAGGCACATATATAGAGCCTTCTAAGATGACACTGAATGAATTTCTAGATATTTATATTGAAAATAAAAAGCGTACAGTGAACATAAACACACAACAAAAATACTACTATACTATTGAAAATCATATTCGACCTTTTCTAGGGCATATGCTAATTGCAAACCTTAAGCCTCTGCATATTTCTCTGCTGTACACTACACTTCATGAAGAAAAACGTAGTGCGGCTACAATTCAGAATGTTCATAAGGTATTAGTAAACATTTTTAATCAAGCAGTTAAGCTACAAGTTGTGCCACATAATATTGTTTTAGCTATTTCTACACCTAAACATAAGCCTCAAGAAATGAACATCTGGACACAGGAGCAAGTCCAAATGTTTCTTAAAACAGCTGAGGAAACTCCCTATGAGTTAATTTATGTATTAGCTCTAAATACTGGTATGCGTCAAGGGGAACTAATAGGCTTATTATGGGATGATATTGATTTTGAGAAGAAAGTCATTAAGATACGTCATACAATTATTAATGGCTCGAAGAAGATTCAAGAATCCACAAAGACTACCTCTAGCCGCCGTGTAATCGAGCTTTCTGATACGGTTATTCGTTTACTAAAGAAGCATAAGGCAGTACAAGCTGAGCAACGTTTAAAGCTTGGCAACGGTTATCAGAACATGAATCTAGTGAACGCTTCATTAGAGGGTACTCCTATTAATCCTAGTAACCTTCGACGTAGCTTTAACAATTTTATTAAAAAAGCAAATGTCCCTAAGATTCGATTTCATGATTTACGGCATACACATGCTTCACTCATGCTCCAATTAGGTGTGAACGTGAAAGTAATCTCTGAACGTCTAGGACATGCTAGTACGAAGATTACGCTAGATCGTTATAGTCATTCATTACCAACAATGCAAAAAGAAGCAGCAACGATATTCGACCAATTCATCTATGCAGGTAGAAAATAGGCTGTGTGACCAGTCTGTGACCAGAACACTTAATTTCACAAAAAAAGACCATCTGTAGCTACTCTCTACAAATGGTCTCTCTGCCCCACAAACCTTGATACAACAAGATTCATACACTATTTTGTTTCGATGACCTGTGAGGGATTCGAACCCACGACCCCTTCCCTGTCAAGGAAGTGCTCTCCCACTGAGCTAACAAGTCATATTAAGTTATTGTTTACATTGTAATAAAATTATTCCTATTGGTCAACCTATTTCAGAAAAAAATCCGATTTTTCAGCTTATTTATGTTTTACACATTTCGACTTATTTCCCAGAAAATAAAAAACCTGACACCTCATGTTCGAGGATCAGGTTTTTCAGATTATGCTTGTGCTGATATTTTCGGCTTGTTATCTTTGTCTCGTTTCCAGACATATTGTAAAGTAAGTAACACGGCAAACGCTATTAACCCTGTGATGTCTGAAATCCGTTCTGGATAGATTAAGAGGAAACCAACAACCACTGCAATGATTCTTTCAAACCAGTACATCCCTCTCATCCAGTAACCAATAACTCCGGCTCCAATTGCGATCATACCAAGCATTGCTGTCAATACAACCCAAACGACTTCGAGCCATGTTGTGTCTATCATAAGAAGCGATGGTGAGAGAACAAAAATGTATGGAATGATAAACGCTGCGATTGCTAGCTTTGTTGACTCAATTCCTGTCCGTAACGGTTCTCCTCCCGATACTCCTGCTGCAGCAAATGCAGCTAATGCTACTGGAGGTGTAATATCTGCAACGATTCCGAAATAGAAAACGAAGAGATGAGCTGATAAATCTGGTACTCCTAGTAAAATAATAGCAGGTGCTGCGATCGTTGACGTAATAACATAGTTTGCAGTTGTCGGTGAGCCCATTCCTAGAATAAGTGACGCAACCATCGTTAACATAAGTGTAGGAATTAAATAACCACCTGACAATTCAATTAGTCCATTTGCTAACTTTAGACCTAATCCTGTTTTCGTTACAATACCAACAATGATTCCAGCTGCTGCTGTGGCTGCTGCAACACTTAAGGCAGTACGCGCTCCATCAACTAACGCATAAATAATATCCATAAACTTCATACGAACATCTCGATTAATAAAGCCGACAATGATTGAAATGAGAATCGAATACAAGGCAGCATGCGTTACTGTGATGTTCGACATGAGCAACAAAATAATCGCAACAATTGGAATTAATAAATAAATCTTTCTAAACACTTCTTTTCGACTTGGCATTTCTTCCTTTGTTAAACCGCGTAACCCAAGTCGCTTTGCTTCAAAGTGTGTCATAATCCAAATACCAGCAAAGTATAGGACAGCTGGTATTGCTGCAGCTTTTGCAATATCCCAATACGTAATTCCGTTTCCAATAAATTCAACCATTAAGAATGCTGCAGCACCCATAATGGGTGGCATTAATTGTCCGCCAGTTGAAGCCGAAGCCTCTACTGCACCAGCAAATTCTTTCTTATATCCGAGCTTCTTCATCATCGGGATTGTAAAAGCTCCTGATGTGACAACATTGGCAACAGAGCTTCCACTTATTGTCCCTTGAAGTGCACTTGAAAAAATCGCAACCTTTGCTGGCCCCCCAATACTTCTACCTGCGATTGCAATCGAAAGATCATTAAAGTACTGACCTACCCCTGTTCGAATTAAAAAAGAACCAAATAAGAGGAAGAGGAAGATAAAAGTGGAAGAAACAGCTAAAGGTGTTCCTAAAATCCCCTCAGTTGTAAAAAACATCGTCTGCACAAATCGATCTAAGCTTAAACCTCGATGCGATAAGAAGCCTGGCATATATTGTCCAAATAGCCCATAAAGTACAAATATAATCGCAATAATCATAATCGGTAGACCTACAGTTCGTCTTGTAGCCTCTAAAACTAGTAGTATCGCAATAATACCGACTGTAAAATCCAACGTGGTCAATCGCCCAACACTCATGACGAGATCTTCAAAAAACAATGGCCAATAAGCACCTACTCCAATACTTAAAAGTGCTAATATTCCATCATACCATGCAATCTGAAGCTTTCCCTTTTGTCGTTTCTTCCGATTTGCCGGAAAAAGTAAAAAGATTAAAGAAAGCGCAAAGCCTAAGTGTACAGTACGTTGAATTTGTGCAGTAAAAACACCAAAAATCGCTGTGTATAGTTGAAAAAGTGAAAAAGCAAGGAGACCAAAAAAGACGATATAGCCCAAAATTCCCGTAAGTTTCCTTGTCCCTGCTTCAGGATCGTATTTTTCTAGTAGCTCCTGTTGCTCTTCTTCTGTTAAGTATTTAATTTCTTCTTTATCAGCCATTCATGTTCACTCCTTTCAATTGTTGCCATAACGTAATTTTTTTCGGCGAGATTCTTACCCATATTCCAGGTTTCAAATAATGAGATAACGTAAAAGTATTATTCTGATAAATAAGTCGATGGTTTGCTCTTACTTGTCCAATTCTTAAATCAAAAAATGGGAATGAACGATTCATATTTTTTATATAGTATGTACCTGCAATTTCTTCAAAGACTTCGTCACCTTCTGCATTAGACGGCATTCCGACAGCAAAGTCTTCGTATGCGAGCTCTGTTTGAATGATTTCTTCGTCGGATATACGATACGATTCAATCACATCTGAGAGATGGATTGAGTGTGTATACTGGATTTGGAAGGTCTTGTCCTTTTCCAATGATAAATACGCAAGCAATTGAGCTTGGTCCTCGTATGTAAAAGCAATGACTTGTTTATAAGGAAAGAAAAACAGAAAAACGAAGAATAATAGCAGGGGGATACAAAGTAATGCAAAAGAAATCTTCCATTTCTTCATTGAATCCCCACCTTTCAATAAAATGAAATCGATAGACCACATAAAGCGATCTACCGACTCTTTTCATAATTGTTTACTCTGTAATGCCTTTTTCTTCAAAATATTTAGCTGCACCAGGATGAAGCTCCATATTTCCTAAACCTTCAAGTGCTGTTTCAGCGGTAATGAACTTACCCTTTGCATGGGTAATCTTATCAGTGTTTTCATACAAGGCTTTTGTCATTTCATAAACTAAATTTTCATCAAGTTCTTTCGTAACAACTAACATCGCTTTAACAGCAACTGTGTTCACATCTGATTCAATACCGTATGTTCCGCTTGGGATCTTATCTTTTGCATAATATGGATATTTTTCAATCAAGCTTTGAATTTTATCATCAGCAAATGGAATAATGACAACATCATTTTGTGCTGATAAAGCTTCAACAGCGCCTGTTGGTGTACCAGCAGTAACAAATGCTGCGTCAATATTACCTGATTGAATTCCGTCTGTAGACTCATCGAAAGAAAGGTTTTGTGCTTTAATATCGTCGCTTGTTAATCCGTGGATTTCTAAAAGCTGCATCGCATTAATATATACTCCTGATCCAGGAGCACCGACTGAAACGGATTTTCCTTTGAGATCCTCAACAGATTTAATACCACTTTTCTTAGTTGTTACAAGTTGTACCGTTTCTGGATAGATTGAACCAATTGCTTGAATATTGTCAATTGGCTTACCTTCAAACATTTCTTTTCCTTCTATTGCATAAGCTGCGATATCTGTTTGTGAGAAGGCAATCTCGGCCTCTCCAGCTCTTAATGTTTCCATATTTTCAGCAGAAGCACCAGATGTTTGTGGTGTAATATTCGCATCTGTGTTATCAGTGATGATTTTCCCAATTTGTCCCCCCAGTGGATAATACGTACCGCCAGTTCCCCCCGTTAAGAGACTTAAGTTTTGTTTGTCACCGCCGTTATTTTCACCATTATCACCTGAGACATCTTCACTACCACCGCCCCCACAAGCAGCAATGATCATCGTAAGTGCTAACATTATAACAACTAGAAAGCTACTACGAACTTTTCCCATAAAAATTCCCCCTTTGTTATTTTATGTAAAGTATACAACCTTATATTAACATACAAAACAATAAAACTGTCAATTATGATTATTCAGTAAACAATGTCTATTAAAACAGATTTAAGTTTAGCTTGAAGAATATCCCTTCAAAATGGACTAAATGAGAATTCTCCACAAAAAAACTGACTCAAACCGAGTCAGTCTTAACGAACACTTTCTTCCTTTTTAATTATAGGAAGTTTCTCCAATGCATCATCTAAATCTTTGATTAAATCATCAACATTTTCCAAGCCTACACTAAATCTAAGTAAGCCATCTGAGATTCCACGTTTTTCGCGTTCCTCTTGTGGCATTGCAGCATGTGACATTTTCGCAGGATAGGATAGGATTGATTCTACTCCCCCTAGACTAACCGCAAACACCGGAAGCTTAACGTTTTGAAGAAGTATTTTAACAGCATCACGATCTGCAAGTTTAAATGATAAAACAGCACCTGCTCCATCTGCTTGATATTGTTGTGTTTCATACCCTGGGTGATAGCTCAATCCTGGATAATAGACAGTTTCTACTTTAGGGTGTCTACTTAAATACTCGGCAATTTTCAGTGCAGATGATGAAGATTGTTTAAGACGCACATGTAACGTTTTTAATCCTCGCAACACAAGCCAACAATCTTGAGCCCCTAATACAGCCCCAAATGCATTTTGAAGTTTATATAATCGATCACCTAGCTCAGCGTCCTTTGCAACAGCAAGTCCTGCAAGTACATCACTATGCCCCGCTAAAAACTTCGTCGCACTATGAAGCACTACATCTACACCTAATTCTAAAGGTCGCTGAAGCTCAGGTGTTAAAAATGTATTATCTAAAAAAGTTAAACAGCCGTTCGCCTTAGCAAGATTCACAATCCCTCGAATATCCGTCACTTTCAAAAGAGGATTTGATGGTGTTTCCATGTAAATCACTTTTGTATTCGGACGAATTTCAGATGCTACTTTGTGCAAATCTGTCATGTCAACAAATGTGTGCTCAATGCCAAATCTTGAAAGTACGTCTGTTACCATTCGAAATGTTCCGCCATACACATCCTCTGTAACGAGAACATGATCACCTTGAGAAAGAAGGAGAAACGCGGTTGAAATGGCCGCCATTCCTGAAGAAAACGCCATCCCCCTTGCTCCACCCTCTAATTCAGCAATCGCTTGCTCTAATGCTTCACGTGTCGGGTTGCCAGAACGAGCATAATCATATTTCCCAAACTCATCGAGATCAAATTGATGAAAAGTTGATGTATGGTGAATTGGAACACTGACAGCACCTGTTTCTTTGTCCACTTTCGTATCATTATGCAATAATTTTGTTTGGAAAGACCAGTCTTGATTACTCACCAACTACATCTCCTTTCATTTGTTTAAAACTCTGAACTAAATCCTCAATAATATCTTCGGCATGTTCAACCCCTACTGAAAAGCGTAGCAATCGATTACAGACACCATTTGCAATTCTTATCTCTTCAGGAATATCCATATGTGTTTGGGTTGCAGGATACGTAATAAAGCTTTCGATTCCGCCTAAACTTTCCGCAAACGAAATTGTCTTTAGACTTTTTAAAAATGGATTCACCCATTTCTCATCCTGTACGCGGAAAGATATCATTCCACCTTTTCCTGGGTATAGAACATCAAGTACATCAGGATGCTCCTCTAAAAACCCGGCAACAAGCTTTGCATTTTGCTCATGCTGTTTCATGCGCAAAGATAAGGTTTTCATCCCACGCATTAATAACCAGGAATCAAATGGCGATAATACAGCACCTATTGCATTCTGATGTATGAAAAACTCCTCACTTAATTTCTCACCCTTTGTTACTACTAACCCTGCTAGCACATCATTATGTCCACCTAAATATTTCGTCGCACTATGAATGACGATATCAGCCCCGTCCTGGATAGGTGTTTGGATGACTGGTGTATAGAAGGTATTATCAACAATCACTAAAATATTATGTTTCTTTGCTACAGCAGCTAGCCCTTTAATGTCCGCTTCCTGCATTAATGGATTTGTCGGTGTTTCAATAAATAACGCCTTTGTTTTTTCAGTAATTAATTTTTCAGTTTCTGCTGGATTTGAAAAATCATCATATTGAAAGGATAAACCATATTTTTTCCATTCCTTTTCAAACAATCGGTACGTACCACCATATAGGTCAGATGATACAATTAGTTCGTCACCACTTTGAAAAAGAGCCATGATTGTTTGAATAGCAGCCATGCCTGAACTAAATGCAAATCCGCGATCACCATACTCTAGATCCGCAATCGCTTTTTCGACTAGAAGTCTAGTAGGATTTCCTGTACGAATATAATCAAAACCAGTTGATTCTCCAATCCCCGCATGACGATAGGCTGTCGAAAAATAAATTGGGGGGCTTACTGTACCTGTTACATTTTCACTTCGGTTACCCATTTGTGCTAATTTCGTTTCAATTCTTTGACTCATCTCTGTCACCATCCTAAGTTTTTTTCTAGATTATGCACATGAGAGGAAGCATCCAGCGCGATTCTTGGACAACTTACATTAGCAAAAGTGCCTTAATCAACCTCGGGTAATAAACCACTCATGAATAGAAGGAATTCTTCCTCTGCAATTCATGAACAAAACGAGGCAGGGCGTTTTAGCTGGATGCCGAAGCGCTTATCCACAATACAAGAATTAAAAATTTCCTTATACAACGAAAAAAGTCTTCCTCGGTTAAGAAGAAGACTGTGTATGTGATGCGCTTCTTCTTATCTCTCAAGCATAATACAGGTGTGGCTTGCTGGATTTAGCACCTTGGCACTCAGAATGTTTTGGTATATTTCATAGGAAATAGTTAATTTTGCGTGGTGGAATGATGAAACGTATTAACTAAATTTACTTAGCTAAATCATTATTCCTTACTTCGCAAAATCAACAAATACCAACTTTTCACTCGTTGTGTACCGGTTGCTGAGGCTTCACAGGGCCAGTCCCTCTGCCTCTCTTGATAAGAATATATTTAATTTTAATTTTTCCTTTTCATTACTTTACCGTATTCAAGAAGAGATTGCAACGTAATAATCATAATAGTTTAAAATATCGGAAAAATATTTCAGATGAAATGCTCATTTCTCCAGCTAATCATTGGGGGTTGTTACAGCCAACACATGTAAGATAAAATAGAAAGTGGTTACATCTAATCCCTTCAAAAAGATGCTTAACTTAAAAAATCATATTAACGTTAAAAATACTGGAGGGTTTTTCATGAGCAAACAATCAGGGATTATTAGAGAACATACTTTTTTCTCAGCAGCTTTACAAGAAGACTTAACATTGCTTATTTATCTTCCAGAGAATTTTTCTCCACTTTATAAATACAGCTTACTTATCGCACAAGATGGCCAAGATTATTTTCGACTCGGTCGAATAGGAAGACAAGTTGAAGCCCTAATGAAAGAAGAAGAAATTGAAAACATCATCGTTATTGGCATCCCTTATAAGAATGTCGAAGATCGAAGAGTAAAGTATCATCCACAGGGAGTAAAATTTCAAAACTATGTTCGGTTTCTAGCACATGAACTTGTCCCATATCTTGACAAGGAATTCCCAACTTACCAAGTAGGATATGGACGCGCTCTAATTGGGGACTCACTAGGGGCAACAGTTTCATTGCTCGCTGGACTAGCTTATCCAAACATCTTTGGAAAGTTGATTCTCCAATCACCATATGTTAACGAAGACGTGTTACAGGCCGTGGAGCAATTTTCCACTTCTTCTCGACCAACCATTTATCATCAAATTGGCAAAAAAGAGACGAAGGTTAAAACAACAACCGGAGAAATTCAAGACTTTCTCTCACCAAATAGAGAGTTAAAATTATTACTTTCTAAAAAAGGATTTTCCTATACATATGAAGAATTTGATGGAGACCATACATGGAAATACTGGCAGCCTGCTTTAACACCTATATTGAAGGATATTTTTGAATAAAGCGAGACTTGCATCAGTGAGGGTTTTCTTTCCACTGATGGGTAGAGAGACTTATCAGGCTTTTACGTGCAGTGATCCACCCACGCTTAGAGGCGGGATATTACTGCACGTTAATACGGGATAAAAACAACTGTGCAAGTACTGTGAACATCCTAGGACAAATAAACCTCAAATAAATGGTCGTTATTCTTTGTATTTTATTCACTTTGGACGTGGAACAGGATAACGGGGCCCTTACCTTTCGTTTTGTTTCGTTCGTTTCATATGCTTCTTTTTGAAAATTTGGTATACTAAAACTATATGAATCGTCTAGGAGGGAATGACATGAAATACGGAATTGCCCTTTTTCCATCAAAAAAAATACAGGATTTAGTAAATTCTTATCGTAAGCGATATGACCCAAATTATGCTTTAATCCCACCACATGTTACGCTAAAAACAGCATTTGATGCTTCTGCAGATGATATAGTTACTATTGCAAACGAGCTACGCATTACTGCACAAGATTCTAATCCAATAAAAATCTCGATTAAGAAGGTTAGTTCCTTTTCTCCTGTAAATAATGTGATTTATTTAAAAGTGGAACCAAACGATGACTTATTAGACTTACACTCAAAACTTCATAAAGGATCGCTAAGATTGGAGCCTGAATATTCTTTTGTCCCTCATATCACACTTGGACAAAAACTATCTGATGATGAGCATTCTGACGTACTTGGTAGTATTAAAATGCTAGACGTTCAACATGAAGAAGTTGTTGATCGTTTCCATCTACTCTACCAACTAGAAAACGGTTCATGGACCGTATATGAAACTTTTTTATTAGGGAAGGATAACGAATAATTTGAACGTACAACTAGTCACTACAAAAGAACAACTAGAAGATGCATACTCCGTAAGACGAACTGTTTTTGTTCACGAACAACATGTTCCTCTAGAAATAGAAATTGATCAATTTGAGGACGAAGCAACACATGTGGTCCTTTATGATGATAACGAGGAGCCGATTGGTGCAGCGCGTGTTCGTGTCTTAGATGGTATCGGAAAGCTTGAAAGAATTTGTGTTCTTTCAACAGCACGGAAAAAGGGTGCTGGAAAGCTGATAGTTAACAAATTAGAGGAAATTGCCACTTCACAAGGAGTTAGCAAAATAAAACTAAATGCGCAGACACACGCTATTCCGTTCTATGAAAGTTTAGACTATAAAACGGTTTCTGACGTATTTTTGGATGCTGATATGCCTCATGTTACAATGGTGAAAGAAGTTAATTAACAAAAGCGCTGGAGCTGGATGTCGTGTGCTTATCCACAGTACAATAATTTTATTAATTCTTAAGCATTAAAAAAGCTAACGTCTTGTTAGCTTTTTTAGTTTGTTTACAGTAGTTTATCGTGTTTACTTCTCTTTATTCTTCGCCAATTTTTCTCGATCTAGTAATCCTGGTGGCTGCTCTAACCAATTATTTTTAATCATAATATCAAGACCGCTTTTCGCAAATTTCGCAATTTCCATCGATAGTCGTTCATAATTGATTGCTAAATCCTCTCTTTGGCTCGCTGCAGCGGCAGTCGTATAGTAGTTCCCTACGCCAGCTGTTGTAAGATGGGTAGAACAATCTGTCATGTTTTTTCCTCCTTGAGACAATAGATACGCTTATTCTTTACTATCGAGTAGATTTCATTTCCCATTTGCACAATATTCTACTTACATTTAATCGGATAAAAAATGCTTTATTTGATAAAACTAATGCCTATGTGAATGGATACGGAGGTTTATTCGATGCATTTTGGGGACATCTTCATTGAATTAATTCTAGGGTTCATCGCTCTATTTATCATTACAAAAGTATTAGGAAAAACACAGATTACCCAAATTACTACATTTGATTTTATTTCGGCATTAGTTTTAGGGGAATTAGTAGGAAATGCAATTTTTGATCATGAAGTGGGAATATTTCACATTATATATGCCGTTTTTATTTGGGGGATACTTATTTTCGTTTTAGAAATGATTACACAGAAATTTAGTAAGACACGAGGATTTTTAGAGGGGAGTCCGACGATTATTATTCGTCAAGGTCAAATACTTCGAGAAAGCTTAAAAAAGAGCAAACTCGATGTAAACCAACTACAGCATTTAATTCGATCAAAAGGCGTTTTCTCCATCCGTGAGCTAGAGTATGCAATTCTTGAAACCGATGGTACAGTCAGTATATTAAAAAAGGCAGCCTACGAAACACCTACAAAAAGAGATCTACAATTAAACCTTGAACAAGTGAACATTCCGATTACACTTATTAGTGATGGCAAAGTCATAAATGATAATCTTACTGAAGCTGGCTTTAATACAACATGGTTAGAAGAACAGCTAAGGCAACAAAATATCTTTCGGGTCGAAGAAGTTATGTATGCCGAATGGCTGGAAGGTTCAGGTTTACATGTTCAAACAATTTAAAAATCCAAATACTTTCAATAAGTTGCATATTGATTCTACCTATATCTGAGGGCACACTAAAAACACAAGCTTGGCGCTTGTGTTTTTACTTGAAATTTAGATTTGACTAGGTTTTTCTTACAAAAGTACCTTTCCACCTTTCCTAAAAAGCGTATCTCATTATATTGATTCGTTAAATAGATTCCCACTTCCATTAGGAGTTGCGACATATTCATTCGTTTTAACCGTTTTCATTTTTTGTTCTAAAACATCTGCAAAACGTTGATGATTTTGTTTCCTTCCTTCATTATTATACGTATCGGAAAGTTGAATAGCTGTAGTTGGTCGGATATTTGAATAACGAACATCTACAGGTAAAGATCTGTTCACATACTGCTGATATCCATCATGTTGAATTGGTAATATGTAGCCCATTATTACACCCCTTAACAATTTTCTCCCTTCAATTCCCTCAAGTTAACAGAACAAGTTTACCTTTTCGATAGATAACGATTCTGTTAAGATATACATTGTCGTTTATTCTTACATTCGATTTCATCTAGTAGATTTCCTTTATTTACATATACGAACAAAAGCGCAAGCGCCTTGATCAGCCTCAGGCTTAGACCCAAGAGGGGCTAGGCGCTGGAGCTGGATGCAGTACGCTTATCCATAGTACATGAATTTTATAGTTCGCTATAAAAGAATAAATCAATTTTTTATGGGAGGAGGATCACTTTGAAATACGCAAAATTGAAAAATACAGAACTATCTTTACAACATTTGCCTCGCGAGGATTATCAACGAATCTATGAAGCTAGCTTAAAAAACGAAGTGACATGTAGCGCTTGTGGTAAACCAGTTAAGCTATATATCGGGTTAAGCAAACCACCATGTTTCTATCACACGAGCAAAATGGCTGATCAGCATTGCAATGATCTCATTGGTGACTCTCCTATCAAAACGAATACTTCGCAACAAACTGTTTCCGAAGACGAATATTCAGAACAAAATGGCTTTCGTTTGCCTAAATCTAGATCGATTGCAACGATTGATAAACCACTCGAAACAAAATGGCGTCAACCAAAAGCGCTTAAAGGGCGAACTTCTTTTTTACCAAAAATAAAAACACCTTCATCACTACTTGGGATCCCACTTGATGTTGAGCAAAAAGAAGCAGTAACCACGATTGATGGTCCCCTTCTCATCTTAGCTGGTGCAGGAAGTGGAAAAACGCGCGTGTTAACAACAAGGGCCTTATATATGATGGAGGAAAAAGCAATTGATCCTAGCTCAATAATGCTTGTTACCTTTACAGCAAAGGCCGCACGTGAAATGCAGGAACGCCTTCATGCAAACACGAAGCTACCAGCCCATCAACTCAGCCGTCTTGTGGTTGGAACCTTCCATAGTATTTTTTACAAAATGCTTCTCCATGACAACCGCGAAAAATGGAGTGGACAGCACTTACTAAAATGGGATTGGCAAAAGGAAAGCTACCTAAAGCAAGCTTGTAGAGAATTTGGGATTGATGAAAAGGATTTCCCATTTGATCAAGCCATTCAACAAATAGGCTATTGGAAAAACACGCTAAAATCACCTACAGATATAAAACCAAGCGAAGAATGGGAAGAAACAGCATTAGCACTTTACAAGTATTATGAAGAACAAAAGAGCAGTCGTGGTCAATTTGATTTTGATGATATGCTTGTGAAATGCTATGAGATGTTGAGTGCGAATCCAACCCTTCTTCAATCCTATCAAAATCGATTTCACTATTTTTTAATCGATGAATTCCAAGATATTAATCCTGTTCAATATAAGCTCATTAGGCTGTTGTCCAATCATACGAAAAATTTATGCGGAGTTGGCGATGATGATCAAACAATCTATAGCTTTAGAGGAAGCGAACCGTCCTTTATTTTAAATTTCAATAAAGAATATGAAGGGGCGCGCATCATTACCCTTTCCTCTAATTATCGATCAGATCACCATATTGTCTCTTCTGCAAATGAAGTCATTTCGAAAAATAAACATCGCTTAAGCAAACAGATGAATGCTCAATTTCAGACAGAGCAAATGCCAAGTTGCTTTTTTCCATATGATGAGGAAGAAGAAGCAACACTCATTGTTAACGACATTAAGGAGAAAATTGAAGCGGGTGCCAAACCAAATGAATTTGCCATCCTTTACCGCACACATACTGGCGGCCGTGCTGTCTTTGAACGCTTTGTTCAATCAAGTATCCCGTTTGTGATTGAAAAAGGGCAAAGTTCATTTTATGAAAGAAAAATGGTTCGAGGAGTTCTTTCATACTTACGTCTTAGCATTGATGCGAATGACACATCAGCAATAACAGAACTAATTCGCGCTTTATTTTTAAAACAATCTGTTTTGAACGATGTGAAGGCCTTATCAATCCTTCACGATTGTACACTTGTTGATGCATTATTATTTATAAGTGGACTTCCAAATTTTCAAATGGCTAAGTTAAAAAAGATTGTCCCGAGAATTAGCTCATTGAAAAGGGAAAATCCTGTCAAAGCAATCCAAGTGATTGAAAAGGAACTTGGTTTCTCTGACTATCTAAAAAAACAAGGAAACGAAGGGAATACAATGGAAAAGGGTTCTGATGATCTAAACGATTTAAAGGTTGTCGCGAAGAAATTCTCGAACGTATCCGAATTCCTTCAACACACTGAGCATATGACTTTAACGCAAAAAGCATTAAAAGAACAAAAAACGTCATATGAAGCAGGTGTTCAGCTCATGACGATTCACCGCTCAAAAGGTCTTGAATTTAAACATGTATATATCGTAGGAGCAGTCGATGGTTCCCTTCCACATGATTTCTCCCTAGAGGCTGCGAGAAAAGGAAATTATGAACATCTTGAGGAAGAAAGACGGTTACTTTACGTTGCCATGACACGGGCGAAAGAACATTTATTGATCTCGATTCCCTCTAAACGACGGGGGCGAAAATCAGCTGCTTCGAGATTCCTAAATCCATTGATCTAATTGTTAACAACGAAACTTCTTTCAGTGGGATTCTTATAATAATAAAAGGCTGTTTTAGTAAACTTTGTTGTTTTTAAACTTACTTGATTTCTAATTCAACTTCTCGAAATGATGTATCGTCCATAATCATGATTTATTGTCAGAACTTGAGATTTTTTGTCCAAGCTCAAGGT
>NZ_JAIQUM010000023.1 GCF_020075705.1 Metabacillus rhizolycopersici | reverse complement strand
CGCTTTTGAATAGAAGGTGTACTTTGCCTTCAATTCAAAAGTGGCTTAGACCCAAGAGGGGCTAGGCGCTGGAGCTGGATGGCGTGCGCTTATCCACAGTTCAAGAATTTTATAATTTCCTAACCAATAAAAAAAAGAACACACCGACTTTTATCCGGTGTGCTACTTTCCTTATCCTTCTTGTTGGACATACTTACTTAGTGATTCGATTGCATCTTGCTCGTCATTTCCTTCTGCAACCAGTGTGATAATTGACCCTGTGCTAATTGCTAGGCTCATAAGCCCCATGATGCTTTTTGCATTTACTTTCTTGCCATCTTTCTCTAAAAATACGTCAGATACAAATCGGTTTGCTTCTTGAACAAACAATGCAGCTGGACGAGCTTGTAAGCCAGTTTTCAGATGAACTTCAACTTGCTTTTCAACCATAATTATCTCCTCTTCTCTTCCTTAAATTATTTTAATGATAGCGACTGACCAGATCGTAATTGTTCAGCAATTTGGTCTAACTTTCGTAAGCGATGATTTATACCAGATTTGCTAATCGTTCCGCTTGAAACCATTTCACCTAGTTCCTTTAATGTTACATCTTGATATTCGACTCTAAGCTTTGCAATTTCACGCAGCTTTTCAGGTAAGGACTCTAAACCGATCCGGTCATCGATGAATCGAATATTATCAACCTGTCTTATTGCAGCGCCAATTGTTTTATTAAGATTAGCTGTTTCACAGTTCACTAAACGATTAACTGAGTTTCTCATATCACGGATAATTCTCACATCTTCAAAACGCAGTAGTGCTTGATGTCCGCCAACGATATTTAAGAACTCCGTTATTTTTTCCGCTTCCTTTAAATACGTAATGAAGCCTTTTTTTCGTTCTAGTGTTTTACTGTTTAAATCAAATGTATTCATTAATTCACAAAGAGAATCATTATGTTCCTTATAAAGTGAAAAAATTTCAAGATGATAGGAGGAAGTTTCAGGATTGTTTACAGATCCACCAGCGAGAAATGCACCTCTAATATATGATCGCCTGCAGCATTTCTTTTTCACCAGTTTATCGGATATACTCCGAGCAAATGTAAAACCTTCCTCCATAATCGCTAAATCCTCTAAGATGGCTTTTGCCTTCTCAACAAGGCGAACGATATAAACATTGTTCTTTTTTAAACGCATTTTCTTACGAACGAGTAATTCTACTGAAACATTGTATTGCTTTTTTAATAATGTATAAATACGTCTTGCGATTGCCGCATTTTCCGTTTGAATATCCACTGTAATCATTCGGTTTGAAAATGACAGTGAACCATTCATTCTTATGAGGGCAGAAAGCTCAGCTTTTAAACAGCAAGGCTTTAATTCAATGTTCGTTAATTCCTTTTTTGTTTCAGATGCAAACGACATGCTCTGCACCCCCATTCTAAGCAATGCACTTACGACAAATCTTGTTGAAGAATTCCATATAGCAACTTTGCTACTTTTTTCGTATCATGTCTAATTACACTATTTTCGTAACAAACAATTTTATCTGTGATGACCTCAAGGCCTAATGCTTTCAACCCATCGATATCGTAATGGACTGGTTTTGCAAGCTCTTCTTCATATAAAGCCCTAATCTGTTCAGGAATTTCCTCTTCATTGACAAGGATTGTATTCATAAATGTGCATTTCATATGATCATATAATGCTTTAACATGGTCACTTGCAGTATAGTTTAATGTTTCTCCTGCCTGTGTCATGACATTACAAATATAAACTTTCTTTGCTTTTGCCCTGCAAACTTCCTCTCCAATTTTCGGAACAAGAAGGTTAGGTAAAATACTTGTGTACAGACTACCTGGACCGATGATAATTAAATCTGCTTCTCTAATCGCATCGATTGTTTCAGGTAGTGGCTCAATATCATCTGGGCTGAGAAATACTCGTTTTATTTTTTTCCCAACCTCGGGAATTTTAGATTCACCAGAAACGATTGTTCCATCTTCCATCTCTGCATTTAGAATGACACTTGTATTCGCTGCCGGCAATACCTTTCCACGTACATTTAATACCGTACTCATTTCCTTTATTGCATGGACAAAATCACCAGTGATGTTCGTCATCGCTGCTAAGATGAGATTACCTAATGAATGTCCATATAAATTATTTCCTTTATTAAAACGATGTTGAAATAGCTCCTCTACAAGCGGCTCAACATCTGACAAGGCGGTTAATACATTACGAATATCACCAGGAGGAGGTATGTTTAATTCGTCGCGGAGCCTACCTGAGCTCCCTCCATCATCGGCAACAGTAACAATCGCTGTTATATCAAGAGGATATAGCTTTAATCCTCTTAAAAGCACTGATAGGCCAGTACCACCGCCAATGATGACGACTTTCGGCAAATGTTCCTTTTCCATTAGTTAAAAATGTGGCCTTCTCTTCTCAATATCCCGATGAGACACTTGAGTATGATAGTCATTTTTATAATGGGCTGCAATGTATTCTGCTAATGTAACCGAGCGATGCTGTCCTCCCGTACAACCAATCGCAATCACGATTTGACTCTTTCCTTCTCGCTTATAATAAGGAAGCATGAATGTGAGTAAATCAAGGAGTTTCTCTAAGAACTTTTGAGTTTCACTCCATTTTAACACATAAGAGGACACTTCCTCTTGTAATCCAGTTTTCGGTCTCATATGGTCAATATAGTGTGGATTTGGCAAGAAACGAACATCAAACATTAAATCTGCATCAATTGGCACACCATATTTAAAGCCAAATGACGTAATATTCACCGTAAATGTATGCTCAACATTCGAAGAAAATTGTTTTAATATTTTTTCTCTTAGTTCTCTCGGCTTCAAGTCAGATGTATCATAAATAAGCTGTGCCCTTCCCTTTAACTCCTCAAGAAGTTCACGCTCATGTCCTATTCCCTCTAATGGTAGCCCTTTTGAGGCAAGTGGGTGTGACCGACGTGTTTCTTTATATCTTGTCACAAGCGTAGCGTCTTTTGCATCAAGAAAAAGAATCTGTGGAGTTAGCCACGTGCTTTCGGACAAATCATCAAGTGCTTGAAAAAGATGATCAAAGAACTCTCTTCCTCGAAGATCCATCACGAGCGCAACCTTATTCATTTTCGCTCCTGATTCCTTCATTAATTCTAAAAATTTCGGTAAAAGAGTTGGCGGCAAATTATCCACACAAAAATAGCCAAGATCCTCGAAGCTTTGAATAGCTACAGTTTTCCCCGCACCTGACATACCCGTGATGATGACCATTTGTACTTCTTGTGGTGCCTCTTGCTGTCCATTATTTTCAATCATCAACGTCTGTTCCTCCTTTCCACTATTCCCTTTTTCGTTTCATTTATATGAAATAGACGGTTAATACTTTTACCTTAACATAACTTCCCGTCTTCTTTGATGTTGCTGTTAGAAAATGTTCCTCATCACTTATTGTGGATCTAAGCGATAGGAGATAAGCTCATATTCCTTTGTGTATGTAAAGGTTCCATACAGCATCCCCGTCCCTTTAATAACATAATCAAGAATATGATGATCACCTGGAGCCATTGGTAATGCTTTAATGTCTTCCTTCTCATGCCACTGGATCATACCCTCTTCAGATTCAAGGACATTTGTTCCTTGATAATCTGTTGCTAGGAAGGTAAACATCATCCATTCTGAAACAACTTCATTTCCTTCTTGGATTAAAAAGGTAAATACTCCTTTTAATTGAGGGTTTTTAATGTATATGCCGGTTTCCTCGCGATATTCACGAGTTACTGTATCCTTAATGGACTCCCCGAACTCCATTTTCCCTCCTGGAGCTACCCACCAGCCCCTGCTTGGCTTTTGAAGGAGAAGGACTTTATTCCCTTCCACTAGGACGCAATTGGTTACTCGTTGCACCTTCTTCACCTCTATTTTTACATATCATTATGAAATCGCAAACGCCTTTGTTAGCCAAGGTAGATATGACGCTCATAAATGGATGGTGTTCTTTACCTAAAATTCATGAATGACAAGAGGCTAAATACAAATACGCTGCGAAAAAACGTATACGTTCTTTTAAAAAACTCACCAACTTGGTATTTGTTACGCTTTTCACTTACTGCTATTATACTATGTTCACGAGGTCTTCACAATGAACTCGGTTAGTATGAATTTAGGGTCACTAAATGTATATACGTCTTAGAAGGGAAACTGTTTCATTTTTTTTTAGAAGGATAAGAAATTATAAATTTTTTAACTTAGTTTTCGTGTCCAGCGCAAGCGTCCTACCCCGAAGCACAGGACGTGCAAGTGCAGTCAAGGCGATTAACGTCGCGTTCTTGACTGCCTCTTAGGTCTACAGCCACTCAGGAATTGAAGGCAAAGAGAACACCTTATATTCCTGAGCGTCTTATGCTATGCCTGAGGCTGAACAAGGCGCTTGCGCTTTTCTTAGACAAATATATTAACAGGTTTGAAGGACATAAAAAAGGGAGCATGGGAAAGGGCGCCCATGCTCTAAGATCAGTCTATTTATAAAAGGGGGTCAATTACTTATTTTATAATAACCTATAAATATTTCACTAATGTTACAGGAGAGTTAAGACCGAATTACGATTTTGTTAAGTTTAAAATCGTTGGTCCCTTGACCGACCTTAGGCATATGAACTAGAGCAACTAAGCGTTCGAACTGAATGTCGATTACGTAAGCTCAAGCTCTAGAATTTCATTGTATCTTAAGCCTTAGATTACTTAACCGCTTTTAGTTTATCTGCTAATTCTTCTATATAATGTTGGGCACTTTGTGCTGCAATACTTCCATCACCAGTTGCTGTGACAATTTGACGAAGCATTTTTTCACGAATATCACCAGCAGCAAAGATTCCTTTAACCTTAGTTTCCATTCGTTCATTTGTTTCAATATAACCATTTTCATTCGTAATACCAAGGCTTTCAAACGGTTTAGATAAAGGAAGCATTCCAACGTAAACGAAAACACCATCTGCTTTAAATTCCATCTCTTCGCCATTTTGAGTATTGACTAATGTTAATTTTCCTACTTTACCATCTTGTTCATGGATTTCTTTCACTGTATGGTTCCAAATAAAGTCGATTTTCTCATTCTCAAACGCACGTTGTTGAAGGATTTTTTGAGCTCTTAACTCATCACGACGATGGATGATCGTTACCTTAGAAGCAAATCGTGTTAAATACACACCTTCTTCTACGGCAGAATCTCCACCACCAATAACGACTAGCTCTCTTTCTTTAAAGAATGCACCATCACATACGGCACAATAAGAAACACCGCGGCCGCCCAGTTCATTTTCACCAGGTACACCGATCTTTTTATATTCAGCACCAGTTGTAATAATAACAGCTCGCGCTTTGTATTCTTTTTTACCTGCTACGATGGTTTTATACTCTTCACCATCGATAACTTCTTTAATATCCCCATATGCATATTCAGCACCAAATTTCTTTGCGTGATCAAACATTTTTGTTGAAAGCTCTGGCCCTAAAATATGATCAAAACCTGGGTAGTTTTCTACTTCTTCCGTGTTTGCCATTTGTCCTCCTGGCACTCCACGTTCAATCATAAGTGTCGATAAATTCGCGCGTGATGCGTAAACAGCAGCAGTCATCCCAGCTGGACCTGCTCCTGCAATAATGATGTCATAAATTTTTTCTTCAGACACGATTTTCACTCCTTAAATAAGTTGCTTACTTTGATTATCTGCTATTTAGAGACGACTAATACAAATAAAAGCAATAGTACATAGAATAAATAAGTCAGAATACGGCGTCCACCACTTCGGATCTGGACATAATAACGTAATCCGACTTTACAAATTCCTTCGTACTTAGCCTTCTTTCTTTTCCCTTATAAACATCCTATTAAATATAAGCAGTTCGTGCCATTTTTTTGCTCAAGATGTGATATTTTTTACAGACTTCACATATTTACCAACAGAAGAAACAGATATACCATACGTGCTTGCAATCGTTGTTTGGCTTATCGGCTCATTACGCTCGTGTTTCCAAACGTAATTTAGGGCTGCCGCCCAGCCAAGATGGTTTTTTAACACGTAATCATCTTTATACGCTTTTACAAGGATACGGAATGAAAATAAAAACAGCTCATCATCCTCGAAATGAACAAATAATTCTTTCGCAATATGAAAAAGAGAAGTAATTTTACTATCAGAGCTATAATTCTTCGATAGTGCTAGCTCGATAAATTCCTTTTCTACTTGTGACTGCGGTTGGTTCGTTGCTTGATAACCATATATTTGATTGTAATTATTTGTTTGCGTCGCAAGGAAAATGGCATACAGACGCTCTTCTAACGACATGGTAGCTACTCGCTGACCAATAAGGTCACTAGTTGTATTCCACGGTTCAGAACCAGCCTTGCTTTTATTTTCCTTTAACACTTTCTCCCACACCTGTTCTGCAAAAGCGACACGTCCAGTAAAATAAGCCGAATAGGATAGCCAATAATAAAATGTATCATCGCCTTCAAATCCTATCCTATATAGAGAGCGAAGCCATTTATAAGCGAGTGGATAATATCCTACCAATGCAAAAGATGCCCCTAATTTATAACGATGTTCGTATAATAGCGGGTGAACAGTCGATAAAGCTTTTGTAAGCTCACTCACTTTTTCATCCTGGCATTCATAATAATAAAATACCAACAAATTACAATACGCATGTAAATTTCCAGGATTACGTTGAAGAACGGATTGCAAAAATTCCTTGGCTTTATCAATTTCCCCTACGTAAAAATAAGCTAGCGATAAGTTATTATGTGCTGACCAAAATTCAGGGTATTCTACGACAATTTCTTCAAGTAATATAATTGCTTCTTCAAACTGACTATTTTCCAAAAGTGATTTTGCCGCGTCCTGTTTGATAATCAAATCATCTGGATCCTTTAAGAATGGTTCATCACCGTCATCTTCCATTGTAAGAAGGTCAATAAGATCTTCGTTATCCTCTATAAATTCACCGAATGGCTCTTTGTTTGCATATTCTTTAGCACACTTGTATGCTTCATGGAATAATCCAAGATGTGCGAAATTGTTCGCCATAAAGTAGTGACACTCCGTCATTTCTTCATCAACTTCGGCAAGTATATATGAAAGCAATTCATTTGCTTGGCTATACTTTCCCATATCTGTATAAATTGTCGCGAGCTGGGATAGTTTAACTGAGTCTTTCGGATCTAACTCAACTGCTCGTTGCAAATATTTAATCGCTTTTTGATAATTTTGTTCACGATAAGCCTTGAGGCCCCTAGTATAATAATATTGTCCATCTTGGAGAAACGGGACAACCTGTGCTTTTGGTTGTTTTTTGCTCAATTGTTTTCCCACTGAAATCCTCCATTTCATTCATTTCACCGTACGTAAGTATACCATAAGATATGTGTCAACAATAGTGGTTATAACAAAGTAGCAGAACTAGTAAAATGGGGTCGCGGCGAAGTTTGGCGAGTATTTGGCACGTTTTAGCGAGTAATCAATAGGACGGGGCTCTGAAACTGGATAATTCTCGAAGACAAAACTTATAAATTCTGGTGATATCAAAAGGCTGTTTTCGCAAACTTTGTTGCTATTGTCATATAGAATGCCATCAACAGTGACCAGCTCGGCTCCAAATTTCAGAAATCGGGCACGAAAATCCATTATTGTCCGCTTTTGCTTTTTTTCCTTAATTAGGGCTTCTCCCCCACAAAAAACAACAATCATTTAGAAAACAGCCTTTCTAAAAAATTGTTGTTTTTAAATATATATCACTTAAAATCAGACACAGATTCGGACAAAAAATCTCGAATATGGACTATTCATCTTTTCGAGTGCTGGAGCCGGACTTAGATAACAAAGTAAAAAAATATCCCATTAGACCATTTTACTAAGACCAAAAAATCGAAAGGGCAACAAAGCACCTTTCGATTTCCCCTTTACGGATGAGAGATAATCATTTCCGCTGACCCTTCTATGTGAAATTCTCCTAAACCACTTGGTAAAATAAAATGACTTCCCTTCTCGAATGAATAGCTACCCTCGTCTGTCACGATTTCACCAGTTCCAGATATAACACTTCCTATTAAAAATGGTTTATCTTGCGTAAAAGTAGCAGCTGTCTTGATATCCCATTTGTAGACAGAGAAATACTCACTCTGAATGAATGTTGTAATCGTACCACCAGTCATTTCTTCTGTAATAGGTTTTACAGAAATATTCCTATGTGGTATAGTTGTAACATCGATTGACTTTTTAATATGTAAGTCTCTCTTGTTACCTTGTTGGTCAACACGGTCATAATCATATACACGATATGTTGTGTCTGAGCTCTGCTGCGTCTCTAATATAAGAACGCCCGAGCATAATGCATGGATTGTTCCACTTGGTACATAGAAAAAATCACCTGGTTTTACTTTTATACGATGCAGTAGGTCATTCCATTCGTTGTTATTAATCATCTCAACAAACTGCTCTGTTGAAATTGCATTATGCCCAAAGATTATTTCAGCATTTTCTTCACAGTTAATCACATACCAGCATTCTGTTTTACCAAGTTCTCCATTTTCATTTTTATTGGCATATTCATCATTAGGATGTACTTGAACAGAAAGGTCATTATTTGCATCTAAAATCTTTGTCAGTAACGGAAATACTTCACCTTCGAGACTCCCGAATAGTTCTCGATTTTCTGACCAAAGTCTCTCAAGTGTCTTCCCTTTAATAGGACCATCACTTACTGTACTTTGACCATTAGGATGTGCAGATACTGCCCAACACTCCCCAGTCAAATTAGACTCGATATCATAATGAAATTCTGTTTTAAGCTTTTCTCCCCCCCAAATTCTTTCTTGAAAAACTGGAAGTAAAAATATCGGTTGCTTCAATTAAGACACTCCCTTTGTGATCGAATTATTTTAAGAAAAAGTTCATACACTTTTGACAGGTTTTACATAGAAAATTGAATGTACACTAACAATCTTTCTTTTTAGGTAAAATTCTACTAATTTATTATTCTTTCAATTAACAATTATGAAAGTGATAGAGTGCACCGATTTGCCCTGCAAGATTTTTAAATTTACATACATCAATCTCAGTCATTTCAACGATTTCTGGACGAATTTTCTTTAGACGTTCGTTGATATGATTTGTGAATCCTGATTGCTCACTTATTCCACCACCATACAAAACTTTTTCTGGTGCTAATGTATGTATTAAATTAGCAGTTCCTATTGCAATTGCATCAAAAAATGCTTCTACTTCACCTTGTACGCAATTATCTTTTTTATGATAGTGATCGAATAATTCTTCACCGGTCAGTTCTTCACCTGTTTTAAGAAATACTCGATTAAGTAAATTCCAAGTGGATCCTAATCTACTAAACGTACTCGTTTCAACAAGAGTATCTAATGATTCGGTTGAATTCATGATCATGAGTCCAACTTCACCAGCCATTCCCTTTTTTCCACGTCTCAATTTCCCGTCTAAGAATATTCCTCCACCTATACCAGTTCCTATTGTCACACATATGAAACTATTACATTCTTGTGCATTTCCTTTCCACTTCTCGGCTAAAGTTGCACAATTCGCATCATTTTCTAGCTCAATTGGTAAGCCAATATCAGCTAGTTCTTCCTTGATACTTCTTCCAATAAAATCAGTTACTTGACCAGCATAATGAACATAACCACTTTTTACATCAACAGCACCTGGTACACTTAATGCAACTCCATTAAGCTCCCATTTGTTTTTATACTTTGTCGTTGTATCAATGATAAATCTAAATATTTGCCCTTCTCCTTGTGGTGGTGTGGGGCTTGAAGAGCTCTCTAAAACATTAGCATGTTCATCCATAACTGAATATTTTACTGATGTTCCGCCAACGTCATAGACTAGATACCTTTTCATCACATACTCCTCTTTTCTAAAACCCATTACTTTCCACTAACTTCTTGAACCAATAACCACTTTTCTTAATCGTTCGCTTATAGTCATTCTGTAAGTCTACTGAAATCAAACCATACCGATTTTTATAGCTGTTTAACCAGGACCAGTTATCCATGAAGGTCCATACATGATATCCTTTTACATTGGCACCTTCGTTTAATGCTTTATGGATCCACTTTAAATGATCTTCGTAAAAGGTAATTCGATAATCATCTTGAATCATTCCGTTCGCATCCTTAAAGCGTTCTTCTGATTCAACTCCCATACCATTTTCCGAAATGAAGCATTCAATATTCCCATAGTTTTCTTGGATGTTTTTTAAAATATCGTAGACACCCTTTTCATAAATCTCCCAACCTCTGTATGGATTCACCTTTTTCCCTGGCATGTCATAATGATCAAAGTATCGTTCTGGCATGAACGGAGCATTCGGATTTGGCATATTTTCCTTTGCCTTAACTCTTCGTGGTTGATAGTAATTAATCCCTAATAGATCAACTGTATTTTCACGGATAATATCCAAATCTTCAGCTTCATACTTCGGTAAAAAGTTTTCTTCCCGCAACATGTCAATTAGCTTCTCAGGAAACGTGCCTTTGACTGATGGATCTAGAAAGGAACGGTTAAATAGCAAATCCGCTTTTTCAGCAGCAGCTAAGTCAGCAGGGTGATTACTCCTTGGATAAGATGGAGTAACATTCAATATAATTCCAATTTTTCCTCCAAGCTCTTTATCATGGTATGCCTTAATTGCTTTCGCAGAGGCTAATACAGAATGGAACGCAACTTGAACAGCTTTTTCAAAATCACAAAGTGCTGGATAATGATGTCCATATAAATAACCGCATTCTACAGGTACGATTGGCTCATTATGTGTGAACCATTTCATGACTCGATCTCCAAAATTCTCAAAGCAAGTAGAAGCATATTCCACATACGCATCAACGACAGAGCGACTTTCCCAACCACCCTCTTCTTGCATAGCCATAGGCATGTCAAAATGATAGAGATTCACAAAAGGCTCTATCTCATTTTCTAGTAAGGTGTTAATGATGGTATTATAAAAGTCAATCGCCTTCTGATTTACTTCTCCACGCCCCTTTGGAAACATGCGGGACCATGAGATAGAAAAGCGAAAACTGTTATGGCCCGTTTCTTTCATGAGCAAAATATCTTCAACAAATTTCGTATAAAACAGTGAAGTGTTATCAGGTCCAATCCCTTGATAAAAACGATTCGGTTCTGCTTCATACCAGTAGTCCCATATATTCTGCCCTTTACCATCCGCTCCCGAAAACCCTTCCATTTGTGTTGCAGATGAAGCAGATCCCCACCAGAAGTCTTTAGGAAACACGTATTTATTCTTTTCTATTTCTGTACTCATTTTTAACCCTGCCTTTCCTTAAAAAGAAAGCAAGTCGGAAAAATAGATTTCCGACTTTACCTCCTTTGTTAATTGATTGAATCTATTAGTTGTTTTTCTTCCACTCATCATATTGTTTTTGCATTTCTTCAAGCACTTTATCTAATCCTGCTTCTTTAAACTTCTTATTTGCTTTTGGTAGATATACCTCAGGGTCAACACTACCAGTTAAGAGAGGAGGTGCGAATTCACTTGCAACGTTTGAAATTGCTGCGATTTCTGTACGAACTGGATTCGTATCAAAATAGAAACCTACTGTTGGTGCTTTTACAGAAGCATCATTGAATTTTTTGAACACTTCCCATTTATCTTGAGGATCATTTTCATATAGCTTAAGAATGAAATGATTTCCTAGAGAGAAACTTGGCATGTTGTAGTTATCTACACGAGCTGGAAGGTCTTTAATTGTACCGTTATCAACCTCTTCGTAATGTACACCTTCAATGCCTCTATCAATTAAGTTACGAAGATATGGATCTGTATTCAATAGATTTAAGAACTCCATAGCTTTCTCTGGATTTTTTGAAGTTGCTGAGATTGCTTGGATCGCCCCTGTTACAGAGTTGTTAAATGTAATCGGATCATGCATTGGTTGAACCGCTACATCATAACCTGCTGAACGAGACCAGATTAATTCCGCATATGGCTGATACATCTCTTTACGTACGAACCAGTTTTGTACTTCTAACGGCCATGGATCTGTACTTGTTGCTGCATCTGCTTTGATATAACCAGCTTTATAGAATTCATGCATTGTTTTCAACGTTTTCATCATTTCATCTGATTCAAAGATATTAATTACCTTACTTGTATCTCCTTCTAAAGGAAATGCAAACGGCAATTCATCTTCTAATACGTAATCAAATGGTAAATGTGGTTTAAAAGTTGCAATCGGTGTGAAGTCTGGCTCATTTTCTTTCACTGTTTGCAATAATGGCTTTAAATCTTCTAACGATTTAACGCTTGAAATATCCATATTGTATTTATCAACGATATTTTTATTAAATACGTACACACTTTGCTGACCTACTTCTTTGTTAGAAGGAATACCGTAAAGCTTTCCATCAATTTTTGCACCTTCTATGAATGCTGGATCAAGTGCTGCTTTTAATTCTTTTCCATGTGTATCAAGAAGGTCATTTAAGTCTTTAAATGCTCCCTTTTGTGCATTTAACACATAGTTTCCACCTTGAGTATAAGCAATATCAAAAGATTCACCTGAAGCAATCATAACTTGCATTTTTTGATCATAATCGCCCCAGTCAATTTGTCTCATTTTAACAGTTGCGTTAATTTTCTCTTTCGTGTATTTATTTACTTCTTTCATTACTTTATCAACATCTTTTTGAGGTGTCCCAATTGTGTACCAAGTAATTTCATATGGTTTATCTCCATCAGCTTTACCACTCGTTTTATCCGCTTTCCCACCACTACATGCAGATAAAAAGGTAGATAAACTTAACAATAGTACTAGAAAAATTGCCAGCTTCTTATTCATTGTAAAACCTCCCTTTTATTTATCTATTTCAAAAAACATTTATTCCTTAACGCCACCAATTGTCAATCCACTAACAAAGTATTTCTGGAAAATTGGATATGCAATCGCTATCGGCAAAGTTGAAATAACAACCATTGCCATTTTTGCAGCATCTTGAGGTATTGCACTTAATAAATCATTTTGTATACCGCCTGCTAACGAATTTTGCGTTAAAAATTCTATGTTGTTTTCAATTTTCATCAACATTGACTGCAGCGGCACCAAGTGCGGTTCATCAATGAACAACAGTGCATTAAACCAATCATTCCAGTAACCCAATGTACTAAAAAGGGCAATGGTTGCAAGACCTGGTAATGAAAGTGGAACAACCATTTGGACAAAGATTCGTAATTCACTTGCTCCATCAATTCTAGCCGATTCCAAAATGGATTCAGGTACAGACCTTTGGAAAAAGGTTCTCATAATTAAGATATAGAATGCGTTCATTGCAAGTGGTAATATCAATGCCCAAATAGAGTTACGTAAATGTAAAAACTGTGTTGCTACTATATAGAAAGGAATTAACCCTCCACTAAAAAGCATGGTAAAGAATGCCATAAAAGTAAAGAAACCGCGGTATTTAAATTGCTTTCTAGAAATAGCATAGGCATATAAAGCAATCATTACTACACTGAAGAGTGTTCCAAGTACAGTTACAAAAATCGTAATCGTATAAGATTGAAGTAATTGATCCTTCATTTGCCACAAGTATCGATATGCTTCTAAACTCCAAACTTCAGGTATAATCTGATATCCATTTCGCGCTAATGTTTTCTCATCCGTTAAAGAGATGACGATTACATATAGAAATGGAAAGACACACATGATAGAAAACGATCCTAACAAAATATTCATCAAAACATTAGGAAACCCCGTTAGACCATGAGGTGTGTACTTTTTCTTACGTTTACTTTTTTTGTTCGGTTGGTTCGGTTGGTTCGGTTGATTCACTTGTTTTTGCACATTCACTTTGTTTAAAGGAGTAGGTTGGGAGCTTTTTGGATTTGGTATCATTGTCATTTGCCACAAAACTGTGGACGCCCTCCTTTCACTCTCAATTTTTTAAAATAGGGCATATTCTTTCTCAACCTTCTTAACAAGGTAATTTGTCAGCATGACTAATGTAAACCCAACAACTGATTGGTAAAGACCAGCTGCAGTACTCATACTAATGTCCCCCATTGTCGTTAACCCTCTGTATACATACGTATCTATAACGTTTGTTACTGAATATAACGTACCGGAATCACGAGGAACTTGATAAAACAGACCAAAGTCTGCACTAAAAATTCTACCAATGTTTAAAATCGTTAAAATAACAATCAGCGGTGTTATCATCGGAATCGTAATATTACGGATTTGTTGCCACTTATTTGCACCATCGATCATAGCAGCTTCGTAATAGTTTTTATCAATCCCAACTATGGCAGCTAAATAAACAATACTTCCATAACCAATACCCTTCCACATACTTGTTAGAACGATAATAAAAGGCCAATATTTCGCTTCGTTATACCACGATATCGGGTCTTCTACGCCAAACCATACGAGTATATTATTAACCAGACCTCTATCCACGCTTAGGAACGTGAATACGAAATAACTAACAACAACCCATGATAAAAAGTGTGGAAACAGCATTCCTGTTTGATAAATTTTTGACAGTCTCTTATTTGCCAGCTCACTTAGAACAATTGCTACAAACACTGCTAATATAAGCCCTAAAACAATAAAGACTAAATTATAAAGAATCGTATTTCTTGTAATGATCCAGGCGTCATTTGTAGTAAATAAAAACTTGAAGTTTTCAAAGCCAACCCAATCACTATTTAGGATACTTGCAAAAAATCCATTCGGATCATATCGAAAATTTTTAAAGGCAATGACAGTTCCAAACATAGGAAGATATGCAAATAACAATAGCCAAATGGTTCCCGGTAGAACCATGAATAGCCACATACGATTTTTATAAACATCTTGGAAAAAACTCTTGATACGACTCATACAGACCCCCCTCTCTCAATTTGAAAACCCTTACAACTATAGTTTAAGAAAAAATGGAAAATGTATAAAGTCAACAATATTAAGATTTACTGTACTTATTAAATATTCGATCGTAAATATAGCCTTTTTTATCATTATGTTGATTCTTTCGGGCTTAAAGACTCACCTCTAAAACAGAAAAAATCCCGAATAACGGGATATCAAGAATTGATATTCATTGCTTTCCAAGCCGAGGGAGTAATCCCCACAACCTTCTTAAACTGTTTATAAAAATAAGCCGAATCCGAATAACCCACTTGTTTTCCAATTACTCCAGCCTTTAAGTGTGTCTCTTTCAACAATTGTTTTGCTTTTTCGAGTCTTAAATGATTCATGTACTCAGAGAATACTAAGCCAGTTTCTTTCTGGAATAGTTGGCCTAAGTAAATCGAATTTATATGAAATTTATAGCTTAATGTTTTCAAAGAGAGTTCTTCATGAAAATGTTCTTGAATATATTGCACAACACTGTGAATAATCGGACTTCTCTGCTCAGATTTTTGCTCTAATGCTCTAAAAGTTCCTTCAATAAAATCAATAAGAATATCCACTAAAAGTTCAATTGAATACGCCTCTAAGATTCGTTTCACAATACCAACTGTTTGATCATTGGCATGTGACAATACTTCTTTTTGGATAGACGTAACAATTTCAATAGCAAACCCTCTAATCCTAGTTGGAGCAACCTTTTTAGTAGATTTATTAATCTCAGCAAAGGAATCTTTGATCCACAAAAAAGCCTTTTCTTGTTCTGAACCAACAATATATCTCTTTAGATCATCCAATTTATACGAAGTAGACAGACTTGCTTGCATATACTGCTTTGTTAATTCATCTGTTATGAGTCCACTTTCTTTAACTACTAATCGAAAGCTAGATAACTCTTTAGCACGTTGGTAGCTCTTATACAATTCATTTGTGGAGCAAACAGATGATCCAACACTAATATGATACTTTCCAGAAACATATCCAGCAAAAAGCACATTCAATTCATCTAGTTTTTTCTTAAAGTCATCTTCACAATTAGACGAAACTAAAAGGATAAGTTCGCCATCTGGATTAATAATACAGACAGACTGAAATAACTCCTCTACTCTTCTTCGGAAAAAGGAAATGTTTTCATGTTCTATCTCACTTGATATTTGCATTAAAACAACAGCTAGCTTCTGGCTATCAAACTCCAAACTGTATAACTCTACTCTTTCACGCCATTCTTTTGCATCGATGTCTTGATTCAGGCTTCGCCAAATTGTATTATCTCTTAAAATAGTATACGCTTCTTCATCATTTGTAGATTTCTCAATTTTCTCAACACTATTTTCCAATGTTGAAATGAGTTCTTGCTCATTGACTGGTTTTAATAGATAATTTTCAATTCCTAGCTTCATTCCTTTTTTCACATAGTCAAATTCTTCGTATCCAGATAAAACGATACATTTTGTATTAGGTTGACGTTCTTTCAATGTACCAATTAACTCTAATCCATCCATTATAGGCATCGTTATATCAGTTAATACTATATCAACATGGCACGTTTCTAACTTTTTAAGAGCTTCACTACCATTAGAAGCTTCGCCAACAACTTTAAGTCCATAATCTTCCCATGGTACCAGCGCTTTCATACCTTCAATAATAAATGGTTCATCATCTACTAAAAATACGTTATACATGTTGTATCTGCTCCCTCCTTGCTGCCGGAATTCTAACGTCTACTCTAGTACCTTCTCCTTCAATACTATTAATCTGAATTCCATACTCTTGTCCATATTTTAATTGTATTCTTTGATGAACATTACTCAGCCCTATGGAGCCCTCAGAGGTGGTAGCTCCTTCTACTAATTTCGTTTGAATAGCCAATAGTTTATCTAGTGGAATACCGTTCCCATTGTCTTCTATTACAATTTCAATGTCCTGATGAATTCTTTGAACTTTTATTAGTAATTCATTATGATTTGTTTCTTTTTGGAAGCCATGAATTAAATAATTTTCAACAAGCGGTTGAAGTGTAAATTTGAGAATTTTTCCGTCTAAACAAGTTTCTGGAATCTCGTACGTAACGTTTAAGCGATTAGGATATCTAATCTGATTTAAACCTATATACTCCTTAACATGTTGGATTTCATCAGAAATTTGAACGATTTCTTTACTACTTAAAGAATAACGAAATAGTTGACCTAAACTATAAATCATATTACTAGTTGGTTTAGATCCGTCAGCTATAGACTTCATGCGAATAGCTTCTAATGTATTATATAAAAAATGTGGCTGGATTTGCGACTGAAGCGCTTTCATTTCAGCCTCTCTTTGGCGAATATTTAATACATATACGTCTTTAATGTACATATTTAAGTCGTCTAACATATCATTGAAACTTTCTGATATAGTCGTTAACTCGTCTTTTTCTCTACTATCTGGTATTCTAATTTGCAAGTTTCCTCCTTGAACTTCGTGAATGGCCGTTTCTATTTTATTAATTCTTCTAGAATAAGATCTCATGGCAAAATAGGTTACAGCAATGGCAATACAGGAAAGTAAGACTGTAGATAAGAACATATACTTATGAACAATTGTGGCTTTCTTAATATCATTCTCGGGGATGAAACCTACATATAAGTAACCCATGTAGTCATCAGCCACTGTATTAATATAGTAGTTTTTCCCATTCCACTTTACTTTCTTAAAGTTCGTTTCAAATGCTAAATTTTTCAATGGTTCTGGAACGGTACTATTACCATTGTCTGACGAATAAAGATAATTCCCATCACGCTGAAAAATATGGACTGTTCCTTTAAATTGGGATTTCCTCAAACGAATCAAATCTTGCATCCCCGCTATATCATAAAAAACCGTCAGATCCCCTAATTTTTTAAGGGTCGTGGGATCATTAATGGCACGAGATATTTGAATATTGTTGAAGGTACTTTTTTCTTGCTCCCACTTAACTTGCTGAAGCTGTAAATCATCAAGATGACCAGTTAGATTTTCTTTCTCTGGCATTTTCTTATCCATATATTTATTCCACTTATAGTGGTTATAAATATATACATACTCTGTATCAGAGCTTGTACTTTTTAAACTCACTGCATTGATATCAGAGTCTTGACTAAAATACGCTTGAAAAAATGTATTAAGGTTGTTTGGAACAAAAGAAGAGTTCTCACTGTACATATCTAGTCGATACGATAAATAGGTATCATAATCAGACTGCAATGCAAATGCAATATCATTAAAAATCAGATCTCTGGTTAAATATAATTCTTGCATAACATTTTTTATATGCTCATCTTTTCTCTGGAGATAATATTCAACCCGTTCTAGTGTTCGTGTACTTGCGTCCATTTCTTTCTGAATGATAACTTCTGTATAATAGCGTGATAATACAAGTAGTAACACAAACATTGTAAGAAGGATCGTTGCGGAATAAGTGATCAAAATTTTGCTGAACACTTTATTCGTTAGCTTCTTCATAAGATTACTCAAAAACATTCCTTCTATCCTCCCATGCAGACTACTAACTCAACCACTATTCTACTATATTTTCTGTTGGAAAGTGAAGTTAATTCACTTCCCAACAGAGGGATATATAGTTTATAAAAGATTATCTTATTTCATCATGGAAATAGACTACTATTGTTTTAATTTCATACGGTTTAATTTCTAAGTCGATATGTCCAGTTTGTTTCTCGCTCTCAACTTGTTCCATTAAGTTTGTTTCATACCATTTTTTAACGTTTCTTGGGAATTCAATTGAGACATTTCCTCGTTGTCCTTCATACTCATGAAGGCGAATAATTACTGAGTCATCACTCTCATTTTTCTTGATCGCATCGACTTTAACATGATCGTTATTAAGATACATAAACGAGCTTTCTTCTGGTAAAAATCCACCCTGTACTACTTTCAATGGATTATTTAAAAACCAAGCTTGCTTGACTGTTTGCCCAACTCTCCAATCTCCTTGATGAGGTAGCAATGAATACGTAAACTCGTGTTCTCCTTGATCTGCAGTTGGATCAGGGTAGGTTGCTGCTTTTAGCAAGGATAATCGAATCGTTTGGTCTTTAATGTCATACCCATATTTGCAATCATTTAACAAACTCACTCCGTACCCTGTTTCAGAAAGATCTGCCCACTGGTGTCCAACTGTTTCAAATCGTGCCATATCCCAGCTCGTATTCCAATGTGTCGGTCTCTTAACATTACCAAATTGTATATCATACGTTGCTTCGATTGAACGAATATCAACTGGGAATGCTACTTTCATTAACTTACGTTGTTCATGCCAATCCACTTTTGTTTTATAATCAATACGTCTATTTTGAGCATAGAAAATCATATCTTGTTCAATTAAAGAACTTTGATACTTCCATTTCGTCCGAATGACAATACGAAGTGGACCGTTTTCAACAACTTCACTTGATACTACTTCACTGATTTCCTCCATTTTTTCTTGGTAATACAAATCAATATCCCACGCATCGTGTGCCAATGGTTTATCTTCGAAAATTTGGAGGACATTCCCTTTTTCCTGTTGTGCTAATACTTCACGATTAGCTTCTTTATCAAAGATACGAGTCAGTTGAAGAGAGTCATTCCATTCAACTAGATAAAAAGGTGTTTCTAGCAACTTTTCATTAATAACAAATGGTGTATTATTTTCTACGATAGGATCTTGTTTGAATTGGATTTCTACTGCACCAAATTGTTTAGTCTTATCTAATTCTACTAACCAACCATTTTCAGTTCGTTGACAATTTAGATTTTCACCTGAACCTGAAGTCCATCCTCCAACCACATCATTCGTTTGATCGTATGGGATGAAAATAGTTTGTTGATCTTGCCAACTTGTTGCATTAAAGACTGTATACGTTCCATGCTTAGGTTCAATAAACTCATTGAAATTATTTTGATCAATTTCGAGTTGAATATCTTCTGCTTGTTGATATTCCACTTTTGCATCTTCATATACTTCCTTAATCGATGAACCAGGAATAATATCATGGAATTGATTTCGTAAAATAATCTTCCAACCTTCATCAAGCTGTTGCTTCGGATATTTCTCCCATGAAGATAAAAGAGAGTTCCACACAGACAACCACTCTGATTCTCTATAACTCAACTCGAGTTTTCGATTCATTCGCTTTACGTATGCTTGACTCGTATAAGTTCCTCTGTGATATTCAAGGTACAATTCTCCATCCCAAGTGTGAACATACTCATTTGTATTCGCAATATTTTCGTGTAATTTTTCGAAGAACTCTCCGGCTTTTGTCGTTTTTACTTTTGGTAGTCCTGGCATATTTTCGAATCTGCGACGAAGCTCAATCATCTCTCGATTGACTCCTCCACCACCATCACCATATCCATATGAAAGAAGTAAATCTTGGTTAAGATCTTTATTTCGGTATGAATTCCATGCACCGTTTACAGTTTTTGCAGTAATCAGCCCATTATATGTGTAAAACCATGAATCATCCGAATTCCAAGGTTCCGGAGTGGTTACAAAATGAGTTAGGATTTCTGTCCCATCAATTCCACGCCATTGGAATGTATCATTTGGCATACGATTGTACTGATTCCAGCTTATTTTAGTAGTCATAAATGTATCGATTCCTGATTTTTTCAAGATTTGTGGAAGTGCCCAGCTATACCCAAATACATCTGGCAGCCATAAATATTGGCAATCTACATCAAATTCCTTCTTGAAAAATTCTTTTCCATACAAAATTTGTCTTACTAGTGATTCCCCACTAGGAATATTACAATCTGCTTCTAACCACATTCCACCTTCAGTTTCCCAACGGCCTTCTTTTACACGTTTCTTAATTGATTCATAGATTTCTGGATAGTCTTCTTTAATATATTCATATAACTGTGGCTGTGTTTGAAGGAAGTAATATTCAGGATATTGTTCCATTAATCTTAAAACAGTAGAAAAAGATCGAGCAGCCTTTTCACGTGTATGTTTTAAGCGCCATAGCCAAGCAACATCAATATGTGTATGACCAACACAATGAATGGTCACAGGATGATGTTTTTCGATTTCATTAAGACTTTTATTCAATTCCTCGCTAGCAATCTCACAACTACGATAAAATACTTCATTACCTGGTTTACTCCAATTAATTTTCAAAAAGGCTTGATTCAATGCTTTTATAATTTCATGCTTTTCTGGTCGGTCATCACCAAGTTCTTTAATTGTTTGCCACGCTGCTAGAGATGTATAATATAAATCATCTACAGCCTCGTCTAACCAAGCAACTTGAGCCACCTCAAGTGTATATGTTTGCTCCCTCGGCTCTCCACCGCCTTCAAGTCCAGACCAAAGTCTGAAATCTAATTGAACAGTGCTTCCTATTTCAGTTGGTGGGAAAAATACTTCTTGATGGTTAGAATCAACACCTTGGTATGGATTTCCATTTAAGTATAATAATGATTCGAAGCCAGAATTGTTTCCTCCACCTGTACGTCCAAAGTCAAATAAACCAACTACTTTTCTATCAGTCCATTCTGCCGGAATTTGAACATCTGCATGTAGCCAAAGATAGCGGTCTCTCCCCGTCCATTGGTCTCTTATTTGTAAAGTTGATTCACCCATTTCCTTAGGAGGATATGTACCTACTTCACCCTCATCCTCAATTGTACGAAACGGACCAATCTCAATTCCATCACGATAGCGGTACTGCGCCAATTCTTGTATTCTTGCTTCTAGCTTTCTTTCTACTAAAAACATATAAATCCCCCATTCGTATATTAATTTATACTTTCATTGATCTCCATTTGTTTATTTACTTGTAAATGTTGCTGTTCTAAAGTTTTAAACCTTTTTATACACACATTCATAATCCAATATGCAGGTAGGACACCTAAAATAAAAGGTATAAGCCCCGGCATATTCGTGATTAAATAGCCAATAAAATACAAACCGATACCAATCAATAATGTGGATAAAGGACTAATAAGTGAAATAATAAATGATTGTTTTAAGTACTCCTTTATTGAGTATTGATAATGTACATAGATAGGAAAAAAGTGCACAATAGCATTCAAATATAAAAGAATGATAAAGCTAATAAAAACATAAAGGATAACGGAGAACGTTCCTTCCATAGCTTCAGCAATTCTTAAATCGATATATAAGAGAAAGCCAATCGCTGCAAAAATCAGCCCAATACAATTTGAACGGACAAACTCTTTTTTAAAGGTTTCTTTAAATGTTTTCCATATGGAAACATCTAGATCCCCCGTCTTCCACTTTCGTGTAACTGCAAATAAAGCAACAGTCGCAGGCATCATACCAAAAACACCTAGTCCAGCCACAATAAATACAAACCAAAGAATATTTGTCCATACTAACCTAACAATCCATTCACTTACTTCTTGTAACATTTGTCCCATGTTTTTCATCCCCAATTATTTTGGTAAGAAAAGGGGATAAAATCCCCTTCCCGATTCTACTACTGCTTAATATCCATATGCTTCGACTTCAAATATTCTAGTTGCTTGGTCCCCACCTTGCGTTGGTTGTTGGACAGAAAAGCGAATATATTGAGCTTCTGTCGTTGTAATGGGATGTTCTGAGATAGCAGCTGTATTATTTGTGACATTCACGGCTTTCGTCCAATTCTCACCATCAAGACTTACCTCAATCGTGAATGCCTTCGTATTAAAGGCTGCTGGCTCGCCGCCTGCTTCAGCATGTTTGACAACAAATTTTGATAGATTAAATGCCTCACCTAAATCGACTTTTAACCAATGATTTGCACCAATGGCACACCATTTACTATTATTCGTCACGATTCCATCAATCGCGTACTTTGCTCCTTCAGATGAAGAGCATTGTCCACTAGCAGTTGCGGTTTTGTTCTGTGCAACATTCGTAATGTTTTTTGCATCCTTTGAAACTGTAATAAAGCCTTCTTTTGTAAGAACATCCTCTCCCTCGCTATTTTTAGCGATTAGGGTAACTGAGTATATTCCTTCTTCTTCATACGTGACAATTGGATTATTCTCCGTACTTACTGTCGGTGTACCACCTTCAATTTGCCATTGAACTTTCTCTGTCGCTTCAGATGAATTGTTGAAAAATTGGATCTTTTCACCTGGTGCTACAACTGTTTGATTTACACTAAAGTCTGCCTTTGGTTGTGGGTACGCAGGCCATTTAAACATTACCTTCGCAGCTCCGCCTCGAACAAAATCAGTCGTTACAGCTACAACTTCTAGAGAAGTTTCTTTTTCCTTACCGCTTCTTCGTAAGTTAGAGATGTAGTACGCATTGTTTGGAACAGCTCCGATAAATTCCTTTTTTCCATTAGGAAGTTTACGATAAATCTCATAATGCAGAATATCTTCTTCCACTGACTTCCATGATAATTCTAAATCAGCATATAGCCCCTCTGTGAAAATTGGATTTTTCACATTAGCTTTCTTTGGTACATCTGGGATTTCTTTATCGCTATGTTTATTTGTAACTTTAATTTCTCCAATGTTGATTTGATAATCTTCAATTGCTTTATCACTCTCGAAGAATAGAGAAATCGTTGCAATTTGTTTTCCCTTATACTTGTTTAATTTCACTGTTTCTTTCATCCATTGATTTCGGCTCTTTTTCTTAACATCAAAAAACACAAAATCATCAGGCTGATCTACAAAGCTTACACCAAGCTTCATATTAGGATCTTTCACATCAGTTTTGTAAGTTACAGAGATCTCTGTATCCTTTTCAACTGGTAGATTCGTTTTATAAAGCTTCACATGTGTCGCATTTTCTTTCGTTAAATTTCCAGAAACCTTCAAAGAACTTCCACCGTAAAATGCTGTCTCCCAATCGAAGTCAACATCTAGAGGCTCTCCTTCGCTATCCTTTAACCAGCGCCATGTAGGTAAAATATCTTGTAAACTACGATTATTCCATTCTTCTTTACTTTGTATAGCACCATCTACTGCAAAGAATTTCCCACTACCTGTATTAAAATGGGTCACAAACGGAAGCTCCTGAATGGCCGTTTTTGTATCAAAATAGTGAGCCATTCCTTTCCAGTCTCCATTTTCACCAGTCTTGCGAGGATCTCCAGCTTTTCCAGTCCAGAATTCCTGTTCTTTTTGATAGAATGCTTCCATTGTTTCAGTTGTTTTAAAAGCCCAGTCTGGACGGTAAATCCCTAATGAAGTCAATGGTTTTTGTCCTTCTGGGAAAATGCCTTTCCATGGAATGTTTGTGTCCGTTCCATTTGCCTCGACATCAATGCCAGTATATAGTTCATATGGACTTCTACCAATTTCTAGTGCCTTATCATGAGAAGACTGTTGATTCGTCCACCAGAAATTTAAAAACATACTGTCGGAAATTTTGTCATTACCATCTTGTAAAAACATTTTATTACGATCTGTTAAGTGATTTTGCCAACTAATTGCTCCGCTTTCAACCATTGAGTCATACCACATAATGTGCATGTCTTTTTTCTTATTGTCTTGAAGATATTTTAAAAACTGTTTTGTTTTTTGAGCAGTTTCTCTATTTCCACCTGCTGTTTCTTGGTTGATAAACCAGCCATCAAATCCGTAATATTCAGCAACCTCTAACAGTTTGTCAGCAGCAGGAAATGATCCATCCTCACGCTGTACAAGCATTTGGTCTACCCATTGTGCTTGTCCCCCGTAAGCTGTTGGGGGAAAGAAAACATTTCCTAAGATTGGAACGCCATTTTTATGAGAAGCATCAATTACATCAGCACTTGGAGGAGTAATAATTCCTTCTCCAGCAGAACCTGCCCAATACACCATTAAATCAACATACTGCCAGTAGCTAAAAGTATTGGCAAAAAATTCATTTCCACCTTGAGATGGAACCCCACTCGTGTTGGGATTTAATGCCGATAATGCAACCAATTTTGCTTCTGACTGTGACGTTTCATTTACACTGAAAACAACTTCTCTATCAGCTAATGGCACAGTACTTTTGTTATATACAGCGTCAGGATCACTTTTTGGACTCCATTTTAATAATGTTTCAGGATACCAATAAGATGATTCCGGCTGTTTTGCAAAACCTGTAATCGGAAGTACACAAACGATAAGCAAACTTAAGAACGCAGTGATAAGACCATATCTAATTTTCAACAAATTTCCACTCCTGTTATTAAGATCATTTTCTCCAACCTCTGTAACAACCAAGATGCGGTAATGTTTCTTAACTTAGATGCTGTTTTCTTGTAGCTTTTTATAAAGCGGACTACCTTTAACTGCAAAACCACATAAACTTAATACAAATTCACTAAACATCGAATTTGCCCATGAGAACCACTCTCTCGTAAATTCTTCTGGTTGATCTGCATTAAAGCCCTCATGCATAAATCCAGTTCCACCATCTGACTGCTTCATCATCTCCAAAATTCTCTTTTTATCAGAAGCATCTGTAGATGTCATCCCCTCAATTGCTAATGCAATATGCCAAATATAATGATCTGGTGTATGGGGACTTCCAATTCCATTGGCCACTTTTCCTTCATAAAAGTATGGATTATCCCTACTTAATAAAAAGCTACGAGTATTCTGATAGGTTTTATCATCAAATTGGCACCAGCCAAGATATGGAGCTGCTAGTAAACTAGGAACGTTCGCATCATCCATAAGATTACATCTACCCATTCCATCTGTTTCATAGACATATAAATCTCCATAAATCGGATGATCTAACACTGCAAATTTTTCTATTCCTTCTTTTATCTCAGAAGCTAGTTGCTCACATTGCTTTGCAAGACCTTCGTCTTTTAAAACTTCTTTACAAATCTCTGACGCATAACCTAGTACTACTACCGCAAACATATTTGCAGGTACTAAATAACCATATAGACAAGCATCATCACTTGGTCTAAATCCACTCCAAGTCATTCCTGTTCTCGCAGTTTTAGATCCTTTTCCATCTCTGTTCAGAGTATCTGATTGTCTTACATCCATTCTTTCAAAGCTATATGATGATTCATCCTCATGATTTTGTTCTACTTTCCAAACACGCAAAATCTGATTTAATGCTTTAATAAATGTGTCATCAAAGTAGGACGTTCTTCCAGTTGACTTCCATAAAAGATAAGCAAGTTGAATCGGATAGCAAAGTGAGTCAATTTCATACTTACGTTCCCATGTCATTGGTGACATATCCGTTTTATCCTCTTGATGGCCTTTTCCATTAGCGATTTCATTGAAAGCATTTGCATATGGGTCATGAACGATATAGTTCATTTGACGACGGACAACACCTTCAATTAGTTTCGCCATTTCTTCGTCTTCTTCAGCAGCAAGTAGATATGGACGTACTTGGGCAGCAGAATCTCTTAACCACATTGCTGGAATATCACCTGTAATAACAAATGTTGTTCCATCCTCTTGTGGCTTTAATGTTGTTTCATACGTATTAACAAAACATTGTTCAAACATTTCCTGAAGTTTTTTATCTTCAGGAAAATGCTCCTTCACCTTTTCAATTAAACGTGATAATGATTGTGGGATTGTTGTTTCAGTGTTCATTACCTTCACTCCTTCACTTGCCATCCAAGGCTAATAATTTCAAATGGTTTTACTTTTTCTTGAATTTGCGTATTTTCATACTGCTCTTTCACACTCTCAATGATCGTACTCTTATAACTAGTTGTACCTTGCATTGGTTGAGCAATTATCATTGTTTCTTTTTCAGATGTGTTAAACCAACGAGCAATTACATCATCTCTTTCCTCCGCTAATTTAATAGAAGAGATTGCTAACGATTTACCTTCCCAAGTGAAAAATGTCTTTTCGGTTGGAAGTATCCCCTCATGCACATCTGTTTGTACAGCAATCACAGGTACTTGGAAGTCATACGCCTCTTTGAACGCCTCTGACTCAACCACAGTCCCCTCGTGAGGGATAACCATCCATTCTGCTTGGTACGTTCCAATACATTGAGCCTCTGGTGTCGGAAATAGACCCCAATCCCCTAACTCAGAAGTTGAACGTAGAATCGTAACGGCGATTGTTTGTTGTTCCTCAAGGATTTCATACTCATGCAATCCTTTATTTGCAATTGTCATCCCATGCTTACCATCTGTTACACTTACAAAAGCCTGTTGATGATGATCGAAGCTCGGATTCTCCCACTCTCTTTCAGGAGTATTAGGACGTTTTACTACTTCAAAAATACTATCTGCGTAGTGTTCATTCGTAGTTAAATTCGTTGGGAAAAGAACACGTAAACGATGATCCTTTGCTTGGTTTTCAATTGTAACCTTAACAGAAGGTCCCTTCGCTTTTTGATCTAACTGAATATGTGTAGTTAAACGAATGGTTACATTTTCAGAAGATCGACCTGATTGTCTGTCCTTATGCCAAACTAATCGTTCCTTTTCTTGTTGAAATTGTTCATCGGCTTCTTTTGGAATCTCCCACTCATGAACAAGTTCTATAACGGAACGTAATGAATGGTCTTCAACTACTCTTATCTCTGCCTTCAAATCTTTCGTAGTAAGTGGAACTTCACCATTCGGCTTTCTAAACATATATTCGTTACCAATGTCACCGCTATTTTCATAGATTCCTAAACCTTCAAAAGTTTTCCCAGTCTGTTTGTCAGTCAATGTATACGAACCATTTTCATGAATCAATAAATGGACATATTCATTCTCCATTTCATGAGCACCTCGATTAATCGATGGCTGTTCATTCAAGTTCGTTTCCGTGGCAAGTTTAATATAATATGTTTTATACCCATAGCCCGGAAGAGATTCAGCTAGGAATGTTAATTTGATCGTTCTTGCATAATATGGACGTCGGAAACCATCCTCAGGTAGGTCATATCCAAACCGAATACCAAGATCCTCTGTTTTACAGACATGTTCCGTGCCATTCTTATCAACCAAATGAATACTAGGTAAATCCTTCGAACGAAGAAAATCTGGAATCTCTGAAAAAGGCATCTCTGAAAAATAGACTTTTTCTAGTTCAACTTCCTTTTCGATAACCACATCTCGTGTATTTCCTGATGTGTTAAAAACGACAACTGGAATCATATCCTCATCAATACCACTTTGTTTCGTTGAAATATGAGATACAACTTCATTGGCTTTTTCCTCGATAATAGTTTCTGCAGTCTGCTGAACCTTCTCAAAACGGGTTACCATTTCTCGGTGTACTTCATCTACACTACAACCGCAAATACTGTCATGTGGATGATTTTCCATCAAAGTTTTCCATGCATAACGTAAATAATCACGTGGATATTCATGACCAAGTAAATATGAAAACACAGATAGTGGCTCAGCCACTTTTTCTAATAGTGTTTGACTCTCTTGATTCATCTGCTTTAAATAAATGCGAGCAGAGGCTGTATTTACAAGCGTTGACCACCCATCTGTCAGTTGATTTCGCAATTCACCTGTTACCGTCTGGAGTTGTTCTGGTAATGAGTGCTGAAGTGCTTCTAAATATTCATCAAAACTAGAATGTATAAACGTAGTATCTGGGAAAAGTTCTTCAGCCACTTTGATTGCTTCACCTATATCCACTTGAACTGGTTGATGATCACACCCATTCATGAAAAGAAGATGTGGTGTTGAAGAATATTTCTTAGCATCAGCTAGCTTTGTTTCCCAATACGTTTTAGCACTCTCTTTATCTACAGGTACTTCATTGCCGTTTGAATACCAATTCGCAAACAATACTCCAAGCACCGCCGAACCATCTGGCGACTCCCACTTAAGTTCTGAATATGGCGATTCAAATGTTTTCGTATCGCTCACCATATTATTAAAGCCTGTTGGTTTTACACCTCTCCCAAACGCAGCAGTTTTAATATCAGCTTGCAGAAGCAATTGAGGTGCTTGTCCGTAAATACCAAATGTATCCGGGAAGTACCCTAACTTTGACACAGCACCGTATTCCTTCGCATCTTGTAAACCGTACAACATATTTCTGACATTCGCTTCAGAGCTTGTTAAAAATGCGTCTTGTAACACATACCAAGGACCAATATGAAGCTTTTTTTCTTGTATTAACTTCTTAACTATTTCTTTTTTATCAGGACGAATTTGGAAATAATCTTCTAAAATAATCGTTTGTCCATCCAAGTGAAAACTCTGAAAATCTTCTCCCTTTTCAAACAAATCGATTAGTGTATCCATTAACTTTACTAAGTAGTAACGATGTTTTTCAAAAGACATATACCATTCCCGATCCCAGTGGGAGTGAGAAATAATATGCGCAGTAGTCTTAGATTCCATTTTGTTTCCCTCCTATATCTTCATCCTTAGATAGGATAATAGCCGCAGCTCCCATTACTCCCGCCAATGTACCATGCCTAGCTTTTTCTATCGTTAGTAATTGGCTATGTTGGTCTAAAAGATAACTTGGTAGTTTTTCATAAACCATTTCATAAAATGACGGCTGTCCGATGATGACACCACCACCTAATATTAGCAACTCAGGATTCAATGCTTGAATTACTTGACTGAGACCCAATGCTAAATGAGTGGAAGCCTCCTCAACAACCGATTGGGCAATAGGATCATTTTTATCGAAGTGAGCAAAGAGATCTTTACTATTCCAATTTGGGTCTACTGGTTTTCCTACTGCTGCCATTCTTTCTTTCCAAATACGGTTCAAAGCAGTCCCAGACGCAAGTGCCTCCAAACACCCCTGTTTCCCGCAACCACAGACAGGACCTTCCCTCTGTACTACACTATGCCCAATTTCACCAGCTCCAGATAAGGCACCCTCATATAATGAACTATTTATAATAATTCCCCCACCAACACCAGTACTGACGGTTACATAGAGGACGTGTTTATATGTGTCTCTAAATGTAAAAAAATACTCTCCAAATGTTGCAGCATCTGCATCATTCAACATTTTCACCGGCACTCGGAAAGCGCTCCCAATTCTTCGCGCTAACGGATAGCCATGCCATGATTTTAAATTGGGTGGATTTAGTACCTTTCCTTGTTTCGAATCTAGAGGACCCGGAGCACCTATACCGATTCCTGTGACCGTTGGGAATTGTTGCATGAATTCTTCTACACACGAAACAATCAAGTCAGTAGCATAGTCTGGACCATATTCTACTCTGGTCGGAAATTCATTTGTTGCTAAGACTTTCCCATCTTCTTGTACAACGCCAATCGCTATTTTCGTTCCCCCAATATCAATGCCAATAGCAGTTTTCATATTCAATAGCCTCCTTCCACTTTTCTTCACATTAACGATAAGTTTCAACAAGTCAATAGTCAACGTTTCTAGGGGAAGTGATAAGCTTTTTCCATATAATCTAAAATTTATCCATACTTTTTAGATGGTGATTTTTTTAATTTTAGAGCTTGTTCAAATAGGTGGACAAAAAGAGTCGAACAGATCAATACAACGAAAATTACAGTAGTGGAGCGTATGCTAATTAATTAGGTGAGTAACGGATAAACAAATTAACTTAGTGATGTGAAAGCTATTTTTCCCGGACTTTTTGAACGTCCTTCTATAACAGCTTTTATTTTCAACTTTTGTGAGAGGAATGATTCTTGCTATTTATGAGCTAAAGAATCGTGTGCACCAATTGTTAAAGGACTACGTTCGTTAGTTTACCAACATCATTTTTTGTAACCGAATAGATTCATGTCCATTTTGGACATATCCAAAAATTCATAACCTACTAGTGACAGGAGGGAATGAATTTTCAGAGATTAATGATGAATCAATTTGTCAACAGTTTGCAAAAATTATCGGTGGTCAAGAGGGATTCGCCGGTGGAAAATACGTGGCAACAATAAATCGAGATGAAATAGATGTAACTATATTGAAAAAACGTTTTAGAGTAACAACTTCTTTTTCAGTCGAATCAAGAGATAATTCTGGAAGAGCCTTGTGTCTAGGTAGGATAGCACTCTTGCAAAAAGAAGTAGATGGATTTGTTGCTGCGATTCTTAATCAAGGAATAAAAACGACAAAAGCAGTGAAAATAAATTTCACTGCTTTTTTAATATCAATATCATTTTAATGTCGAGATACTTTTTATTTAAGCTGAGGATAAGGATACGAATTAAAGTTTTCTACTTCATAACCGAATCCGTTACCCATTTTGGGCCTTTATCTTAAAAGTTAATCCTTCGATAAATGTCTTTTCTCCAACACGTTTAACACTTCATCTAATGGCAGTTTCTGCTCTCTCAATAAAACCATTAAGTGGAACAGTAAATCGGCTACTTCCCATTTTAGTTCTTCTTGGTCTCTATTTTTTGAAGCGATAATAACTTCGGCAGCTTCTTCGCCAACCTTTTTAAGAATTTTATCGACACCTTCATTAAATAGATATGTGGTATAAGAACCTTCTGGAAGTTCGCTTTCACGTTCGGCAATTGTTTTTTCAAGTGTGTTTAAGATCTCGAAACGATTTTGCGCGGTCTCTACTTCTTGGCGGTCAATCGTTTCATTAAAGCATGTGTACGCGCCTGTGTGACACGCTGGACCTGCAGGCTGAACAAGTACTAAAATAGCATCCTGATCACAGTCAAATCTCATTTCAACAACAGTTTGCGTATTTCCAGATGTAGCACCTTTGTGCCAAAGCTCTTGTCTTGAACGACTATAGAACCAGGTTTCCTTTGTTTCTATCGTTCTTTTCAACGATTCCTCATTCATATACGCTAATGTTAGTACTTCTTTACTCACTGCATCCTGTACGATTGCTGGGACGAGCCCGTTTTGATCAAATTTAATGTTTTCAATCATCGCACATTCACCCCCTGTTTGTCTAAGTAATCCTTCACTTCTTTGACAGATGTTTCTTTATAGTGGAAAATCGATGCTGCTAGTGCTGCATCTGCTTTTCCTTCTTGAAAGGCTTGTAAAAAGTGTTCGGCATTTCCTGCTCCACCTGAGGCAATCACAGGAACCGATACTGCTTCACTTACTGCTTTATTTAATGCAAGATTAAAGCCGTTTTTCTCGCCATCACTGTCCATACTTGTTAGTAGGATTTCACCAGCACCGCGGTTAACAGCCTCCTGTGCCCACTGGACAACTTCCCATTCTGTCGCTTTTCTGCCACCATGAGTGTACACGCGCCAGCTACCTAATTCTTCATCATACTTCGCATCAATCGCCACAACGATACATTGAGAACCGAAAAAGCCTGCTCCCTCTGAAATAAGCTCGGGATTTAGTAAGGCTGCTGTATTTAACGAAACCTTATCTGCACCCGCACGGAGAATTCGTTTCATATCCTCAAGTGAATTGATGCCGCCACCAACCGTAAACGGAATCGCAAGCTGTGCTGCTACCTGCTCGACGACGTCAACCATCGTTTTTCGACCTTCATGTGACGCAGAAATATCAAGAAAAACGAGCTCATCTGCACCTTCCTGATCATAAAATGTCGCAAGCTCCACAGGATCTCCAGCATCTCTTAACCCTAAAAACTGAATCCCTTTGACAACTCGTCCATCTTTTACATCTAAGCATGGAATAATCCGTTTTGTGATCATGATCCACTTCCTACCTTCAATGCCTCTGTTAAACTGAACTGATTCGTATATAGCGCCTTTCCGACAATTGCGCCAGCTACTCCGTCTTGTTCATATTCAGACAGCGTTTCTAAATCCTTTAACGAGCTTACACCACCAGATGCAATCACTTGCTTCTTCGTTGCTTTTGCCATTTCAACAATGGCTTCAACGTTTGGTCCAGAAAGCATACCATCTGTCGCGATATCAGTGAAAATAAATACCTCGGCACCTGCATCTGCAAGCTCTTTACCGAGTTCAGTCGCCTTCACATTTGATGTATTTAACCAACCTTCTGTTGAAACATAGCCATCCTTCGCGTCAATACCAATTGCAATTTTCTCACCATATGTCGCAAGCATTTTTTTGACGAATTCTGGATTTGAGATTGCTGCACTACCTAAAATAACACGATCAACACCTTTTGATAAATAGAACTCAACATCTGCTTCCGTACGGATTCCACCACCGATTTGGATTTTAGCTGCTAGCTTTGTTGCCGCATCAATGACATACTGATGATTCACGAGCTTTCCTGCTTTTGCGCCATCAAGATCAACCATATGGATCCAGCTAGCCCCTTGATCATCAAAAGTCTTCGCCATCTCAAAAGGAGAATCGCCGTATACCGTTTCTTTGTTATAGTCACCTTGAAGCAATCGTACGCATTTGCCGCCGCGCATATCGATTGCAGGATAGATAATAAATTGGCTCATCTTCATTCTCCTTCTACAATGTTAATATAATTTTTTAAAATGTCTAACCCGAGCTCACTACTTTTTTCAGGGTGAAATTGGGTGCCATAGACATTGCCTTTTCCAACAACAGCTGGAACATCAACTCCGTAATCAGCCGTTGCTAATAGCGAGTCGCTTTGTTCTGAATCAACATAATAAGAGTGAACAAAGTAAGCATATCCGCCATTTATCTCTGAAAGCAACGGACTTTGATTCTGGATTTGCAACTCATTCCAGCCCATATGTGGTACTTTAAGTGTGCTTCCATTTGTTGTTTCTGGGATTTTTACAACCTTACCTGATAAAAGCGATAAACCTTTCGTTACTCCGTTTTCCTCACTTTCATCAAATAAAAGCTGCATGCCAAGGCAAATTCCTAAAAGCGGCTTACCGTCTGCAACGATTTTCTGAATAAAGGTTGTTAGCCCTGACTCATTTAAAATCGCCATTGCATCTTTAAACGCGCCGACTCCCGGCAAGATATAGCCATCTGCTTTTTCGAGCACTGCTTCTTCATTCGATACAATATAATCAACATTCATCCGCTCGAGTGCTTTACTGACACTATATAAATTGCCCATTCCATAATCGATAATGGCGATCATCCTATAACATTCCTTTCGTAGAAGGAAGTTCCCCTTCAATACGTGGGTCAATCATTGTCGCTTCATCCAATGCTCTTGCTAACGCTTTAAAGATTCCCTCGATCATATGATGCGTGTTATGTCCATAATGAACGATGACATGAAGGTTTATGCGCGCTTCAAGGGCAAACTTCCATAAAAACTCATACACATTTTCAGTATCAAACGTACCAACCTTTTGACTTGGAAATTCCCCTTTAAACTCAAAATGTGGACGATTACTTAAATCAACAACGACTTGTGCAAGCGTCTCATCCATCGGGACAAACGCATTGCCATACCGTTTAATTCCTCGTTTATCACCTAAAGCTTCACGAAGTGCCTGTCCTAAACAAATGCCAATATCCTCAGTCGTGTGATGGTCATCAATTTCAATATCGCCATTTGCATTGACGGTTAAATCAAATTGACCGTGCTTCGAAAACAAATCAAGCATGTGATCCATAAATGGAACATCTGTCTTAAGTGAAGACTGACCCTTTCCATCTACATTTAATGATAAAGATATTTGCGTTTCTTTTGTATTCCGTTCAATCGATGCTGTTCTTGTCATAAATTCGTCCTCCTATTTAAGCCTTTCTTCCATGGCACGAGCATGCGCTTCTAAGCCTTCAAGGCGCGCTAATTTTGCCACCTTCGCATAATTGTTCTGGAATGCTCGTTCACTATACGAAATAATGCTTGATTTCTTCATAAAGTCATCCACATTTAGTGGACTTGAAAACCTCGCTGTTCCATTTGTCGGTAACACGTGGTTAGGACCTGCAAAATAGTCGCCAACTGGTTCAGAACTATAACGCCCAAGAAAAATGGCTCCCGCATGCCTAATTTCATTTAAAAGAGCTAACGGATTTTCTGTTAACACTTCAAGATGTTCTGGTGCAAGCTCGTTCACTACCGCGATCGCCGTTTCAAGATCAGCTGCCACATAAATATGTCCGTATGTTTCAATTGACGCTTTTGCAATCTCTTTTCTTGGTAATGTCGCAACTTGTTTTTCCACTTCGGCTTTTACTTCTTCAGCCTGCTTCATTGACGTTGTGACTAGAATACTCGATGAGTTTTTGTCATGTTCTGCTTGTGATAATAAGTCAGCGGCAATTTCATTTGCTCTCGCCGTTTCATCACTTAACACAACAATTTCACTAGGACCTGCAATCATATCGATATCAACAATCCCGAACACTTCACGTTTTGCTAACGCGACAAAGATATTTCCTGGCCCCATGATTTTATCGACTGAGGCAATTGTTTCTGTTCCATAAGCTAACGCTGCGATCGCTTGGGCACCACCAACTTTATAAATTTCCGCAATGCCAAGCTCCTTAGCCGCAACTAAAACGCCAGCCGGTAGAGTCCCCTGTTGATTTGGAGGAGAAGTAATGACGATCCGCTTTACACCAGCAACCTGTGCAGGTATCACATTCATTAAAACGGAGGATGGATAGGCCGCTGTTCCACCTGGTACGTATACGCCGACTGCATCTATGGCAGTTATTTTTTGCCCGAGCATTGTTCCTTCATCATTATAGCTAATCCATGTTTCACGCTTCTGCTTTTCATGGAAAGAACGAATGTTAGCTGCAGCTTCGCGAATGATATTGACCAATTCATCGTCAAGCGCTTCATACGCTGCCGTAAATTCCTCTTCTGTAACCTTTAAGTCTGATAAGGATACCTGGTCGAAGGTTTCTGTATAAGAAAAAAGCGCTTTGTCTCCTTCTTCACGAACCGTTGAAATAATCGATTGCACGATTGAACGTTGCTCCTCAGTACCTGTATCAATTGTTCGTCTTAACGAGACATTTTTATCAGTAATACGAGTAATTTTCATCCGATTAACCTCCAATTACTTTCGATAGCCGTTCTACTAGCTCATCAATCGGCTCATCTTTCATGCGATAGCTAACAGGGTTAACGATCAGACGAGATGTTATATCACATATATGCTCTAATTCAACTAAGCCATTTTCCTTCAGCGTTCTTCCAGTTGAGACAATATCAACAATCCGATCAGCTAATCCAATGAGTGGTGCGAGCTCAATTGAACCATTTAATTTAATGATTTCGACCTGTTCTCCTTGTTCACGGAAATAGCTTGATGCGACTGTTGGATATTTTGTTGCAACCTTAGGCGCTACATCCGATAGCTTGACATTCGGTAGACCAGCAACGGCTAAATAGCATGCACTAATTTTCAAGTCAAGAACCTCGTACACATCACGTTCTTCTTCCAGCATAACATCCTTGCCAGCAATTCCGACATCTGCAACACCATGTTCTACATAGGTCACGACATCCATTGGCTTCGCTAAAATAAACCGAATGTTCTCGTTTGGTACATCTAAAATCAACTTTCTTGATTCATCAAATTCTGGAGGAAGCTGATAATTGGCTTTGCGAAGCATGTCTGCCGCTTCTTCAAAAATTCTTCCTTTTGGCATCGCAATTGTTAACATGTTTTTCACCTTACAGCTCCCCCTTTCGAGATCCGATAAAATAGACAACTTCTTCAAAATGCTTGGTAAATACGTCAACATCTTTAATTCCGCTTATATCCTGCATGACAACGCGTTTATTGCTGGCACGAAGTTTTGTCGCGTGAGCAATCGCCTCTAAACGACGTTCTTGACTATAAATGACACATTCAAGCTTCTGTTCATCGGTCATTTTAAGCGCCTCAATTAGGCGATCTATTCGAAGGCCAAACCCGGTTGCAGGTGCAGCACGATTAAATTTTTCAAAAAGGTGATCATACCTTCCACCGCTTCCGATTAAAAAACCAACGTTGTCTGCATGTACTTCAAATAAAATGCCCGTATAATAACTCATATGACTAACAATGTTTAAATCTAATTGTAAATAATCGGTTACTTGCAACTCCTCTAGGATCGACCAAAGCTGACTAATTTCTTCTAACGAGTCACGTGCTTGCGAAGATGTGACAATATCCTGCGCTTCTCCTACTTTATCAATGTCTCCACGGAGCTTTAATAAAGTGAATAGTCGTTCTTTATCAATTGAGGATAACGGTAAGCTCTTCACATGTTCTTTATAGCCAACATAATTCTTTTCATAAAGGAAGCGTCTTAATACATCCACCCGTTCTTGGCTTCCTAAAACTTCTTTAAACAAAGCATTTGCATAGCCAATATGTCCGATCGCGATTTTAAAATTCTCGAGTCCAGCTTCCTTTAAAGTGGCAACCATTAATGCAATGACTTCCGCATCAGCACTCGTTGTACCATCGCCGATTAATTCAACACCGACTTGTTCAAACTCTGCTGGACGTCCACCTTCCCGCTGTTGGGCCCGAAAAACATTTGCCGAATAGGCAAGGCGTAATGGATAGAGGTCATTATATAATTTAGATGCAGCAACACGTGCAATCGGTGCTGTCATTTCTGGTCTAAGCACCAATGTATGCCCCTGAGCATCCAATAATTTAAACAACTGTTGATCAAGAATCGCTGATTGAACCCCAACCGTTTCGTAGTATTCAAGTGTTGGTGTTTCAATAAACTGAAATCCCCACTGTTCAATCACATTCGTCATCGCGTGACGTGTCTTCTTTTTCACTTCATATAAATTCGGTAATGTATCTACCATTCCAAGCGGTTTCTCAAACATAAACATGTGTCTGTACCCCCGTCAATGTCTCATTAATTATTATTTTCAGAATCCTTTACCTCGCTAATATGTTAATATACTACCAAAATGAAGGAACTTTTACAAGTACTATTTCTTTGTCATTTCCTCTCTATTCGCCTTTTATTCAGGCTTACAACAGTTTAATGAACACCCACAGTCTTAAGACTCGTTTCTTCATTTATTTTTTTATCCAAAAGAAAGGGCGCTTCCAATTTTCATTTAAAAAATGGCTACTAGTTTTCACTAGCAGCCACTAATTCTTCCCTTTTTACCAATTCTTCCTTTGTATAAATCACTTGCATTGGATTTCCACCCACAAACGCTCCTGCAGGTACATCCTTGTGGACAAGCGTCCCTGCTGAAATGATGGCACCATCACCGATCACAACACCTGGTAAGATTGTTGAATTGGCACCAATCAATACCTCGTTACCGATTTTCACATCTCCAAGGCGATATTCCTTTATTAAATATTCATGAGCCAGTATCGTTGTATTATAGCCAATGACCGTATTTTTCCCTACCGATATTTTTTCAGGAAACATCACATCAAGCATCACCATTAATGCAAACGAGGCTTGCTCTCCTACTTCCATCCGTAAAAACGTTTTGTAAAGCCAGTTCTTTACCGCTAAAAATGGCATATACCGTGCGAGCTGTATGACGATAAAATTGCGCACAACCTTCCAAAATGGCACGGTTTTATACACATGCCATAATGAATTCGCCCCCGAAACTGGATACCTAGTTGTTCTTCTCACTCATTTCGCTCCAACTATTTTCAACAAATCGCTCATTGTATCAAGTAAGTAGTCAGGGTTAAGACTACTCATATAGTCTCTTCCCTTCGCACTCCAGGCAACACCCGCTGTTTTCGTTCCAGCACTTTTGCCTGCTCCAACATCATGATGATTATCGCCTACCATAATCGCATCCTCAGGTGAAGAATTAAGTTGCTCTAACGCCATTAAGACTGGTTGAGGATGTGGCTTCGCATGTTCAACATCATCAATTGTGACAATCACATCAAAAAATTGGTCAAGCTTCGATAGCTTTAATCCCATATTAACCGTAGTACGAATCTTCGTTGTGACAATCGCCAGCTTAAAGCCTTGTTCGTGAAGAGTTTTAACCGTGTCAAATACGGTTTCAAATTCGGTTACAAGGTTATCGTGCTGTTCATGGTTAAACTTGCGATACATCTTGATCATGTCCTCTGTCTTGTCTGGATCAATGCTATCAAACGCTTCTTGGAGAGTCGGTCCCATAAATGGTAATACATCTTCACGCTTGTATTTGTTTGGATAATATGAATTTAGTGTATGAAGATATGATTCAATGATGAGCTCGTTTGTATCAATTAATGTTCCATCTAAGTCGAATAATACTGTATTAATTTTCATAAGATGCTTCCTTTCTATTTGGTGCAGCTTCAAGCTTACGCCAAATCGCTGCGATGATTATTGTTAAAGTAATTGCTACCGTTAGGCGGATAATCAGTAATGGTAAAACTGGAATTCCTAATGGAATAAAAACAAGTGTATCTTCAACAACTGCATGACAGGCAACGAGAAAAATAAATGCTAACGTTAAATCTTTATGACTAACATTGTCCTCTTCTACCGCCTTAATCATGACACCTGCTCCAAATGCCAAACCGATTGTCAGACCCGCAACTAGAGTCATCGATGTATTTTCCTTCATCCCTAACAGACGTGTAACAGGTGCCATCCAGCGTGTAAAAACAGTTAGCACTCCAAAATCCTTTAAACATTGAATCACAATCATCAATGGAATAACAATCAATGCAAGTTGGATCACACCTAATCCTGCCTTTTGTACAGATAAGCCAATGATTTCTAACCAGCCATTCGGTATCACGGCTGTGTTACTGACAAATCCGTATTGAGCCATTTCACTGCCACCTTGCCAGACAAGATTTACAACGATAGCAGATCCGAATGCAAGTCCAAGCCTTACAAGTAAAATGATCCATATCTTTAGTCCAACTTTTGCCGCTACAGTTGACTCAATAAGTAAATTATGTGAAAAAGATAGCATTAAAGCTAGGATAAAAACCTCTTTCACAGTTAAATCAAGCGATAAGATAGCCCCAATCCCAGCGTAAAGATTCAGGAAATTTCCAATAACTAATGGGATGGCTGCTTCACCCGATAATCCGAATATCCCCATAATTGGTGTAATGAGCTTTGTTATCCAACCCAATACAGGTGTATACTGCAGCAGGCTGACAATCAATGTAATCGGGAAGATCACCTTCCCTAATGTCCAAGTTGTCTGAATCCCCGCTTGAAAGCCTTTTTTCAAACTACTGCGCACCGTTTATCCTCTCCTTGATGAATATGACGAAACATTCTATACTCTATTCTCGTCACCATTTAAAATAAGAAAAGCGCAAGCGCCTTGTTCAGCCTCGGGCAAATAAGACGCTCAGGAATAGAAGGTGTTCTTTGCCTTCAATTCCTGAGTGGCTTAGACCCAAGAGGGGCTAGGCGCTGGAGCTGGACACTAAAACTAAGTCAAAAGATTTATACTTTCTTAACCTTTGAAAAGGAAATTAGATTTCCTACTAAAGCACACTTCAATATGGTGGCGAGAACGAAGCAAGTTGTCACATCATCGATTGTATCTATTTTGAAGTTTAATCGTTATTTTAAGCAAATTGCGGAGTTCCGTTCCTATATCCTCCTCGCAATCGCGTCAACGATTATTTACTTGTGTCTAAATATCTCTCTTTCGAATATCCTGCCACGCGTCGATAAATAAGCGTAGCAACTGCGATTATAACTAAAACGATTGAGATCACCTGAGCAACCCGTAAATACTCCGTTAACATCAAGCTATCTGTTCGGAGTCCTTCGATAAAGAAACGACCAACAGAATACCAGATGACATAGGTTAAAAAGAGCTCCCCACGTCTAAAATTAGCTTTTCTTAACAAAAGTAACCCGATAAATCCAACCAAATTCCACAATGATTCATATAAGAACGTAGGATGATAATATTGTCCATTAATATACATTTGATTGACGATAAAATCTGGTAATAATAATCCTTCTAAAAACTCCCTCGTCACAGGACCACCATGTGCTTCTTGGTTTATAAAATTTCCCCAACGACCAATCGCCTGACCGAGAATAATACTTGGTGCAGCAATGTCAGCAAGCTTCCAGAACGATATTTTTTTTACTCGCGCAAAAATTGCACCCGTTATTAACGCTGCAATAAGTCCTCCGTGGATCGCGAGGCCACCGTTCCAGATTTTAATGATATCACCAGGATTTTGCGAATAATAATCCCACTGAAAAATGACATAATATGCTCTCGCTCCAATAATAGCCATCGGAATGGCAAATAGTACAACATCCACAAATGTGTCTTTATGTAATCCTCGTCTCTCACTTTCCCTTACAGCTAGTAAAAGTCCAAGTAATGCACCTACACCGATAATGACGCCGTACCAATGAATTTGCAAAGGACCTAATTCAAGAAATATGGGATCAAGCGGCCTTAGACCTTCTTCCATTTGTTCATCTCCCTACTAAAATATTTTTATCCTATTCTTACCAGGCAGTCCCCACCTACCCTATATTCAAGAGCAAAAGGGAAGGCAGGCGGGAGCTTACTCTGCCTGTAAAGAGTTAGGTAAGTCGTGCTTTATGTATGTGATAATTCTCTATATGATTTTCATTTTAAGAAGTACTTTTATCATGGTCGAACCCGCCCCAACAACAATTATTGCTCGAACCTTCATCGTCTAAGCGGTCTGACCGTTTCATGACTATTCGTCCTCACGATCCCCTTCTTTAATGACACCAGCAAGTTTGCTTGTAAATTGTTCAGCTGCATTAACACCCATTCGTTTTAAACGATGGTTCATTGCAGCTACCTCAATGATAACGGATAAGTTTCGTCCAGGGCGAACCGGAACGGTTAGCTTCGTAATATCTGTATCAATAATTCTCATTTTTTCTTCATCAAGACCAAGGCGATCATATTGTTTATTTTTATCCCACAGCTCAAGATCAATTACTAGTGTAATCCGCTTAAAGCTTCGAACAGCACCCGCACCAAATAGTGTCATGACATTGATAATACCCAACCCACGAATTTCTAATAGATGCTCAATCAGTTCAGGTGCACTCCCGATTAACGTATCTTGATCTTCCTGACGAATTTCAACACAATCATCAGCAACAAGGCGGTGACCACGCTTGACTAATTCTAAAGCTGTTTCACTTTTACCTACACCACTTTTACCTACAATCAGCACACCTACACCATAAATATCGACTAATACACCATGTATCGCCGTTGTAGGCGCAAGCTTTCCTTCCAAGAAGTTTGTTAAATGACTTGATAATCGCGTCGTCTTCATTGGAGAACGCAAAACAGGAACACCTTCACGCTCCGATGCCTCGATTAGTTCAGCTGGTGCCTCCATCTCTCTCGTAAGGACGATAGCAGGCGTAACATCTGTACAAAGCTCGTCCATGCGATGCTTTTTCTCTTGAGGTGTAAGTTGATGAAAAAATGAAAGCTCTGTTTTACCGAGCAACTGCACTCTTTCCTTCGGATAATATGTAAAAAACCCAGCCATCTCAATACCTGGACGGGATAAATCACTTGTTGTAATTGATCGATTAACTCCCTCTTCTCCACTAATTACCTCAAATTTAAATTTATCAATAAGATCCTGTGTGCGAACTTTAACCACAATATATCCTCCCCTATGACATGACTTTCCTTACATAACAGGTTTCATGCAAAATTTTAGTCTTCCTATTCTAGCAACTAACACTCTTTTCATTTTAGCATTAGTGCGATATTTTCCAAAATATAAAATTATCCAAGATAAACATGTTACCTTCTTACCGAATCATTCGCGGCGTAAAACTTGCCAATCTTCATCTGTAAAAAAACAAGGCGGTTTTCGCAAACTTTGTTGCTATTGTTATATAGAATGCCATCAACAGGGCCCGCTTTGGATCCTGTTTCCCGAATTGGGCACGTAACTACTTTATTCGTGACTGGTTTGACCTCTCGTTATTCGTTTGCAAGAAAAACAACGTTATCGTCACTAATTTGCTTATAGACATTCACTTCAACATAACGTGTCGCCACCATTTTCTCTGTTCTTCTCACATCAATATCCATTGTAAATTGGTCTTTGCCAGGGTATTTATCTGGATTATAGTAATGGTAGCGATCTAAATAGGGTGAGTACGTTTGCACATCAATCGAATTCGTTTCCTCATCAACGTGCAGAAGACGAATGAAGCCACTTCCACCTTCAGGCCCCTTTTGATAATCTGCCAGTAGCTGATAAACCTTTCGATCTACGATGCCATCTAGATTATCATCCAGATCATCGACTAATAGCTTACTACTATGATAATGACCGCTAAGAACTGCAACGACATGATGGTTAGGCACAACAATCTTTTCAAAAATGGCATTTCCTTGTTGACTTCGTTTACCGTTTTTCTTTAAGTATTCATGAAACACTAAAATGGCTGTTCGATCTTTGAAATCGGCTAGCACTTGATTCATCCACTCGATATCAACAGCTTTCACATCCCCGCCCATATAAACAAAAAGATAATCTTTCCCATTCACAGAGATGAGATCATAATGTCCACGATTATTTTGATAAGAATCCCCATAATAATGTTTTTTTCGAAAACGATTCTCCCCAAAATATTGCTGATACAACTTAAAATGATCACCTACATCATGATTTCCAGGAAGAACACCATATGGAATCTTCGCGACATCAAGTGTATTCATATACGAGTCAGCACGTTGCCACTGGTTTATATCTTGACCCTTGTTAACGATGTCACCTGTATGGACAACATATTTTATGTTCATGACGGCTTTATGCTGTGAAATCCATTCTGTTAACGTCTTAAAAATGGCTGGATGATCTTGGGCATAGTATTGTGTATCAGACATCCAAACAAACGAATAGTCATAGCTTTTTGATTGAATGGAAACTTGATCTTGGACAATAACACTTAATTTATTATTTTCCACGTATTCTTCTGCAGTAATGGTTCCGTTAAGTTCAAAATCATTTTCACCAGCCAATTTCCGTTCTAGCCCTACCCATTTTTCATCTTGAATATTCCAGACATACATCGTCACCTGTCTACCAGGTAACGATTTCCCTTCCCAATGAATCGTTACTTTATCTGAAGGTTTAACATCTTTATCTACCTTGACATCAAAGCGATGGTACGGGAATTTCGTGATTGAACGAGTCTCATTCGCCTCGCTATCTTTTTCTTTTAAAGAAAGATATTTTTTAGTAGAGAACTCTTTTTCACCTTTTGGTTTATATCCATTTGGTGGTTCATTGCTGGTGGCGTTATCGCTTACCATCACATGATTAGCTGTGACCGACGTATATTGATGAGCATGGTAAAAATTATTTGAAGCACTTTTTTCGACAGGAGAAGAATGACCCGAATGATTTACATAATACGAAGGAAGGAAAAGAGACACAAGCAACGCCATCCATATCAAACTGACAACATGGTTAAATTTGTACATACTATTCACCCAGTAGTAGTATGTGCAAATTTTGGTTTTTTTACCAATAGGGGATAAATAAAAGCATAAGCGCCTTGATCAGCCTCGGGCAAATAAGACGCTTTTGAATAGAAGGCGTACTTTGCCTTCAATTCAAAAGTGGCTTAGACCCAAGAGGGGCTAGGCGCTGGAGCTGGATATCGTGCGCTTATCCACAGTACAAGAATTTTATAAGTTCCTAAACGTAAAAAAGAGAAATCAGCAACATTTCTCCTCTTAAACAACGTTTATTTTGTTTTTTTATATGGTTCAACAATGCCCTTTTGAATCATTAAATTGAGCAATGACATCACGATTGCTGCTAAAATAGCTGCCCCGAAATGATCGATATTAAAGGCGTCGCCCATGAGACCTTCTGTAATCATTAATGTGATCGCATTGATCACAAAGAGAAATAATCCTAAAGTAAGGACCGTTACCGGCAGTGTCAATATAATCAAAAATGGTTTCACAAGAACGTTTAACACTGATAATATGAAGCTTGCCCCTAAGGCCGCACCGATTCCACTCAAATAAAATGAATCAAAGAAGCCAGCAACAACAATTAAAATTAACGCATTCACAAGAATACTGACTAACCATCTCATCATCATCTTACAGGACGTCCGATTCTTCTGGTACGATAAAAATACACGCCAGATAAGTAATTCCTAAAGGAAAAAATCCTGTGAAAATGAATAGGATAAAAAATAATATTCTAAGCATTGAAGCATCAATTCCCAAATAATCTGATAAGCCCCCGAGAACACCAGAAAGCTTTCGATTATTGCGAGATCGATAGAGTCTTTTCATTTTCTTCCACCTTTACGTAGTTTTCTTCTACCTTCCCCGACTGCTTCCTTTATGTCTAAGTTAAAGAAACGCTCCAGGAAAGGACTGATGTACACCTCAAATCTTTTGTCTCATTTTACCATAAGTAAAACTCCTACCAAAAAGATACAATTAGATAACTGCTCGTACTGAATAAGCTAGGGCAGTGAGGAAGAAAAAATTCCCCACTGCCTTAAGGCTCGCTTAGAGATGAACCATTACTTAATAGCAATCGACCCTGTTTTGGAGTCTGCGAATAAAGATAGCTTTGGTTCTTGTGCAGTTTTAAACTTAAGCTCTTTTTGGATCGCTTCATTTTTCTCAGATGTTATATTGACATCTTGAAGGCGCGCAGATAACGAACCTAAATTAGATTTCAACTCACCAATGACCTCGCTGCCCTCTGGCATGTTTATAACAATATTCCCCGTTGTTGTTTTCGCATATAATTCTTCACATGCTTTGTCAGCAAATTTTAGCATAAGGTTTCCATTAAAGCTTTGGACATCAACTTTTTCCGCTGATCCATTAAATTGAACGATCCCGCTAATCGTTTCCGCTTCAAGCTTTCCATAGCTTGAGTTCGTAAGCTTAATTTGCCCATTTGCTGTTTCAAATTCACCATTTATTGCATTGATTGCAGAAAAGGAAACAAGACCGTTTGCTGTCTTTACTTTCAGATTGTCTACTTTTAAATCTTCTCCTCTAATTGGGCCATTAAACAGTTTAATCTTAATATGTTCATATTCTTGCTCTGGGATGAACATTGTCACAGTGATTTTCATTGTCTTTTTATCTGTCCGCAGAACAAATTGATTTTCTTCGACAAAGCATTCCAATTCTGTTAAGAACGTCTGCCTTGCCTGGGCCATATTCTCTGCGCGATACACCTTTGCATCACATTCAACGCGAATATCATTCTCATTCCATGGTTGCAGATTCACGCTACCATTTGGAAGGATAATATCAATACCCTGGAACGGAGAGTCTTGAAATTGAAAAATATGTTTTACATCAATTGATTTTCCAAAGTTTAAATCAAGATCAAGTTCTTTAACTCTTTTTACTGCTGTATCGACCCAATCCATGAGCATAGCTCCTAATGACGATTGTTTCTCATTAGACTGATCTGTTTTTTCCTCATAGGGATCACCAATGACCTCTGTTGATAAGGCATTCATTTTCTTTTCTTTTAATTGTTCGTCACTTTCTAATGTTTCTAGTAATATAATAGCCTCATCTGCAGAAAGTTTTCCTTCTTCGACTAGCTTTAAAATTCGTTTTCTTTGTTCTTCCATGTTAATCCTCCCCAATCTCAACGTTTTTTTATAAAAGTAAGGAGACTGAACCTGCTTACTTCCTTTTGTTGACAAATACTGTGAATAGATTAGTATGCAACAGCTATCTGGTGTAGAGTTTACTCTCACCATCCCTCAAGTAAGGGTTATACCTTTCTCCTTCCTTTTAGATGGTGGTGTATCCGTGGATTTTACGACCCGTTCATGCGGGATAAAGCGAGACTTACTTAAGTGGGGGTTTACTGGCCGCTCATGCGGAATACAAAGGGACAATGTGAGAAAAAGATGCCTTTTTCGCAAACTGTTTTACTTTCATGTAACCGAGGATACAGTGAGAATTTCCAGAAATTTTACTGGTCGTTATCCCATGCTTTACTTCTTTCATCTACTATAAGCTTTTTTAGATCTTGAGTTCTACTGCTCATTACGAATCGAATAAGGTGCCACAATTGAAAGTAGGAACAGAGCAAAAAACACATTAAAAAAGTATAAAGATGTGAGTAGTTTAGCACGATGAGCTCATTTCTTTTTCACTTCTTATCTTTCATACGTATGAAAAGAAAAGAAGTTTCATGATTTTGATTCGTAAAAACATGTAGGATGCCGATGTTGGACTTTGACGAGATGACTAAATATAGCGTGTAATCACGATGATGAGGCATTTTTGATTGCGTATCTCTAAGAAGTAATGGTGAATCTGTTTGTATTTCTTATTCTATCATTTTTTCAATAGTAAATTCATTAAAAATGCCCACTTTATTTATATATGTGAGAGAGTAGTGACTTCATTCATTTTTCTGCAAGTGTTTAGCTAATTTTTCAAAAACATGGTGTTCGTTCATCACGCTACAATCAGCTTGCTCGGCAAACAGATCGACTTCTTTGACATTTCTATTGTTGAAAAGCAATTTCGAATAGGTCATAACTAAACATTTCTAGCCACTCTAAAATGTATGAATGTGACTATAATTGTATCGGAATATTCAATTTAATACATGAAAACATTTACATTTTTAGCCATACTAACGAAAAATAAGTAAATAGAATTAGGTGAATCAGGTCATAACTACCAGTTTTCAGAGCAGTGCTATGATCGCTAAAGCACATAGATTTCTGGATTCATTTGAAAAGAGCATCGTAAGGTTCGATGCTCTCTATAAAGTGAGACTTCCATCAGTGGGGGTTTTCTTCATCCCCCACTGATGGTTAGCGAGACTTATCACGCTCAGGAACGCCACATCCTATGGCTTCGCCTGACTTGGACGTCCTGTCCTTCGTCGGATCTTTACGGGCAGTTATCTCCCACTTATCTTCTTTGCTTCTCTTGAATCTTGAAATGGGAGTTTTACTGCCCGTTAAGGTGGGATAAATAAAAAGATTCTACTGGACAATTTCCTCTTTTTCTTTGATCCGTTTTTTCATCCGATCAAGGTCACGTTCAATGACAGGTTTTAAATATTTCCCTGTGTAGGATTGTTCATTGTTCATAATGTCTTCAGGTGTTCCGACGCCGACGATTTGACCGCCTTTGTCCCCACCTTCAGGACCTAAATCAACAAGGTAATCTGCTGTTTTAATGACGTCTAGATTATGTTCAATGACTAAGACGGTATCACCATTTTCCACTAATCTTTGCAGCACCTTTAACAGACGAGCGATGTCATCAACATGAAGACCTGTTGTTGGCTCATCGAGAATGTATAAGGAACGGCCGTTAGATCGTCTATGTAATTCTGAAGCCAGCTTTACCCTTTGTGCTTCTCCACCAGAAAGCGTTGTTGCTGGCTGTCCGAGTGTGATATACCCTAAACCAACGTCAAAGACCGTTTGGAGCTTTCGTTTAATTTTAGGGATATTTTCGAAAAATACGAGGGCATCCTCTACGGTCATTTCAAGAATATCTGAAATGTTTTTCCCTTTATAGACTACCTCTAGTGTTTCACGATTATAGCGTTTCCCATGACAGACTTCACAAGGAACGTACACATCGGGAAGAAAGTGCATTTCAATTTTAATAATTCCGTCGCCACGACATGCTTCACATCGGCCACCCTTTACATTAAAACTAAAGCGGCCTTTTTTATAGCCACGTACCTTCGCTTCATTTGTTGTTGCAAACACATCGCGGATATCATCGAACACACCCGTATAGGTAGCTGGATTCGACCTTGGCGTTCGGCCAATTGGAGATTGATCGATATCGATGACCTTTTCTAGGTGTTCAATTCCTTTTACTTCTTTATGCTCACCAGGCTTGGTTTTTGCTTTATGGAGCTTTTGAGCAAGTGTTTTATGAAGGATTTCATTGACTAGTGTACTTTTCCCAGAACCTGATACACCAGTTACTGCAATAAATGTCCCGAGCGGAAATTTCACACTCACGTTTTTGAGATTATTTTCCTTGGCACCTTTTATTTCAATAAATCGGCCATCAGGCTTTCTCCGTTCAGCCGGAAGTGGGATAAACTTCTTCCCGACTAAATATTGACCTGTTAGTGAGTTTTCATCATTCATCACCTCTTCAGGGGTACCTGCGGAAATGATTTTTCCACCATGAATCCCTGCTCCTGGTCCAATATCAATTAAATAATCTGCTGCAATCATCGTGTCTTCATCATGTTCAACAACGATTAATGTGTTGCCAATATCACGCATACTTTGCATCGTTTGAATAAGCCGATCGTTATCACGTTGATGTAAACCAATCGAAGGCTCATCTAATATGTAAAGAACGCCTGTTAATCGCGACCCAATTTGTGTTGCAAGCCGAATCCGCTGTGCTTCACCACCAGATAGCGTACCTGCAGCACGATTAAGTGTTAAATAATCGAGTCCCACATTATTTAAAAATCCTAAACGCTCACTTATTTCCTTTAAAATCAAGTTAGCAATCGTCATTTCTTTTTCCGATAACGCGATCGAGTCAAAAAAGGCTAAAGACTCTTGCACAGAAAGCTTGGTAATTTCACCGATATGGTTTCCAGCTACTAGAACAGCAAGTGTTTCTTTCTTCAAACGATATCCTTTACAAGCTGGACAATTTTGGTGACCCATGTACTTCTCCATTTGCTCGCGGATAAAGTCTGAACTTGTTTCCTTATAGCGGCGGGCAACATTATGAACGACGCCTTCAAATTGAATATAATTTTCTCTAATTTGCCCAAAATCATTTTCATAGCGGAAGTAAATCTCTTCGCCATCACTACCAAACAAGATTTTATCAAGCATCGGCTTCGGAATATCCTTGACAGGTATATCCATATCAATTCCATAATGTGTACAGATGGCATTAAGTAGCTGCGGATAATATTGGGAGCTTGTCGATTCCCAAGGTGCAATCGCATTTTGATGAAGAGATAGGTCTTTATTTGGAATAACAAGCTCTAAATCAACCTCTAGCTTTGATCCAAGGCCGTCACAGCTCGGGCATGCACCAAATGGACTATTAAAGGAAAACATTCTTGGTTCAAGTTCACCAATGGAAAAACCACAATGTGGGCAGGCATGATGCTCACTAAACAGTAGCTCCTCTTCCCCGATAACGTCGATAATTACGCGACCCTCACCTAGTCTTAACGCTGATTCAAGTGAATCGGCTAAGCGAGACGCCACACCTTCTTTAACAACAATTCGGTCAATTACAACTTCAATTGAATGCTTTTTGTTTTTCTCTAATTCTATTTCATCAGATAGCTCCTGCATCTGGCCATCGACACGAACCCGCACATATCCTTGCTTTTTAATGTCCTCAAATACCTTTACGTGCGTCCCTTTTCTTCCTGAGACAACAGGTGCGAGAACTTGTAGCTTTGTACGCTCAGGATATTCTAAAATTCGATCGACCATTTGTTCAATCGTTTGCGATGAAATTTCGATCCCATGTGTTGGACAGATTGGTCGACCTACTCTTGCATATAAAAGACGTAAGTAATCATAGATTTCTGTTACCGTTCCTACTGTTGAACGGGGATTTCTACTTGTTGTTTTTTGATCAATTGAAATCGCTGGTGACAATCCTTCAATAGCATCGACATCAGGCTTATCCATTTGTCCTAAAAATTGGCGCGCATATGCTGATAACGATTCAACATAACGGCGTTGTCCTTCCGCATAAATGGTGTCAAAGGCTAGGGAGGATTTTCCCGAACCTGATAGCCCAGTTAACACAACAAGCTTATCCCGCGGAATGGTCACATCAATATTTTTTAAGTTGTGAGCACGTGCTCCTTTCACAACGATATGTTCCATTGCCATACTCGTTTCACCCTTCCGCTTTTAGCTCTAAAATTAAATCGCGCAATTCAGCTGCACGTTCGAAGTTCAATGCCTTCGCCGCTTCCTTCATTTCGCTTTCCATGTCTAAAATGACTTTGTCTCGTTCTTTTTTCGTCATTTTTGACAGTTTCTTCGTTACGGATGTACTGTAATCTTCTTGCTCCTCTGCCGCCATCGTCGCACGGATCACATCGCGAATTTCTTTTTGAATCGTTTGTGGTGTGATGCCATGTTTTTCGTTATAGGCCTGTTGGATTTCACGACGCCTTTTTGTTTCATTAATGGCGAGCTCCATTGAGTTTGTCATCTTATCTGCATACATAATCACATGGCCTTCCGCATTACGTGCTGCACGACCCATTGTTTGAATAAGCGAACGTTCTGATCGTAAAAATCCTTCTTTATCAGCATCAAGTATTGCCACTAATGAGACTTCTGGAATATCTAATCCTTCCCTTAAGAGGTTAATTCCAACAAGCACGTCATATGTTCCCATTCGGAGCTCTCGTAAAATTTCAATCCGCTCTAGTGTTTTGATTTCGGAATGCAAATAATTTACCTTTATCCCAATTTCTTTTAAATAATCCGTCAAATCTTCAGACATTTTTTTCGTTAACGTCGTAATGAGTACGCGTTGATTTTTTTCTACCCGAGCTTGGATTTCCCCAATTAAATCATCGATTTGTCCTTCAATTGGACGGACGTCAATCGTTGGGTCTAGCAAACCTGTTGGTCGAATAATTTGCTCAATCATCTCTGGCGTATGTTCCATTTCATACGGTCCAGGTGTAGCAGAAACAAAGACAATGTTTTCAATATGGCTTTCAAATTCCGCAAAACGGAGCGGACGATTATCCAATGCTGATGGCAAACGAAAACCATGATCGACTAATACCTGTTTACGCGCCTGGTCACCATTAAACATCCCCCTAATTTGCGGGATTGTCACATGCGACTCATCTACGACAATTAAAGAATCGTCTGGAAAATAATCGAGCAATGTATAGGGTGTTGATCCAGGTGGACGCAGGGTTAGATGACGTGAATAGTTTTCAATTCCCGAACAAAAGCCCATCTCTCTCATCATCTCTAAATCATATCTCGTTCTTTGCTCAAGACGCTGCGCTTCAAGAAGCTTGCCCTTTTCACGCATTTCCGCTAATTGCACCTCAAGCTCTGCTTCAATGTTAGTAATCGCAATTTCCATCTTTTCTTCTCTCGTTACGAAGTGGGATGCAGGGAAAATCGCCACATGCTCGCGCTCAGCTAAAATCTCACCTGTTAACGCATCAACCTCACGAATCCGATCGATTTCATCACCAAAAAACTCGACACGAATGCATTGCTCATCTCGAGAAGCAGGGAAGATCTCAACAACATCACCGCGTACACGGAATGTTCCTCTTCGGAAGTCGATATCATTTCGTTCATATTGAACGTCTACTAGTTTTCTTAATAATTGGTTACGCTCAATTTCCATGCCTGTTCTCAAGCTGACAACAAGCTCTTTATATTCCTCTGGAGAACCGAGGCCATAGATACAAGAAACACTAGCTATGACAATGACGTCATTACGCTCGAACAAAGACGATGTAGCTGAGTGACGAAGCTTATCGATTTCATCATTAATGCTTGCGTCTTTTTCAATAAATGTATCCGTTTGTGGAACATATGCCTCTGGCTGAAAATAATCGTAATAACTAACGAAATACTCAACCGCATTATTCGGGAAAAAATCTTTAAACTCACTATATAGCTGTCCCGCTAACGTTTTATTATGTGCAATAACCAAGGTCGGTTTATTTACTTGTTTTATCAAATTTGAAACAGTAAAGGTTTTACCTGTTCCAGTTGCACCTAGCAATGTTTGCTGTTTCTTTCCTTGCTGGATTCCTTCGACCAGTGCCTCGATTGCTTTAGGTTGATCACCTTGTGGCTTGTATTTTGAGATCAATTCAAATTGCTCACTCACATATAAACCTCCATTCAGAGAGTTTTCCTATAAATAGTTTACCACATTTCAATAGAACATTACCAAAAATACGAACTATAGTTCGTGTTTTTTTACATTATGATGAAAGCCCGCCTAAAAAACAGGGCAAATCCTCTGATAAATATGAGGTTTTTAAAATAATCTAGCAACTTTGGGGCTTAATCTTGCAACTTTGGATAAAAATCTAGCAACTTCACAAGATAATCTTGCAACTCTCATCTTTCTAGTAATATACCTACTTTTTCAGGCACTCAAATCTCTTACGCAAAAAAGGCTAACTCCGAAGAATTAGCCTTTCCATTATCTTTATGATGTAACACCTTGATAGTCGTTTTCCTCTAAAAGGTCGACTAGTTCGATTTCCTTTTGATTTTCCAAGAAGTATCTTAATGTGAATTCATTTTCGAATAGCACGGCATACGCACCATAGCGGTCACGAACGAGCATGCTTCTTGAATCAAAGAATCGTTTTTCAAATTTTTCGCTTTTAATCCAACGTGGAATTCTTTCCCCAAGAGCTGTGAATTCAATGTCAACATTGTATTCAGCCTTCATTCGGTACTCAAATACTTCAAACTGAAGCTGACCAACTGCACCAAGGATCATCGAATCATTTAGTTCCTGTCTAAATAACTGAATCGCACCTTCTTGCACAAGTTGTTCGATTCCTTTTCTAAATTGCTTCGACTTCATGACGTTTTTCGCTTGAACTCGTTTGAATAGTTCTGGCGGGAATTGTGGAAGCTCTTCGTAGTGATACTGAGCTTTTCCTTCAACTAATGTATCACCGATTTGATAAATATTTGGATCATAGATACCGATGATATCGCCTGGATAGGCTACGTCCACGGTATCGCGATCCTTCGCCATGAAGGCTTGCGTTTGGTTAAGCTTAATTGTTTTATTCGTGCGACTAAGGTTCACACTCATTCCACGCTCAAACTTTCCTGAACACACACGGAAAAAAGCAATCCGGTCACGGTGTGCTGGATTCATATTTGCTTGAATTTTGAAGATATAACCTGAGAATTGATCCTTCTCTGGCTCTACCAGGCCTTGATCTGTTTTACGTGGCTGTGGTTGTGCCGCAAATTGGAGGAACGTATCAAAAAAAGTCTGAACCCCGAAATTTGCTAGAGCACTACCAAAAAATACAGGAGTTAGTTCCCCATTTTTTACACGTTCAGGTGAAAATTCATTTCCAGCCTCTTCAAGAAGTTCAATTTCACCTAATGTATCTTGGTAGACAGGTTCATCTTCTAACCCATGGTTTGCGATTTCACTAATCGGGAAAATTTCTTCTTCCTCATCACCTTTAAAACGGACAAATTGATCATTAAAACGATCGTAAATACCTAAAAATCGTTTTCCGCTACCAACTGGCCAATTCATTGGGTATGACTCGATCCCAAGCACTTCTTCAATTTCTGCAAGTAGTTCTAGTGGATCTCTACCTTCACGATCTAATTTATTGATAAATGTAAAAATTGGAATACCTCTCATGCGACACACTTTAAAAAGCTTGATCGTTTGTGGCTCTACACCTTTTGTTGAATCGATAATCATCACAACACTATCAACCGCTGTTAATGTTCGATACGTGTCTTCACTAAAATCTTCATGTCCAGGTGTATCCAAAATATTGACATGAAATTCATGATATGGGAAGCTCATGACACTAGACGTAACAGAAATTCCCCGTTTTTTCTCAATCTCCATCCAGTCTGACGCGGCAAATTTACCTGATTTTTTTCCTTTTACAGTCCCTGTCGAACGAATAATTTGTCCGAAATATAATAGCTTTTCTGTTAACGTAGTTTTACCAGCATCAGGGTGGGAGATGATGGCAAACGTACGACGTTTATTTATTTCCTGTTGTAAGCTCATTAGCAATAACCTCTTTTTATAGAATTCGTGTTCTAAATATACTATAAAGACGACGAAAGAACAATTTGTTATCTCTAGGTTTATATATATTCCATCCCTATTTAGAATGGTCAAATTTTTTCGCGAATTATGTGTATAGCTCGTGTGACAGCAATAGTATTTGCAATCGTGCCCGCAAGCAATCACCTTTACGACGTAAACATTCACCGAGGTCGGTTCATCCAAATATTTCAACTCAACTAGTAAATGCCCTAATAAAAAAACAGGAGTCCAAGTCGACCCCTGTTTTTCATCTTCAAGTTCGTTTCAATTTACGGCTCCGGTCATTCATTCTCTCCTCAGAATAGACCATTTCCCATGTACTTTTGTAACGATATTTCTTTCCCCATATTTGAATAAGCATCTTAAATCCAATAATAAGGCTTAATAATAAAAGAACAACAATTAGAAATAATAGATTACTCATGACCTTTCCCCCAATCTTCCTTGTACATATATGTATATGCCCATTCAAAGGAAACATGCGCGTCATTTCGTTAATCTGGGCTCAAGTTACAATTGTTCTTGATTAAAATAATGAACGAAAGGGACCTGACTTATTAAAGTCAGATCCCCATCTTGATAGCTTATTCTTCTTCAACTAATGATTTTTTTCGACGAAGCTTACTTATTAACTCATAAACAATCGGTACGATCACTAGTGTTAAGAGCGTTGAACTGACTAGACCACCAATAACGGTTACTCCAAGCCCTTTAGAAATCATCCCACTGCCTTCAAGACCTAATGCTAATGGAATTAATGCGCCAATTGTTGCAAGAGCTGTCATTAGAATTGGGCGAAGACGGGTTGTTCCAGCTTCTAATAATGCTTCACGCGTACTTAGACCTTGTTTTTCCATATTGATGACACGGTCAATTAACACAATCGCGTTCGTAACAACGATACCGATTAGCATTAATGCACCCATCATCGCATTGACACTCAATGTTTCACCTGCGATCCATAAACCAACAAGCGCACCGATAATCGTGAATGGTAATGAGAACAGAATCGCAAATGGTGCCAAGCCACCACCAAATGTAACAACAAGAATGAAATACACAATCGCGATAGCTGCTAACATCGCAAGACCTAACTGTGTGAATGATTCTTGAATATCCTCTGTTACTCCACCCATATTGACTTCAATTGAAGATGGCACATCTAAATCATCCACTTCTGCTTGAACATCTGTTGATACTTTCGCAACATCATCAGTCTTAATGTTTCCTGAAACCTGAACGTAGATTTTGCCGTCACGTCTTGTAACAGTATTAGATGTTTCACCTTCGTTAACATCGACAACGTCCTTAATCTTCACTTCTGTTCCAAGTGGTGATTGAATCGTTTTATCTGTTAAATCAGTTAAAGTATCAATTGACTCTTCCACTTGAAGGTACACATTAAGTTCTTTTCCATCCTTTTCAACCTTTGTTAAAATAGGACGTTCTCTCGTTGGACTTAGCTCCATCCCGATTTGTGCTGCCGATAATCCAAGCTTACTTAGCTTTTCTTGATCTGCCACAAATGTAAATTCATCATATGTTTCCGATATACTTGACTCGACTTTTTCAAGTGAATCATGACTCTCCATGATTTTTTGAATGTCTTTTACAACAGGTTCAATTTCTTCCATGCTATTTCCATAAACATACATCGTAATTGCGTTACTTGAGCCTGTAGACATAAAGTCTTGTGATTTCCACTCACCGCCACCACTTACGGTAGCTTTCAAATCTTCAATAACCTTTTCCTTTTCTTCACCAAAGTTTGGTGTATCATCCTCATATTCTATAAAGAAAACGGCACTATTTGTATCACCAGGATTCATTGGATTTTCACTACCTAATGAATACTGAACTGTTTTTACATTTTCTCTCTCGATAAAGAAATCTTCGGCAATTTCTGTCTGTTTTTCAGCTTGTTCCCTCGTTTCACCGGGTTCTGGTGAATAAGTAACCATCAACATTTTTTCTTCATCAGACGATAGGAAGCTTACCCCAATAACCGGAATAAGGAATAAACTACCGACTAACATGACGATTGCAATCGCTGATGTAATGAATTTATGATTTAACGACCAGTTTAAAATGGAACGATATGCCCCAGTAAACTTCCCTGGTTTGTGTGCATCGTGTTTCACTTTCATGCCTTCACCATAGAGGTTTTTCTTAAATAAACTGTGCGCCATCATCGGCACAATCGTAACCGCTACTAATAATGATGCTAAAAGCGCAAATACCATCGTTAACGCGAATGGTAAGAATAATTCACCAATCATACCTTTAACAAGTGCTAACGGTAAGAATACCGCAATCGTAACAATTGTAGATGACATAATCGGTATAAACATTTCCTTTGTTGCCTCACGAACCAACACTTTTCCTTTTAAAGGTTCTCCCTTAAGAGCCATTCTTCGGTAAATGTTTTCAATAACAACGATGGAATCATCAACGACACGACCAATGGCAACTGTCATTGCGCCTAACGTCATCATGTTAAGTGTAATATCCATTTGATTTAAGATGATAATCGCAATTAATAAAGATAATGGGATTGAAATAATCGATATTAATGTTGATTTAATATCTCTTAAAAATAAGAGAATAATCACAACGGCGAAAAGTGCTCCAAACACAGCTTTACTCAGCATTGTGTGGACAGACTCTTCAATTGGTGTTGCTTGATCGAGTGTATAAACAACATCTAAGCCTTTTATTTCATCTTCAAACGTAGCTAATTCTTCCTTTACTCCATTTGCTACATCAACAGTATTCGCATCTGCTGCTTTCACAATTTGAATACCAATTGCTTTTTTACCATTTGTTTTTGAAATCGACTCAGCTTTTCCGACTAATTTGATCTCAGCAATTTCTGATAGCTTTATAGTCGGAAGTTCAAGTGCTTGACTACCAGCCGCACCCTGACCTGACTGTGGAGTCATATTAGCAGCTTGATTTCCTTGCATTGCCTCTTGACCTGCTCCTGTATTAGCAGGCATTACTGGAATTTCTAAATTTTTCAAATCATCGATTGTTACGATGTTACCATCAACAACAACTGATTTCTCTGTATCATCTAATGTGAATACGCCTAGTGGGAATGTCACGTCAGCACCCTTAATCAGGTTTTGCACGGTTTCCTTATCCAGCCCATATTCCTTCATTTTTTCATCATTAAATGTAAATTCTACTTCCTCAATTTGTTGTCCAGCTATTTGAACAGACGCTACACCATCGACACCTTTCAAAGCGGGAAGAATTTGTTCTTCAACAGTTGAGGTAAGTTCTGTCAATGATTGATCGTCATTTGCGATACTAAGGGCAAGAATTGGAAAGGCATTTAAGCTTATTCTTGTAACAGAAGGCTCATTTGCTCCTTCAGGTAATTCAATGTTTTCTATTGCACGTTTTAGTTCGTCCTCTGCTTTATCCATATTTTTTTCGAAACCATATTCTATCTGAATGGATGACGCATTTTGTAAGGAGTTTGAGCTTACAACATTAACTCCATTTAGATTTTGAACGACTTGCTCAATTGGCTCTGAAACATGCTCTGCTACATCTTCAGGTGTTGCCCCTGGATATACTGTTGTTATTGATATAATAGGAGTCGTAATATTCGGTATCGTCTCCTGCTTCATTGTTAATCCAGCATACAATCCAGCTATCGTTATAATAATCGTCAGAAGCCATACTGCAAACTTGTTTCGTAAGACAAAATTAATTATGCTATTCATATTATCCCCCAACTCATTTAAGTTCAATTGACTTATCGGTCACAATAATTAACAATATAAATGACCATGCGTTCATAGTCAACATTTTCGAAAATTATATGATATTAATTTTTTGTAAATGTGAACAGGTGATGATAATAGGATAGTATTCCCAGCTAATGAACTTTCATTTACTATCGATTACTACATGAGAGCTTCATTCGTTGAACAATAAAAATAGATAAAAAACTCTAAAAGGTGATAAAGATGAAGGAAAAAGAAAAGAAGATTATTGAGGCGGGAATCAGTCTTTTTGCTAAAAAAGGCTATTCATCGACTTCAATTCAAGAAATTGTTGATTCTTGTGGAATGTCAAAGGGTGCATTTTATCTTTATTTTAAATCAAAAGAGTCGTTATTGCTTGCAGCCTTTAAATATCAATTCCAATCCATACAATTTACACTAGACTCACTATTAACAAAAGATTTAACACCACGAGAAATGTTTATAGCCCAGTTAGAAATGCAATTTAACCAAATTCACAAAAACAAAGACTTTATTATTATGTTAACTCGTGAACAAACGATTCCGCTTAATCCTGAAATTGAGGAGTTCATTCGAAAAATTAATCATGAGATGGGAAGCTCATATCAGACGTCACTACTAAATATGTATGGCGATAAAAAAATTGATCATTATTTTTATGACTTAAACATGATTCTTCAAGGAATTGTTCAAGCCTATATAAAGCTGGTCATCTTTGATAAAGTAAACATTGATTTCCACAAACTATCAGTATTTATTTTAAAAAGAATCGACGACTTAGTTACAGGTTTTACACAGTCAACCGAAGAACCTATCTTAACAAATGATTTTGTTAATAAAATGTCTGAACTTTACCCAGAACCTACTAAAGAGGATATAATAAGACAAATAAAAATCGCCAAAAATAAAGGCGAGCATGAGGACATCATCGTTACACTTGATGTATTAATTGAAGAAATTGAAATGGATGCACCTAGAATTCCAGTTATACAGGGCATGCTAGGTAATTTAAAGGATGAACCTACTCTGCAATATTTGAAAACCATGATCGAGACGTTTTTTAATCGTGTAAAGGATTAGCTTTGATTATTAGGTATTCCAAAATTAAGAATTACTATTTCACACACTTTCATCAACAGAACATATATTCGTATGATAGTATTGTAACAAAAAAGTATCTTATGTACCAGATGTGAACGAAAACTTTTCCGGAAAAATATCTTTCTTCCCCCACCTAGCCGCTATCACGTCTTAAGGATGGGGGATTTTCTCCATTCCTATCTTTGAGAATCTCTTGACGATTAAAAAACATTCTTGCTATTCTAAGTCCATTGCTGAGTACCGTCATTTGGCGAGACTCCTGTGCTTTACACACTCTGTTCCCCAGAACAATGCACTTTTTTTAAATATCAATTCGTTTTTGCAATCAATAAATCTAAAATTTTATACACTTTGTTCCATCCTAATCGTTGGAGGGTTTTATTTGAATGTTATAGTAAACAAATTTAAGAAAATGACTTACAAACAAATGATTTTGTACTTCATAATAGCACTTTGTTTTGCCGTCTCTGTTTTTTTTGTTAATCACAATTACTCATTCTATGAACGTTCAATAGCTGAAGTAATCAAAACAAATCTGGAAGATACTACTGAAATTACTGATATATATGATAATGAAGATCATCTATTCACTCAGCATATAATAGCCAAATTAAAAAATGGAGAAGAAAAAGGACAGCTTATCCATTTAACTAATAAGTATTCATCATCCGGAGCTTATGATCAAGAATACCGTGTTGGAAATGAATTGTTTGTTTTAATAGATACAAACACAGAGGAAAGTACAGTTTTAACTGGTACCATAAAAGACGTAAAACGCGATAAACAAGTTTTGATTATCGCGTGGATTTTTATCTTTACTTTACTTATCGTTGGAAAAAAACAAGGACTGTTTTCTATTATAAGTTTGGCAGTCAATGGCGTTTTGTTGTCATATGCATTAGATGTGTTTATTAATAAATCAAACATAAGTTTGTTATTGATATGCAGTATCAGTGTTATTATCTTCACTGTCATTTCTTTGTTACTCGTTAACGGTTTGAATGAAAAAACATATGCAGCTATTGTTGCGACCATTTTAGGAACGTTTATTTCACTATTAATTACCTATCTTGTTATGTGGTTAACTGCAGAAAAAGGCCTTCGATATGAAGAAATGCAATTTCTAACTCGTCCTTATCAAATGGTGTTTATGGCAGGTGTATTACTCGGATCTTTAGGAGCCGTAATGGATGTGGCTATTACAATGTCTTCTTCTATCTTTGGGTTGTATGAAAATAATAGCAACATACCAGTAAAAGCACTCAAAGCTTCAGGATTGGATATTGGAAAAGATATTATGGGAACCATGACAAATATTTTGTTTTTTGCCTATATAAGTGGTTCCATTCCTATGCTTGTTTTGTATTTGAAGAATGGTTCTCCATTGGCGTATACCCTTTCCATGAACCTTTCATTGGAATTAGCTCGAGCCTTAGCTGGTGGTATTGGAATCGTGTTAACGATACCGATTGGTCTATATACGACTATCTTTTTTGTTAATCGAAAGAGGGCAAGAACATGAATGTATTAGTGATACTGGGAGCGATTTTATTTATATTGATGATCCTTATTGGTGGAAAAAAAGGAGCACGGTCTTTTATTGCTCTATTCTTAAACTTTGGTGTACTCTTTCTTACCATACTTTTTATGACAGATCCAACTGTTGATCCGATTGTCTTAACATTGATTGCATCTATAGTGATTAGCTGTATTACGCTATTTTATATTAATGAAGTGAACCGCAAAACAATAACAGCATTCATTTCTACTATGATCACAATTGTTATTTTACTCCTTTTTATTCTCATCATGACAGAAAATGCTATGATTCAGGGATTTGGTGAAGAAGAAGCAGAAGAGCTTAGTATCTTTTCCCTTTATATTGGAGTGGATTTTGTTAAAATTGGAGCTGCCGTGATTATTATGAGTACAATCGGTGCAATTACTGATGTTGCGATTGCCATTGCATCTCCCATGCGCGAAATATTGAATCATAATCCACTTATTAGCAGGAAAGAATTATTTAAATTTGGATTAAGTATTGGGAAGGATATTTTAGGAACAAATACGAATACGTTATTTTTTGCTTTCTTTGGAGGCTATTTAGGGTTACTGATATGGTTTAAAGATTTATCTTATCCTATTGGAACCATCGTAAATTCAAAAGTATTTAGTGCTGAAATGATCACGATATTTTGTGCCGGAATTGGTATAGCTCTGATTATTCCAATTACTTCTTGGATAACTGCCTATTTTTTTGTAAAAGCAAGAGACAATAACGTTGAATAAGCTTTATGACAGTAAAGCGAAAACAACTTTGTTTACATTTTTGAATATAACTAAAATAATGAGTCGAGTATTGGATTTCAATGCTCGACTCATTATTCTTCGCACGCGATTCGTTATAAGTATAAACCATCCACTATATCGGCCAATTTCCTAGAAAAAAGCACTGTGACAATAACATCGCCACCTTCCAGTAACTGAATCTCTTTAATTTTCTGCTTACTTAGAATAGAGGTACATTACTTTAGAAAAGCGCCGAATTATTGAACAAGAAAAGCATATTTTTTCTTTATGAGTTATCTTAAGGGCGAGTTCTTATTAGTAATTTCCTTATTTGACAAATGATGTATTTGATAATTTAAATTAACAAAAACACCTTATGTTGCCATGTAAGGCTATAAACATAAGGTGTTCTTAGAATAACTTTAGATAGTAACAACAATAATTTCTACATGGTACCAAAAAATTATAGTCAAGGCTTCTAAGTATCATTGTTAATATTATTTTAAATAATTTATCACCAAATCATAAACCTTTGATTCAATATCTGTAAGATGATTTTCCTCAAGTTTATTTTTGGGGTGTGGATTAAACCATTGGATTTCTCCATTATGGAAAAGTCCTTGATAGTCGTATCCATGTATTTTCAGTTTAAACTGATGACGTTCATGAATTTGTCCCTCAAATAAAGATTTTACTTTAAAATCTTGCTGTAAGTGATTTGTCATCAAGTCACTTACCTTTGATTCAATATCTACAAGGTGATCTTTCTTAAGTTTATTTTTAGGTGTGGATTAAACCATTGGATTTCTTCATCATGGAAAAGACCTTGGTAATGATACCCATGTATTTTTAGCTTAAACTGATGACGTTCATGAACTTGCCCTTCAAACAATGGTTTTACTTCAAATTTTGCAAACATCATAACAACCTCCCAAAATTCACTTAAGATTTGTCTTAAATTTTCATTTATGGTTCGTTGTTTATAATGATAACTATAATAAATGAAAATTCAGTTACACCAATGTTAAAATTTGATGAGAATAACCTACATTGTTCTCTCAGTCTCACTTAAACTTATTTACTTATACAGTAATTATATAAAACTACTAATGTAAATCTAATTCACATAATGATGCTAGTATATTTTCAGTTAACCTAATCAGATATTATAAGAACGGAAACCAATTCATCAAAAATTCAGGACTAAAAAATAGTGCTTATGGATGTTGGGTTAAAAATACTATTTTGGTAATATTTAATATATAAAGCGAGACTTCCATCAGTGGGGGTTTTCCTTATCCCCCACTGATGGATAGCGAGACTTATCGGGCTTTTACGGGCAGTTATCCCCCACCTTCGCCTCTTTGTGATTCACTCAAGCTTAGATGTGGGGATATTACTACCCGTTAATGCGGGATAAAACATCTTTAGTTCCCCTCATATTAAACGTACAAATATAAATAATATTCTAACAAGGAGAAATACTAATGAATCGCAGAAAATTTTACTATTCTTTTTTATCAGCATCATTATGTCTTACATTAGCTGCATGTTCGACTGGAAATACACAAACACTAGTTCAGGAATCAAAGGAAACGAAACCTGTAGCTGAGAATCATCAAACTCACTGGTCCTACGAAGGAAAAACAGGACCTGAACATTGGGGAGAACTTGATCCGGCTTTTTCTGCATGTGTAAATGGAGCAGAACAATCTCCAATTAATATTGAGATTTCTCAAATAAATCCAAACAAAGAATTGGATAAAATCGACATTAATTATCAACCGACTAAATTCACTTTAATGAATAACGGACATACGATTCAGGCGAATTTTAAAGCTGAAAATAATTCTATTATATTGGATGGAACTACATATAATCTCGTTCAATTTCATTTTCATACTCCAAGTGAACACCAATTCAATGGGAAAAACTTCGATATGGAACTTCACTTAGTACATAAAAATGATACAGGGAATCTTGCTGTTCTAGGGATTATGATCAAAGAAGGAAAAGAAAACGAAGCGTTATCGAATATATGGTCGAACCTTCCGGAAAAAGAAACAGAAAAAGATATAGAATTAAATACAACGGTGAATTTACCTAGTTTACTTCCTAACGATCAGAAATCGTTTATTTACAACGGATCTTTAACAACTCCGCCTTGTACGGAAGAAGTAAAATGGATTGTATTGGAGCAGCCAATCGAAATGGCTAGAGAACAAATAGATGCTTTCCAAAAAATTTTCTCTGATAATCATCGTCCAGTCCAACCATTGAATGACCGTGAAGTAACTAAACAATAAAGTGAGACTTCCATCAGTGGGGGTTTTCTTTATCCCCCACTGATGGTTAGCGAGACTTATCGGATCTTTACGGGCAGTTATCTCCCTCTCCCACTTATCTTCTTTGCTTCTCTCGAATCTTGAAGTCGGAGTTTTACTGCCCGTTAAGGTGGGATAAAAGTAACTGAGCCTAAAGTATCGGGATCAATACTCTATACAAACCTAGTTAACACAATCACAATTATAGACAATAAAAACATTCATGATCTCTCGCTCTCAACCTAGGAATGAAAATAGGTTCTTCATTCCATAATGTAGATACCGCAGATAGTGAGTATATAACGTATCCTTTATTGGTGGTTTTACCCTGTACTGAAAAC
>NZ_JAIQUM010000022.1 GCF_020075705.1 Metabacillus rhizolycopersici | reverse complement strand
TTCTTCATCCCCACTGATGGTTAGCGAGACTTATCGGATCTTTACGGGCAGTTATCTCCCACTTATCTTCTTTGCTTCTCTCGAATCTCGAAGTCGGAGTTTTACTGCCCGTTAAGGTGGGATAAATCCGGCGAGTAGTCTGTACAGTATTTAAAATAAATTCTCTATTCTTAATGTGTAAAATTGTTTATAAATTGTAACTGACTTATCATACCTTCTGATCATATTTCTGCTTTTAACGTTCCAAATGACGCTATTTAAGTATTGTTTTCATCTTTAATTGATAACCATTATTACTTCTAACTTAATGATAATAGTTATCACTAAAAAACACAATAATAAATTTTAAAATACGTATTTAATTTTCAGCATTTTCTGTTTTTTTATAATTAATACTCCGTTAGACCACTAACTATCTTGATCCACATATGTATTTTGAGAATTTCAATTAGCTTTCTTCAGATTATTGAGAAAAGGAAATATTAATTTTCAGATGATGACTTCTAAATTTTTCTTAACAAACGACAAAAAAACCATTTGATCATTTCACATGTGTAAATTGATTAAATGGAGATTCTTCTTATCGCACGATTAAGTTTAACCACTGTCTAATTAAATCCTTTTGCTCAATCCATATTTCTGCACTACAAATTACCATAATCCCGAGACTAAAAATCACTGAAGGTTTCCTATAACAATGAAAAGATGCATAACAAAAATAATATAGAAAGACTCACTATGATTGTATGGGAACATACTATATTTGGATTTGAATAGCTGCTTTTTCAACTGAATTGCGAACATGTTGCACACGCTAACAATCAATGAGTTATAAAGAAAAACCTCCACTGATGGAGGTTCGCTTTACGAACAAAAGTATAACTCATATTCCAAATCGTGTCATTATCGTACTTCATCAACTGATTTCACTACGGTATGAGCAATTGGTTTCCATTCAACATGCTTAAACAAGGCCACGACAGAAATAGGTATATAGGTAAACATAAAAAATGGAAAGGTAAATGTATAAGCAATCTTTTTCCAGCCAGAACAATGAATGTTTCTCCATTCCGTTATGGTCGTAATGAAGCCAAGTATAAACAGGAGTCCATAATACCAACCAGTGGATTTTAACATGGCGATAGTCGTTACATGGATAAGCTCTTTCCCACCAAATAATTCAAAAAAACCAGCTAAGTAGAAGAATCCGTTCACTATCATGCTTAAACTGGAAACGAGCATGGCCGGCATGATCGTCATAGTCATATCGTAGCATGAAAATCTGTTATGCTTTTCTCGAAAAATACTACCAACTAAATCCCGGCCATATTTAGCGAAAACTTGATAGAAACCCTTCGCCCATCGTAATCTTTGATACCAGGATTGGGTAAAGGTGACCGGTTGCTCGTCATAGAACATGGCGCTTTTGCAGTATCCAATCTTTTCGCCTTTAATAATCTGAGCAACAGAAAACTCAATGTCTTCTGTAAGGAGATGGTGGATCCACCCTCCATTGTCTTTGATCAATTCAGCATGTACCAGAAATCCTGTACCAGAAATGGCACAACTGGAGTTAAGAACCATTCTTGGAAGGTTGAGATATTCAGCTTCATGTAGGAACCAGAGTGCGTATCCGGCAGAAATCCAATTCTGGTCATAGTTCTTGGAGTTTCTGTAACTGGTGATGACTCTGTAACCTTGATTGAAAGTTTTGTTCATCTCCGCTATATAGTTCTCATCAAGAAGATTATCGGCATCAAACACAAAATATCCTTCATACTTACTGGATGAATATTCCTTCTCGATGATTTTTATCATAAAGTCGAGAGCATATCCCTTTCCAACCCGATCCGTATTGAAGCGCTCCCTAACGATAGCACCCGCTTTCTTTGCAACCCGGGCAGTGTTATCGGTACAGTTGTCTGCAATAACAAAAATATCAATTAATTCCTTCGGATACTTCTGATTTTTTATACTTTTGATCAGGTGCCCAATAACGAGTTCTTCATTTCGCGCAGCAATGATCACTGCGTATTTTTTTTGATGAACATTCTGTTTCCTAGGTTTAAAATCTTTTTTCGCTTTAAATGCAACAAACATGTATACAAACTGATACGAATACATCAAAGTAAATAATAGGAACATGAGAAAATTAAAATCATTAATAAAAGATGATATAGCCGAGTCCAAGCTGATACCCCCACGAAATTACCATTTTATTTTTGTTTTTGAACATTCCTTCGCTGCCTCCCCAATGACCTACATGATAATCAAAGCTATGCAGAATAAAGTGGCAAAAATTCAAAATCATGCAGCTAAGTCAAGCAGATTCAAAAGAAACTAATCTAGAAAGCTACCATAAGTGTTTTTCCATTTTTTGTTTATTGCACTTAACTAACCTTCACGGACAGTTTAAGTTTACTCCCTAAATAAATCCGACCTTTCCTATTTTCACTGATTTTATACGCCAGTCAACTGGCAGCAAGTACCTATTTTTTTCCTTTAAAGAGCAAGTATATAACAGTTTTCCTAATCATTTATTAAGGTCATGTAAAATTATTGTAAAATTTTTGGTATTCAAAAAATATAAAACTTCTTCACTTTATTGTTTTTTCAACTAAAACTCATAATAGCAATAACAATAAATATCAGCTTATCGATATAATGTTTTTGCTAAACATAAAAAAACTGCACCCCTAAATGTTAGTCGAGCCTAACATTCGGGATGCAGTTCAATCGCAGATAAGCGGATATCTTCTTTATATTGCTTTGCGAATATCTATTTTTTTCCCTTCTTCACGCCACTCTTTAAATTCAGCTGCTGCCGTAAAAAGTACATCCGTGGATGAGTTAAGTGCCGTTTCAAAAGAGTCTTGTAAAACTCCTATGATAAAGCCTACTCCAACTACCTGCATAGCAACATCAGCTGGAATTCCAAATAGGCTACATGCTAGAGGAATCAGTAATAAAGATCCACCTGCGACCCCTGAAGCACCACAAGCACATATAGCTGACACTACACTAAGGATTATTGCTGTAGGAAGATCCACTTGAATCCCAAGTGTATGAACCGCTGCAAGTGTCAAAACAGAAATAGTAACAGCCGCACCAGCCATATTGATCGTTGCGCCTAATGGAATGGATACTGAATAACTATCCTTATCCAAACCTAGGTTTTTACATAATCTCATATTTACAGGAATATTTGCAGCTGAGCTACGTGTAAAGAATGCTGTAATCCCGCTTTCCTTTAAACACTTAAAAACAAGCGGATAAGGGTTTTGTCTTATCACTAGGAACACGATAATCGGATTGACAACCAGTGCTACAAAAATCATGCAACCGATTAAAACGCCAAGTAATTTTCCATAGCTTAGCAACGATTCAATTCCATTTGTCGTAATAGACTCAATGACTAGACCCATGATTCCCAATGGTGCAAGCTTAATTACCCATGTAACCATTTTGGAAACAGCATCTGAAAAATTAGAAATCATCGTTTTTGTCGTATCAGCTGCATTTCGTAAAGCCAAGCCAAGGATTATCGCCCACGCTAAAATACCGATATAGTTCGCATTAAAAATTGCTTTAATTGGGTTATCAACAACGTTTAGCAGTAACGATTTGAGAACCTCTACAATACCACCAGGAGGCGTCACACCTTCAGCACCCTTTACAAGTGTTAAACTTACAGGAAAAATAAAACTTACAATAACAGCGATCAAACCAGCTAAAAAGGTTCCCAAAAGGTATAGGATAATAACTGATTTCATATTCGTTTGATGACCACTCTTATGTTGAGCGATGGCCGACATAACCAAGAAGAGTACCAACACAGGTGCAATCGCCTTCAAAGCACCTACAAATAAAGAACCTAAAATTGTAACAGACTTTGCTGCTTCTGGGATCGTTACAGCCAAGACAATCCCAATAATCAAACCTATCATTATTTGTTTTACCAGACTTAACTGATTCCACTTTTTCAGTATACTTTTCATAAGTATCCCCCAATAATTTAAGATAAATTTATAAACTTGCAAATCGATATACATGAATAATAGATGACTCTTATTAAAAACCCGCCAAGGCTAGTCCGAGAGTTCATCTACTAGAAGTCGTTGCTAATAGATCTCTAGGTGATGAATTTCTCGATGAATTGCCTCACCCTTCACATTCCACCAGACAAAGACATTTGTCTCCTCAATGAAAACTATTATAATAACTTTTTTGATATATTACAATATAATTCTCTTTTTTATGTTGTCGCAACCAATTCTTCCTATAAAGAACAAAAGAAGCACTAGATGCAGTGAGCTTTTTGGTGATGATGGAGAGAGAGGATAATCTATCGAATTTTCTTGAAAATCTATCAACTTTTTAGCTTTATCTATCATTCAGCAATTTTCGACATCCATGCTAGTATCCTCTATTATCACATTTGAATTACCTCCTATATTTTCCAATAATAGATTTGTTTGGAAAATATAAGGAAAACTAACTCATTCTTTTTAATGATTAAAATATTATAGGCCCCTCTCAAATAAGGTTAAAAAGTGGAGAAAATATAAAATCACAATTCAAATAAGTTACTAAAACACAGTAGGATTTTGAGACTAAATAGCACAAAAAGCTTGGATTCACTCCAAGCCCTTTTCGTTTATTCGTAATGCCTTGTTGAACTTAAACAAACGTTTATTTAAGAAGAAAGAACATTTACTATTACTGTATTAAGACATATTCTACATATGGAGCGGTCCCCCTAACTTGTCAATTCAACTTCTAACACATAACTTCCTTTGTTAGCTGAGAATTATCCATTTCGAAATCAATTCGTTGTTCATCTTTCAGCAGAGCAGATGTCTACTATCGTTTTATACATAAAGTACTTTGCCAGGCTATTTACTAACTGGTAAGCTTCAAGAAATGGAGGTGTTGAATAAATTGAAAACAATAGGTTTGATTACTGTATTAATGCTTTTAATTATATCGATCGGGCTTTTTTCTTTTGTTAAATATAATCCACCTTTGGTTATTGGTACAGTTGCTACATCACTTGATGAACATATAGTAATCGTTGGAATAGGAAATAAAGGTGTTAATGATGTTAAGGTTAAAAAGGTGTTAATTAATAACAATGAGGAACCTTCAAAACAAAAGATACAGGTTAGCCATCCGTTAAAAGGCTTTATTATTTCTGATGATTCTAATAGTGAAGCAAGAAATTATCATTTTGTTAATATAGGAGATGTAACAATCCAATCGAACACATCTCCAGCCACACAATTTGCAAAACTAGATAATGGTACTGCTACTGAAAGTGATAAAAGCTATGGATTAACCGTTTAGCGATGATAAAGCGAGACTTCCATCAGTGGGGGGTTCCTTATCCCCCACTGATGGATAGCGAGACTTACCTTAGCTTTTACGGGCAGTTATATCCCCCACCTTCGCCTCTTTTTGATTCACTCAAGCTTAGAGGTGGGGGTATTACTGCCCGTTAATGCGGGATAAAAAAATCAACAAAGTTATTATAAAATATAGTTATTTGGGACTTTCCTTTGAAGAAACTGTCTCCGTTAAATAGTTAAAAACGCTGGGGATTTATCCCGAGCGTTTTTATGTTAAATATATAGTTAGTTACTGTGCTGATTCAGTTTGTAATATTAAACTTTCTCCATAGGTGTATCCGAATCACTTATTACCCAAAGCCCCTTTTTACCTCACCGTTGCGCTAGGCACTCCACATGTGTTAACTATATTCACTACTTTTAAACTACAATAGATAACTGGTTCATGAATTTATAATAAATCACTACCTCATTATCCTCTTTCACATCAATTACCTCGGCTTAATGATGTAATGCCTTTTCATTTTAAAAGATATTAACTCACCTTGCTTAGTTTCTGATCTTGGTCTTCTACCATGACTTCTTTTGGAACTGCAAATAAGTAAGTAATGATAAGTGCAGAAGCAAAGATCAGAATAGAAACCAAGATATAAGCGACTAGCTGATTCCACTCATAAATGTACATTAAAGGAGAAAGAACCACAGCCAAACCATATGAATTTGCTTGGATATTTAATAAGGAAAGAATCGCACCTCCAACAGCGGAACAAGCTATCATAACATAAAGCGGCTTCATGCTATACCTCATAACGACTCCAAACAAGGCCGGTTCACTAACACCTAGTAATTGTGTAGCAGTTGCACTTGCCCCCATAACCTTTATCGTACTTTTTTTCGCTTTAATTGTAATCGCCAAACAAGTACCAGCATTTGCAAATCCGTACATCGCACAAAGAGTAATTAGGGGATTAAACCCAGTATTCGAAAGCAGAGTTGTTTCGATCATGATAAATAAATGATGCATTCCCGTTATAACTGCTAACGGGTAGATAAATCCAATCAACAGTCCGCCAATACCAAGCGGAGCATGGATAAGTTGAGTAACAACTGTTATTAATCCTGTTTCCACAAAATGCAATAAAGGTCCTAAAATGAGTAAACCAGTAATCATCATACATAATAAAACAAAGAAAGGAGTAAAAATTAAATCTAATGCATTCGGCATGACAGCCCTTAACTTCTTCTCAAGCTTTGCCCCAAGGATCCCAACTACTAGAGCCGTTAACACACTACCTTGATAACCAACAATCGGTATGAAGCCGAAAGCAATAATCGGTTCAACTCCACTATTGATGTCTGCTACCGCATACGCATTCGGAAGAGCAGGAGAGACTAGCATTAGCCCAAGTACAAAACCAATGATAGGCATACCGCCAAAATTCCTAAATGCAGACCAACAGATTAGTGCTGGTAAAAAGGCAAAAGCTGTGTCTGTCAGAACGGATATAAGTGTTTGCAGATAACTAGGAATATCATTAATGCTCATGCCCATTAAACCTAAGAGCGCATCACTAAACAACACACCCTTTAACCCAAGGAATAAACCCGTTGCCCCAATGATTGGAATAATAGGAATAAAGATATCGGCCAACGTTCGTACAGCCTTTCTTAGTCCCTTATCCTTTCTATTAGAAGGTGCTTCCTCTTTCGGTTGCTCATCCTCCTGATCAGGCTGGCCCCCTCTTAAGGCGGAGTAGACTTTATTGACCGTACCAGTACCTAAAATGACCTGATATTGACCAGCATTAAAAAATACGCCTTTTACTTCATCAATCTTTTCAATTGCCTCATCATCAATCTTTTCGCGATCTTTAATGGAAAAGCGTAACCTTGTTGCACAATGAACATACGATTCGATATTACCCTCACCAATGACATTAACAATTTCTTTCCCTATACGTTCGTATCTATTTCCACTCATGATGGCTCGCTTCTTTCTTTTGAAGTACTAGTGCTTGATATGGCTTTAAAGACCATTCCTGCTCCGATATCGTTTCTTTTTCTTCTTTGTAATTGTCTAGTAAAACATTATATTTATAATGATCCACTTCGACTTTTTGGCTCTCAGATGAAAAATTGAAATAACAAACAACCTCTTCATCATTCAACTTACGTTTGTATGCAACAATCGTTGGATGCTCTTCTAAAATAGGCTCAATCTCTCCATAAATTAAACAATCGCTTGTCTCACTTGACTGTCTAACTTGAATGATTTTTTTATAAAAGTGTAGGATGGAATCAGGGTCTTGCTCTTGTTGTTCCACATTAATCGTTTTGTAATTCTCGTTCATTCCTAACCAAGGCTTTACTTCTGAGAATCCACCATATCCTTTAGCATTCCAATGAAATGGCGTTCTTGAATTATCACGGCTTCGCAAGTTCATAAAGTGCAATGCTTCTTCTGCACTAAAGCCTTCGTTCATGGAACGATAATACTGATCAATACTTGAAATATCATCAAATTCCTCAATACTTTTTCGTTCAAAATTAGTCATACCAATCTCTTGACCTTGGTAAATAAAAGGTGTACCTCGAAGATAGAAAAACATCGCTCCTAGCATTGTCGCAGAATGGAAATGTCGATTTGCTTCTTCCTTTATATACTTGCTTATTGATCGATTTTGATCATGATTTTCTAGAAAGTTTGCTCCCCAGCCCGCTTTTTGGATTTCCATTTGACTAGTGAAGATTAATTTCTTTAGATCTAATACATTCCAATCGACCCTCTTAAACCACTCACTACCAGAAGCTACATCAAGGTCTGCATATCTAAAATCAAAAATCATTGAAAAGTAGCCATTGTCTCCAATAAAATCACCGTATTGCTCATAAGGTACTCCAGGTGCTTCACCAATCGTCACACAATCATATTTAGAAAATGTTTCTTCTTGTAATTCATGTAAGAAATCTTCAATTCCCGCTTGATTACGAGCCTTCTTTGTACACTTTACAAGTCCATCTACTCCATCAGCAGGGAGGTCATCATAGTTTTGGTCTTTCTTTATAAAAGTTATCGCATCCACTCTAAACCCGGCAATGCCTTTATCTAACCAGTAATTGACCATTTTATATAAATTTTCTCGGACGTGTTTGTTTTCCCAATTTAAGTCAGGTTGCTTAATTCCAAAAGAATGAAAGTAATACTGATCTGTATTATTCAAAGGTTCCCATACACTGCCGCCGAAAACAGAGCGCCAATTAGTAGGAGGTTGTCCGTCTTTACCAGATTTCAAAATATAATAATCTTTATATTTACTTTCTGGGTTCTCTAGTAAATCTTGAAACCATGGGTGTTCATCAGATGTATGATTTATGACTAGATCAAGGACAATCTTAATCCCTATTTCTTTTGCCCTAACAATCAATTCATCCAGATCTTTCATGTCTCCAAACTCTGGATTTAATTGATAATAATCTGAGATATCATACCCGTTATCGGCCATTGGAGATTGGTAAATTGGACAAATCCACACCATCGTAATCCCCAAAGACTGCAAGTAATCTAGTTTTTGGGTAATCCCTTTTATATCGCCTATTCCATCATTATTCGAGTCATAAAAGCTTTTAGGATAAATTTGATAAATAACTTCTTTTTGCCACCACTTCTTCATGTTGTTCCCTCCATTATTGTGTATATTTAAGAGATTTTCTTAGATAATTACGTCTGTTATTTGCATATGGTATCGATTCCATAATCTCTCAAAAAAATATAGCAAGAGATAACGCTAAAATTCACAAAGATTTAATCACATTTACGCAAATAACACGGTTATAAAAAACTTAGAATGAATATGGTATCGGTTCCATAACAAAATAAAAAAATATGTTTATTTACTATACTTGGTAATGGAACCGGTTTCTGTTTTTTATTATAATTTTAGTTTTATCTTCTGTCAACGCTTTCTCTTCATATTCTTAAATTCCAAAATTATCAAATTAAACATAACAGAGATACTGTGTTTACCATTTATCTTCCGAAAAGGCCTATGCTGTTGGAATTTGTTGAAAAAACAACAAGGTGAAACTGCTATGAAAGTTTCACTTTGTCCCTCACTTGTTGCGAGATTAACAATGCATTTAAAACTATGTCGATTGTCGAACAATTAATTCTATCGGAAGCTCATAGTTTTTTATCTCCATTTCGTTATTTTCTAGCATCTCGATCATCACTTCTATTGATTTTTCCCCCATCTGATCTACTGGTTGCCGAATAGTCGTTAGCTTAGGATCTAGTATTTCTGCAATTGGCTGATCATCGAACCCAATGATTGCAAGGTCATTAGGAATTGTTAAACCCAGATCTTTTGCTTCAATTATTATTCCGCCCGCAATTTCATCACTTCCAGTAAAAATAGCAGTTGGACGATCATCCATCGCTTGAATCTGCTTTATTATCTGTTTACCATCTTCAATTGTATGCTGATTTATAAAAATCCATTTCGGATTGATCTTAATTCCTGCTTCATTTAATGCTTTTTGAAAACCTTGATTACGATCTTTACCTTTCCCCTGCTCATCAAACAATCCACCTGTGCAGTAAGCAATTTTTTGATGGCCCCTTTCAATTAAATGCTTAACGCCTAAATATGCCCCTTTGATTTGATCTAAACGGATCATTGGAACAATTGCTTGATTTACGTAATCATTGCATAACAAAATAGAACCGTATTCGTTATACGACTCTATAATTTCCCAATCATTTTCGATTGAAGTCATAATAATTCCATCTACTTGCTTTGTTTTTAATAAGTTTAAAAATGCTAATTCTTTTTCTTTATCTTCATTACTTTGGCAAATCAACACTTGGTGTCCCTTTTTATAGGCAGCCTGTTCAATAGAATTCACTAAATACGAAAAGAATGGATTCACAATTCTAGGTACAATGACACCTATTGTTGTAGTTAACTGTCCTCTTAGCCTCCTTGCGGAAGGATTGGGTGTGTAACCAAGCTCTTTCATTGCCTTAAGTACTAATTCTCTCTTATTGTCCGAAACATACTGATGATTATTTATTACACGAGAAACTGTTGTTTTCGATAATCCTGATAATTTTGCAACATCTGATATTGTAGCCACTTGTTTATCACCCCACTGTCAAAATAAACATGAAATCATTTTCATAATCATTTTACTTTAGCAAAGAAACATATTGCAATGGATTATATGTTATCTAAATATTTCGAAAATATAATTAAGGACTACTTAAAAGAATTGCCAAAGGTATATCTTTTATGTAGAAAGCTTTAATAGCGTTCATATTATCAGCATTAAACAAGTAAAACCAACTTATTGTAAAGTTAGTTTTATTTATTATATTCAACGGCGACTCTTTCCCTTTATACTTTTCAGAAAAGAAATCAAGAGCCTTATCCATGTGAAGAGGCTCTTTACTAACTGTTACATCTTTATTTACCTCTATAAGTTAATAGTGAACAACACTCAACATGTGTCTTATGCGGAAACATATCAACCGGCCGCACCTCTCTTTTATTTTAATACGAGTTGTGCTACGCACTCCACATGTGTTGACTGCCGATCACTATATTTAACCTACAATAGTTAGCAGATTTATGCATTTATAATACATAACTGCCGGACAATCCTCTTTTCATTCCATTGCCTCAAGCTAAACGATTTAATAACTCTTCATTATAACAATCAGCAACTACATTAGAATCAACGAGTAATTTGAAGGAATTGCAGGGCAAAAATTAAGATTATTACACCATTTAATCCAATCTAACTACTTTTTGTAAAAATTCAATATCTACTAGTACCTAAGATTCATTTTTCAAATCATGATAGGGATTTCATCTTTCAGAGTAACCGTTACCAAACTCAATTATAATAGGGAAATTGAGCATTTCCTGTCTTTAATTTCAATGATTTACCCTATGTTGACTAAATTAATCAAATAGCATTAGATTTTAATAATAGAGTAAGGGTAAAAGAGTGTTTGCCTCTTAAAGAGTTCTTATTAGTCGTTCATGATTCGTCATATCCAACCTTCTATTTATTTTTTTGTAAAAAGGCATGTTAATTTAGAATTCCTGAACGAAAGGAGCATTTTTAGATGAAAAGCATTCAAAGTCGCTTATTTCTTATGCTTCTTCTTTTTATCATCATACCGTATTTTTTATCTGTTTTTTTTATATATGGATATACAAAAGATAGAGTTGAACAGCAAGCACTTGAGGTCAGTAACAATCAAATGAATAAATTGTCAGAAGAACTGGAGCAATACTTTCAAGATATGATCAATCTTCCTTATATTCTTTATCGGAATCCTGACTTATTTCAGGTCTTCAGAAATGATAGTGAAGATTCAAGATACTCTAACCCAAACTCAAGAGAAAAAAGCATAGAAACTTTTTATCTTATGCGAAATGAAATCCGCCAAGTTCGTTTTTATCTTGATAGAAACAAAGAATCTTTTACCGCTTATAACGCTAAAGTCAGTGCTCCTAAATTGAAACCTGACTTATTAAACCAAGAATCAATTAAAAAACTTTATCAATCGAACGTAAACTATCTGATTGAGCCTCCTCATAAAATTGTAAATTATAATAATGCTGCCATTGTTCCTCAGTCGGACAACACAGTAGTTATGACGTTTCACCATAAAATAGTTGATGTGCTTTCAAATGAATTTCTCGGAATTATTACAATGGATATCGATCTAAATGGATATGCTCGGTTATGTAATACCCTCATTCAGAAGAATGAAGAATCTGTATTACTTGTTGATCCTAATGATCGTGTTATGTATGCAAGCGACGCTACTCTTATCGGTAAGTCTGTTCCACCTAGCTTACTAGAGCGTATCAATGCTACAGATATTGATTCGGGAGAAGATATTTTATTATCGAAAACTTTATCTGGATCACTAAAACAATGGAAACTAATTAAGATAACTCCTAGTCATTTTTTATTTCAAGATGCAAGACAGACTGCATTTATAAACATACTCGTTGGAATTGGAGTAGGTATGATGGGGTTGCTAATGATAGGTTTTGTTTCCTATAGAATCACTCGTCCAATTAAAATGCTTAGCCTAAAAGTGCGGTCTATTGAAGGTGGAAATATGAATGTCCCTTTTCATCATAAAAGAGAGGACGAAATTGGTCATCTTGAAAAACATATGAAGGATATGATGGACCGCATTAACCGCCACATTGAACGTGAATATAAACTAGACATTGAGAATAGAAAAAACCAATTTAGAGCACTAAAATCTCAAGTAAATCCGCACTTCTTATTTAACGCATTACAATCAATTGGTGCTGTTGCTCTACGTTCTCAGTCTCCAAATGTCTACCAATTAGTAACATCCTTATCCAAAATGATGCGATACTCTATCCGTGCCGATCAATGGGTCCTGGTACGCGATGAAGTGGATTATATACAAGCATACCTTTCCCTACAAATGGAGCGTTTTGGAAACAATTTAAACATTTCTATTAAACTAAACGAAGAAATTCAAAGAATGAAAATCCCAAGCATGATTATTCAGCCGCTTGTTGAAAACTTTTTTAAACATTGTTATGAAGAAGGATTCCAAGATGGGCACTTAAGCATATACGGAGAAATAAAAGGAGAAACTTTAACTCTAACAGTAGAAAATGATGGCTCAAGTGTCACACTCTCAAAGTTGCAATCATTAAGAGAAAATATTTACACCGCTCCTTATACAGGAACCTATTCACACGAACATATCGGTCTAAAAAACATACATGACCGATTGGTTTTAAACTATGGACAAAATGCAGGTCTAAAGCTAGATACGAAACAAGGACAAGGCTTTTTAGTTCAACTTGTCATTCCTCTAGAACCTAATGTATCAAACGATTAGCACACTTTCATTTATAACAACTCTATACAATTAGATTATTGTTACCTTAAAAATTTTTGATAAGGAGGCTGGAACTGTATGAAGGCTCTAATTATAGATGATGAGTTCAATGTCCGTTATGTTATTCGACATTTAGGACAGTGGAAACAACACGGGATCACTGATGTTTTAGAAGCAGCTAATGGAGAGGAAGCAAAAAAAATAATAGAAAGACAAAATCCGGAAATTATATTCACTGACATAAAAATGCCCGGAATAAGCGGAATCGAAATCATGGAGTGGTTAAACTCAATCGCTTATTCAGGCAAAGTTATTTTCATTACAGGCTTTGACGACTATTCATTTATGCGAAAAGCCATTCAGTGCAACAGTTTCGACTATTTATTAAAACCGATTGAAGCTGATCCATTCAATAATACCTTGTCAGCAGCCATTGAGTCCTGGCTGAGTGAAAAGGAAGAGCGTCAAAACAAAGAGAAAGGCGTACTCGAAGAGGTTAAAAGGTTTCGTATGAATCATGTCGTTACACAAGCTTGTTTAGGGGAACCATTCGAAGAATTAGAAGTCGCTTCATTTCTTCCCCTTGCAGATGAATACGATGTTACACTCATTTCCTTTTATCATATGCATCATTCAGAACCATACATTCAATTATTAGCTGATGAGCTCTTTAATCAAGACTGGGGAAACGCATTTGCGCTTCAGCATGATCAAAATCTTTGTCTTGTTATTTCTACACAAAGGCATTGGTTAGCGATTGAAGAATGGATTAGTCATCAATTTGACATTCCAGTTCGACTGGTTAGCGGGAAAGCGTTACGTTTATTTAATGAAATACCTAGGTTGTACCAAGTCTTACAAAAAGCGATGGATGATCAAAGATACCGCACGATACACCGTTTGAATGACTTGGATGATGCGCAGCGAATGCAAAACATTGTTGCTTATGTAGAAACGTATTATATGGAAGAACTAAGTTTAGAAAAACTGGCAAACCGGTTCTTCTTAAGTCGTGAACATATCTCAAGAAAATTTAAACAACAAACTGGAATGCCCCTATCAAAATACATTATGAATCTTAGAATTGATCAGGCAAAATCATGGCTAAGTGAAACAGATGAGAGTATATTATCTATTTCATTAATGCTTGGCTATAAAGATGAAAAATACTTTTCAAAGCTATTCAAAAAGGTAGTTGGGATAACACCATTTGAGTATCGAAACTTAGATAAAAAACTTGCATTGACAAGTAGATAGATTGAAATCATTTCCGTATTTATATCTTGTGAAACATACTTGGGGTGAGTTGATGAGAAAAGAGATAGTACACATATTATTAATTGGAACTCTGAGCCTTTCTCTTGCAGCATGTCAAAAAATTAATACGGAGCCGACAACGAAAGAGAGAAAAATTGCCGAACAAAAAATCACCTTAAATATAAGAAATCCTAAAGTGGAAATTTCAAAACAGTTCGAACAAATGGTAAAAGCTTATGAAAGGGAAAACCCTAACATAGATATTCAGATAGAAACTGTTGGTGGCGCAACTGATGATCTTGCCGATCTAGAAGCACAGATCGCTGCAGGTACAGGTCCTGATATTTTCACAAACATTGGATACGAATATGCGATATTATGGCGGAAATATTTAGAAAACCTTTCAGATCAACCATGGGTGAAGAATGCCTATAAGGATACATTATCCCCAATGACATTTAATGGAGAGATTTATGGTATGCCAGTTAACATGGAAGGATATGGCTTTATTTACAATAAGGATTTGTTTAAACAGGCAGGAATCAATACGATACCAAAAACGCTAACAGAATTAAGAGTGGCCTCAGAACAATTACAAAAAGCAGGCATTACTCCTTTTGCTAATGGTTATTACGAGGACTGGAAATTGGGGGTACTTCTTTTAAATATCGCGTTTGCTCAACAAGAAGATCCAAACACGTTTATAAAAAACCTCAATTCCGGTACAGAAAAAATCACCAATAATCAGCAATTCAAGGATATCATTGATTTGTTGGATTTAACAATAAAATATGGAAATGATAATCCGCTAACAACGGACTACAATATGGAAGTAAATTTGTTTGCAACAGGAGCTACAGCAATGATACTTCAAGGAAACTGGGTTCAGCCAATGATTGATCAATTATCGGCTGATATGAATATTGGATTTCTTCCAATACCTATTAATGATGAACGTAAAAATGATGCCTTGGTCGTTAGTGTCTCAAATTATTGGGTAGTAAACAAACAATCAACACCCGAAAAGAAAAAGGAAGCAAAAAAATTCTTAAACTGGATGGTTTCTTCCCAACAAGGACAAACATTTATGACTGAACAATTTAAATTCATCCCTGCTTTTAAAAATATAGAGTCTAACCACTTAGGTCCCCTTGCCAATGATACATTAGCATATTACAAAGAAGGAAAAACCATGAGTTCTAACTGGTTTCATTTTCCTGTCGGAGTAAGAGAAGAATTTGGATCTTCCATACAGTTATATGTCGGAAAACAGTTTCATCGCGATCAGTTACTGCAAGAGTTTCAGAAATCTTGGGATAGAGCTACTAGTCAGTAACCATGCTAACAACTATCCAAAGCAATCAGCTTCAGCTAAATGTTTGTGTAACGTAAGAAAGAAATTCAACTTAAGAACTGTATGAACCTCATGATCCATTATCACCTTAATCAAATGATATCGTCCATCCCCTTTGTCGGGGGGGGTTTTTCGTTAAAATCCCCCCTATATATCAATTTACGACTAAATTCTTATCAATCTATGACATATTCACAGAATCGTAACTACCCTATAATTCTATTTGTAGACAAGACACGGTGGCACTGGAGCCGTTTTCTGGTAAAGAACCATCGTGTAACAACTAAAATATTCTAGGAGGACGACCGATGAACTTTAAAAGATTTGCTAAACAAGCAACAGTCGTAACACTTAGTACAGCTATATTATTAGGTGGAGGAGAATCGCTGACTTATGCGAAAGAAAAAGACTCCCGTGATCACAATGAATCATATGGAATTTCCCATATAACACGTTCAGACATGCACAAGATCATTGAACAACAAGGTGATTCAAGATATACAGTACCTCAATTCGACGAATCTAAAATTAAAAACATCCCTTCTGCAAAAGGGTATGATGAGTTAGGTAACGTAATTGATTTAGATGTGTGGGACACATGGCCGCTACAAAATGCTGATGGAACAGTTGCAAATTATAATGGCTACCAAATTGTTTTCGGTTTAGCTGGGGACCCTGATAAAGGATGGGACACTTTTATTTACATGTTCTATAAAAAAATTGGTGACACAGGAATTGATAGCTGGAAAAATGCAGGTAGAGTGTTTAAAGATTCCGATAAATTCAAATCAGATGATCCTATCTTAAGAAACCAAGCGGAAGAATGGTCAGGTTCAGCTACTTTAACTGAAGACGGAAAGGTTCGTTTGTTCTATACAAACCGTCATGGCTGGGATCCAGCACACAACTTCTTCGGAAAACAAACATTAACAACAGCTCAAATCAATGTGTCTGAACAAGGTTCAAACACGTTGAAAGTAGATGGAATTGAAGATCACAAATCAATCTTTGATGGTGACCAGAAATTCTATCAAACGGTTGAGCAAGCTTTCGGAAATGGTGATTATTCTGATAACCATACATTAAGAGATCCTCACTATATCGAAGAAAATGGTCATAAATATCTAGTATTCGAAGCTAATACTGGAACTGAAACTGGATACCAAGGTGAAGAATCTTTATTCAATAAAGCTTACTATGGCGGAAGTAACGTTTTCTTCCAAAATGAAAAAAGCAAATTGTTACAAAGTCCTAAGAAAGATTTAGCTGAAATTTCAAACGGTGCTTTAGGTATTATTGAAATTAATGATGATTATAGCTTAAAAAGAGTTATGAAACCATTAGTTGCATCAAACACAGTAACTGATGAAATCGAACGTCCGAACATCTTTAAAAAGGATGGAAAATGGTACTTATTCACAAGTTCACGTGGATCAAAAATGACGATTGATGGAATTGACAATGAAGATATTTATTTACTAGGTTATGTATCAGATTCCTTAACTGGACCATACAAACCTTTAAATAAAACTGGACTTGTTTTACATCATGATCTTGATCCATATGATGTTACTTGGAACTACGCTCACTTTGCTATTCCGCAAGAAGGCAGTGATAATACAGTGGTAACAAGTTACATGACAAATAGAGGTTACTTCAAAGAGCACAAATCTACATTTGCGCCAAGCTTCCAGCTTAACATTAATGGCGACAAAACTTCTGTAGTGGAAAATAGTATCCTTGAACAAGGACAAGTAACAATAAAATAATTATAGAATTAATCAATACTTTTATCAGGTAAAGTAAAAAACACAAAAAGAAAATGCCAATAAATCAATTGGTATTTTCTTTTTATATAAAAGCAGCTTACCTTATTTTAATAGAAAAACAATAAGTGCGGTGAGTTTATTTGAACAAAAAAACATGTAATAAAAAATGGATGAAATCGTTGAATTTCATATTGATTGGATTATCTCTTATCATCGTCATCGGATTTTTGATTAATCAAATAAATAAATCAACGAACAAAAAAGAAGAAAATCCCCCCTCCAAGGAAGAGGAATCAACACCAGAAAATAATGAGCATTCGTATCGAGCTCAATATCACTTTACCGTACCGGATAAATGGAAAAACGATCCTCAGAGACCAATCTTTATTGATGGAAGGTACCATTATTATTATCTCTATAATCGTGATTATCCAAATGGGAATGGCACAGAATGGCGGCATGCGACTTCAGTAGATTTATTGCATTGGAATGATGAAGGCGTTGCTATTCCCAAATATACGAATAAAAATGGAGATCCATGGTCAGGCTCAGTCGTGATAGACAAGGAAAATACAGCAGGGTTTGGAAAAGGTGCTTTCATCGCAATTGTGACACAACCTTCTGCAGATGGCGGCAAGCAGGAACAATTTCTATGGTACAGTAAAGACAAAGGGAAGACGTTTACCTCTTTTAGCGATAAGCCGATTATGCTAAATCCAGGCACACACGATTTTAGGGATCCTAAAATCATTTGGGATAGCAGAGATCATAAATGGGTAATGGTCATGGCGGAAGGATCCAAAATAGGTTTTTACGAGTCTCACAACCTAAAGAATTGGCATTATATGAGCAGTTTTACTACAGAGAAAATGGGAATCTTAGAGTGTCCAGATCTCTATTTGCTGCGTGCTAATGATGGAACATTAAAATGGGTGCTGGGTGTCAGCGCAAATGGGAAATCAATTGATCAGCCAAATACTTATGCCTATTGGACTGGATATTTTGACGGTAAGGAATTTAACCCCGACCAGAATGAACCGCAATGGTTAGATCATGGCTTTGATTGGTATGGCGGTGTAACGTTTGAAGATGGAAAAGAAAGCGATAAATATAAAAAACGTTACGCCATCGCTTGGATGAATAGCTGGGCATATGCTCATAACACCCCAACATTGCAAGAGGACTTTAACGGAATGGATTCAATTGTTCGTCAAATTGAACTTAAGCATGAGGGAAACAATTTATACTATTTAGCCTCACAGCCAATTGAAGCTGTGAATCAATTAACAACTTCAATAGACTCTTTTAATCAAATTGAAGTAAATGGCTCCGAAACACTTGATGTCAAAGGCAATGTTTATCAATTAGAGGCAGATATCTCTTGGACAGAGATTAAAAATGCTGGCCTGCGGCTCAGAGAATCGACTGATCAGGAAAGCCATGTCGATGTTGGTGTATTTGTTGATCCACTACAACAATACTCTTATGTTAATCGATTGATGACCGGACACCCTGACGAAAGCAATCAAAATGTAGAAAGCAAAGCGCAATTTGATGGCAGCAAGCAGCAAGTTCACTTGAAGATACTTGTTGATAAATCTAGTATTGAAGTCTTTGTGGATGATGGAAGGATCGCTCATTCCAATTTAATATTCCCTGGAGCAAATGATCAAGGCATCACTCTCTTCTCAGAAGGCGGAACAGCGATCTTCAACAATATTGAGATCAAACACCTTGGATCGACCAAATGAAACAAAGCAGATAACCTTTTATGGTTTTCTGCTTCTTCATTTTGTATGTTGTTAAAATACTTCTTCCAAAATCACCTATCAGACCACATTCATAGTAGGCCATTATAATGAAGTTTACCTGAAAAACCCATTTTTATTTTTTAAAAAAATCATAGGCTGCAGGCTGACTTGTAGCAATATCCATCATTTCAAAATCCTTATTCTCCCTTGAATGGAAGAATGATCATGATCTTTCGGTTGGAGAACGTTTGTTAGTTGACTACACTTTTAAAACTAACTGAGCAACACACTCCACATGTGTCGTATGCGGAAACATATCAACCGGCTGCACCTCAACCGTCTCATAGCCACCTTGCTCAAGCACGTGCAGATCTCGAGCAAGTGTCCCGGGATTACAGGACACATACACAACACGATTTGGCTTCATATCCAAAATTGTCTTTAATAGTGACTCATCACAGCCTTTTCGTGGTGGGTCGACAACGATGACATCTGCCTTATTTCCTTGCTTATACCATTCTGGAATAACAACCTCCGCTTCTCCTACCGCAAATTCAGCGTTTGTTATTCCATTTAACTCTGCATTTCGTTTTGCGTCTTCAATCGCTTCAGGTACAATTTCAACACCGAATACATTTTTTGCTTTTTGAGCAAGGAATAGAGAGATTGTGCCGATTCCGCAATAGGCATCGATAACAGATTCCTTCCCCGTAAGCTCTGCATACTCTAGTGCTTTATCATATAACACCTTTGTTTGCTCAGGATTGACTTGATAAAAGGAACGAGCTGAGATCGCAAACGTTACGTCACCAATTTTGTCGTAAATGTATTCCTCACCCCAGAGAACCTTGGTTTCCTCACCAAAGATGACGTTCGTGCGTTTATTGTTTATATTTTGAACGATTGATTTTACGTTTGGGAATTGTTCAGTGATTTGTGTGATGATTTCTTGCTTATGTTGAAAGTCCGCTGTTTTTGTCACAAACACAATCATCATTTCTTTCGTAACAAGTCCATAACGCACCATAATGTGACGAAGCCAACCTTTATGCTTTTCTTCGTTATACGCACGGATGCCGTTTTTCTCACAAATTCTTTTTACAGCTTGAACCACGTCATCGTTTTCAGCTTGTTGGATAAGACATCTTTCCATATCAATGATATCGTGACTTCTCTTTTGATAAAATCCGGCTACAAGACCACCTTCTCGTTCACCCACAGGTACTTGAGCCTTATTTCGATAGCTCCAAGGATCATTCATGCCAAGCGTTGGATGAACCTTTACTTTGTTCAAATCTAACTTGCCAATTCTCGCAAGTACTTGCTCTACTTGCTTTTTCTTAAAGCTTAACTGGCCTTCATAGCTTAAATGTTGGAGTTGGCATCCTCCGCATTGAGCATAGATTGGACAGGGTGCTTCAATTCGATTTTCACTTTCTTCATATATCTCAATTAATCGTCCAAATGCAAAGCCCTTTTTCACCTTCGTTACTTTAATTTTACCACGTTCATCTGGGAGTGCATTTTCAACAAAAATAGGGAAGCCCTCAATTTTTGCCACACCTGCACCTTCGTGAGTTAAATCCTCAAAGGTTACATCGTAATATTCATTTTTCATAATTGGCGCTTGTAATTTTGACATGTTTTTCTTCCTTTTCATTCAAACTAGTATGACTCATTTTAACATAGTCGATTGACATTAAGAAAAGCGCAAGCGCCTTGATCAGCCTCGGGCAAATAAGCCACTCTTGAATAGAAGGTGTTTTTTACCTTCAATTCAAGAATGGCTTAGACCCAAGAGGGGCTAGGACGCTTGCGCTGGACAATTCTCGAAGCCAAAACTTATAAATTCTGATATTATAAAAAAAACTTGGCCACTATTCTGCCAAGTTGATTAGTCCTCCATTTGCCTTGCTTTGTCTGATGACACAATGAAATCAATATGCTGGTAGAGATTAACGAATTCACCGGGAAGCAGGCCACCGTATTCACCGTCTAAATTCAACTGCATTTTATCTTTATTCGTAACCTTTACCCGATTTGCTTTTGTATAAATGATATGGTCGTCATTTATATGATCTCCCCTTATCGCAAGGGTTGCAACGCGAATAAATTCTGCTAAGTTTGCCTTTTTTAAAATTAACAAGTCAAACATTCCATCGTTTAGCTTCGAATCTGGTGCAAGCCTTTCAAAGCCACCAACAGAATTCGTTAACGAAACTAGAAATAACATAATTTCTCCTTGAAAAAGCTTACCATCATATTCTATTTCCACTTCAGCTGGACGAAGTGATGGTAGCATTTCTACCCCTTTTAAATAATAGGCAAGTTGGCCGACCATTGTTTTTAATTTACTTGGAACCTCATAAGTCAGTTCTGTTAAACGGCCTCCACCTGCTATATTGATAAAATATTGATCGTTGACATGACCGATATCAATTTTCTTAGATTCGCCATTTAAAATAACCTCAACTGCTTGGGGAACATTATTTAACGGGATTCCAATTGCTCTTGCAAAATCGTTTGTCGTTCCAACAGGAATAACTGCAATCTTTGGTCTGTCCTCAAGCACTGCTATTCCATTTACTACCTCGTTAATTGTCCCATCTCCACCTGCTGCTACGATGAGATCGAAGCCCCTTTCAGCTGCCACCCTAGCTGCCTGAATTGCATCGCCTTCACAAGTTGTGGCATGACATGACGTTTCATAACCAGCTTGTTCGAATTTTTGTAACACCTCAGGTAAGTGCTTTTTAAAAAGCTCGCGTCCTGAAGTTGGATTATAAATAATTCTTGCCTTTTTCATCCCTATCATCCTATTTTCTATAAAAGATTATATTTTCCCTTTTTCACAAAAAGTAATGGTTCTCATCCACCCAAGTGTTATCTATATCCATAAGCGTGCCCAAATTTAACAATGACAAAACTGTCTAATCCTTTTTATGTCTAACTTATATTATCTCCATTTTTTTACGGAAATGCAAAGTTTTTAGACATCGATTATACCTATCCTTCTCTCATTGACAAACGTTGAAAAAGCAAAGACCTTTCAATAAATATATACAAAAAAATGACTTTACCTCCAGTAGAAGTAACGCCATCTTTTATAAATACCCAAACAAGCAAGGATTTATTTTGTTTCACTTAATTAGCTTAGAAAATTAAATTTAACAGTTGATAAACCACTGCGGCTAAAAGCGCAGTAATAGGTAGAGTAATGACCCAAGTTAGGACAATCTTCCCTGCAACTCCCCATTTCACGCCTTTAACTCTCTGTGCAGATCCAACCCCCATAATGGCTGAAGAAATAACATGTGTTGTACTTACAGGGAGGTGAATGAGTGTTGCACCAAAGATAATGATGGCAGAAGATAAGTCAGCAGCAGCACCGTTTACTGGACGGATTTTCATAATCTTCCCACCAACAGTTTTTATTATTTTCCATCCACCGATTGACGTACCAATCCCCATAGCTAATGCTGCAGAAATTCTAACCCACAGTGGTATATCATCGGAACTATGGTAGTTAGCAGCAATAAGAGCCATCGTAATGATCCCCATCGCCTTTTGGGCATCGTTTGTCCCATGAGTGAATGATTGCAAAGCAGCTGTGAAAATTTGAAATATCCTAAATCCTTTATTTGTTTTATATAAATTAGTATTTTTAAAAATAAGACCAAACAAACTCATCATAATAAACCCAGCAGCCAATGCAATGAACGGGGAAATGAGTAGTGCTTGCAAGATTTTAATAAAGCCTGAATAGTTCAAGATTCCAATTCCAGCAGCTGAAATTGCAGCTCCAGCAATCGAACCAATCAATGCATGGGAAGAACTACTTGGGATACCGTAATACCAAGTAAGTAGATTCCATATAATCGCTGCTACTAATGCAGCTAAAATGACAAGTGAACCATTTTCTAAAGCAAATGGATCGACAATGTCCTTAGTAATTGTTTTAGCCACACCAGTGAAAGTTATTGCACCAATAAAGTTCATCACTGCGGCTAAAATGATGGCTCTTCTTGGTGACAGAGCACGTGTAGACACAGACGTTGCAATAGCATTTGCCGTATCATGAAACCCATTTATAAAGTCAAATGCTAGCGCGCATATAACAACTAAAATCGTTAATATTAAAATTGTATCCATACTTTAAATTGACGCTCCCTTACGCATTTCGCATGATGATGGTTTCAATAGTATTTGCAACATCTTGACAACTATCAGTTACTTTTTCAAGCATTTCATAAATTTCTTTATACTGCATAATAATAATTGGATCTTTCTGTTTAGCAAATAAATGCTTAATCGACACTCTTAACAGTTCATCACATTTTGATTCGAGATCCTTTATTTCAATTGCATGTTTTCTCATATCTAATAGTTTTTTATTAGACAATAATTCCAGCGCCTTTGTTATTTCAAGGGTGCTACTGTAGATATAGCTGACGAATTTTTGTATGTATTCATCATGCTCCGTAATAGAAAACATTTCATAATAAGCCATACACTGTTCCATTCCATCGAGTACATCATCCATTTTCATTGCTAATTGTAAAATATCTTCCCGTTCAATCGGTGTGATAAAGGTCTTATTTAAATCGACAATCAATTCGTGAATATAAGTATCCCCTTCACTTTCGTAGCTCTTCATTTCTGTAGCGATTTCTTTTAAATCGCTGATATTATCGATTTTAAGATCAACTAGGTACTTGGCTGATTTTTCTACATTTCTAGCAACCAATAATAGTTTCTCAAAAAACACATCTTTTTTTGAACCAAACAACATTAGGAAACCCTCCAATGATACTTTCTATTTTTCTTCATCCACTGTCTTATTTTATTGGATTTTGTCGAATTTACAATATCTTATCAAAAAATTTACAAAGTCTTAACATTATATCGTTGATTTTTCTTTTTATATACCATAAAATATCCCAAAAACACCATAATTACTTAAAAAATATTCTACACCACTGAATTTTGTTGTTTATTCTACTCCGATGTCTCATAGCCTTGAGGTAAAAGTTATTATCTCCACCTATTTATAATAAATTCCCCCAAAATAAAAAGGCCAAAATCTACTTCATGATTTTAACCTTTCTGTTTAGAGCCTATTAATTTGCAAATCGTAAAATCGGATGAATCGAATCTGGCATTGACCAAGCTGTCACTCTTTATAAAGTTCACTTTTAGCTTTGAACCAGTCAAATAGATGTGTTGCAATAACCTTTAATACCGCATACCCTGGTACCGCCAAAATGATTCCGATTACGCCAAATAAATTTCCTGCAGTTAAGATAACAAAGATAATCGTGATTGGATGTATATGAAGATTTCTCCCCATAATTTGAGGAGAAATAAATTTCCCTTCAATAAGCTGAACAACTGTCCAAACAACAATTAGTTTTAGAAGCATGATTGGTGAAGTCACAATCGCAATAATTAATGCTGGAGTAATCGCAATTGCAGGTCCCAAATAAGGAACAACACTTGTAAATGCCGCAATTAAAGCTAATAGTGATGCATACTCAAGGCCGATTATTAAAAAGCCGATAAACATTAAAATACCTATACAAAAACTAACGATGATTTGTCCTCTTATGTACAGACTAATACTACTATTAATTTCCTTCATTACAGTAAATGACTGGTTTCGGAAAGTCACAGGTAAAAACGTTAGGATATATTTAGGAAGACTTTTCCCGTCCTTTAACAAATAAAACAAAATAAAAGGCATAATGATTAAGGCCAAAATAAAATCTTTTACTACCCCGACAAAAATCCCAATTCCCATCCATGTATTATTCACTATTTTGGATACATGATTTGAAATCGTATTAGCTAGATCAGGAACATTAATATTTAACGTATTTTGTGCCTCATTTACAAACTGACTGCCAACGATCTGTTTGATTAAAGCTTCCACATCTGCAGCATAAGCCGGAAAACTACGAACTAAACTCATAATTTGTTCTCGTAAAAAAGGGATAACAGATACAACGATGATGCTTAGTAAGCCTATAATAATAATATAGAGTAAAAGGATAGAATAAACCCTTTTCACCTTTAATCTTTCTAAATAATTAACGATAGGATTTAATAAATAATAGAGTACGGTTGCCATCATTATAGGCAATAAAACCGCTTTAAACAGAACCTTTATCGGTGTAAATATAAAAGATACTTCCCTAAAGATTAAAATATTAATCCCGATTAATAATAAAACCATTAAGAAAAGGACAAATTTATTATTCAAAATAAACCTTTTAAATATTCCACCCTTTGAGTGACGTGCATTCTCCATAAACCTTCCCCTTTCAAGCCCATAGCAAGTTAAATCTAAGTGACTAACTTCATAATGTTTATACATTTATCCCACTCTTAACGGGCAGTAAGACTCCCACCCCAGGATTCTGAGTGTACAAAAAAGATAGGTGGGAGGTAAGAGATGAACTGCCCGTAAAGGTCCGATAAGTGCGAACTAACCATTAGTGGGGGAAGAGAGCCCCCCACTGATGGAAGTCTTCTTTATAGTACCTTTAATCAATCAATGTTGTAAATCACGATGATTTTCTTGTACAATAGCTATTCTAATCCACTGACAGAAGTTTTTTTTGCCAAAAACTTAGCAATTTGTTTTAATGGAATATATTCCTGTTTTATCTTTTTACTATGTAACTTAAAGGAGCACTTTTCGATGAAAACCGTAGAAGCAATTAAAGATGAACAACAACTTCTATCTATAAAGTCTTATTTAGAGCGGCGCTCACCCCGTGATTACTGTTTGTTTATGTTAGGCATAAATACAGGAATTCGGATCCATGATTTACTGCATTTGTATGTAAAGGATTTTAAGAGCGAGGAAGATGAATACTATCATTACCTGCAATCTACAATCCATACGGATCCTCCCGTATATCTTAACTTATCGGTTCGTAACTCTTTAAAGTCGTGTATATCAAACGGAGCGCTAGATTTTAATGATTTCCTTTTTAAATCCAAAAGGACGAATGACCCAATTACTCGCCAACAAGCTTATCGCATTATTAATGAAGCGGCTAAACAAGCTGGTATTAATGATTCCATAGGCACACACACGCTCCGGAAGACATTCGGATACCATGCTTATCGAAAGGGAATAGCAATCTCACTCATTCAAAAAAGACTTCAACACTCTACTCCTTCTGAAACGCGACAATACATTGGAGTAGCTAACCAAACTAGAGTCCAGATTAAGCTTGATGTAAATTTATGAAAAATATCGATGGTTTTCTTGCAGGTCTATTATCCTTTCATATGCTTCATTTTACTTAAAGCTTATCATTTGATACTAGGTGGTTTACATTACTATTTTCTAGTAAACACCTGCAGTCATCGATCATTTGAATTTTTTCACTAAGGAAAGCATAGCATAAATAATTCATAGATTTGCACATGTTATGATTTTATTTAAAGATCGTCAAAAATGATGTGAAAGGAACGGAGCCAGTTAGTCCTAAATACGATCTTACAACTATGCCTATCTTTAAAGTAAGTAACGCCAGATGTACAAAATTCGGGCTAAAATAGAATCACATGATAAACACTGTTTTCGTTCATCTTATATTCGCATAAAAAATTCCGTTAACCAAATAAAAAAAGCCAAAAATGGCTTTTTTACACTTGTGTTACTTCTAAATATTGAATATGATGTCCATCAATTTCACGAACCTTGAATAAATATCCTTCAGATTCTATTTCTGTACCCGTTTTAGCATCAAAGTTTTGAGTGAGAAACCAACCACCAATTGTATCAATTTCTTTATCGGATAAATTAGTACCAAGTAAATAATTCACATCTCCAATTAATACTTTGGCATCTAAAATATAATGATTTTCCTTCAGTTTACGAATTTCTGGAATTTCATCATCATCGAATTCGTCTCTAATTTCCCCAACTATTTCCTCTAAAATGTCTTCAACCGTTACTAATCCAGATGTACCACCATATTCGTCTATTAAAATTGCTATGTGAGTACGTTCTTTCTGCATTTTCACTAATAAATCGTGGATCGGTATTGTCTCAATGACACGGATAACCGGATTAATATAGGATTCTAACTTCAAATCGTTTACACGATCCTGATTCATGACTTTCTCTGTTAGCAATTCCTTCATATTAATAAATCCTAGAATATTATCTTTGTCTCCATCCTCTACTGGATAGCGTGTATAGTTTTCTTTTGTTAAAATATCCACGACATCATCAAAAGTGTCATCAATAGAAATACTTACCATTTCAGTACGAGGAACCATTATTTCTTTCGCAATTCTTTCATCAAACTCAAAGATGTTATTGACGTATTTTAACTCATTTTGATTAATTTCTCCGCTCTTATAACTTTCAGACATTAAGATACGTAGCTCTTCTTCAGAGTGAGCTAATTCATTCTCAGAAGCTGGCTTTAAACCAAAAATACCAACTAATAAACGGGCAGAGCCATTAAGTACCCAAATGAACGGATACATAAGTCTATAAAACCAAATAATCGGAACTGCTGTATACAATGTAATAGTCTCTGCCTTTTGAATCGCAAGCGTTTTAGGCGCAAGTTCACCAACTACAACATGCAAAAATGTAACAATAGCAAACGCTATACCAAATGATAAAATGCTAGCAATTGATTCATTCAAATGGAAATACTCAAACAATGGATGTAAAATCTTTTCAAATGTAGGTTCACCTAACCAACCTATCCCTAACGCAGTAACCGTTATCCCTAATTGACAGGCTGATAAATATTCATCTAAGTGTGTTACTACCTTTTTAGCAGAGACAGCCCCTTTTTTCCCTTCAGCAATAAGTTGGTCAATTTTAGATGTACGTACTTTTACAATAGCAAATTCTGTTGCAACGAAAAACGCAGTAAAGGCAATTAATAAAGCAAGTAAAATTAAATTAAACGTGATCAATGAGTAGTCTTACAAGAGTAAGACGTACACCTCCTAGTATCGTTAGATTATTTCAGTTTATATTCAATTTACCAATAGCAACAATGTTTGGATTAACGAAAGACTTTCGTTGGATATTTGCTTTTTCATATCCGCTCTACTTTTCGGGTCATTCTTATCGAAATTGGCTAGTATATCAGATACATCTTGCTCTAACCCTTTAATTTTCAACCTTAATTCCTGAACATCTATTTCTTCTGCGTCTTTCTCTAACATTTTCTTTTTAATTTCATCTAAAGATAAACCGTTAGCTTTGCATTTTTCGATAAAGGTTAGACGTTCAATTGAAGAATGATCATAGTAACGATAATTAGAAGCAGAACGTTCTGCTTTCAATAAACCCATAGTAGTATAATAGTCAATCGTTCGTTTCGTTACATTAGTAAGTTCTGCTAATTCACCAATTTTTAGATTCTCTGCCCCATATCCTCACCCCAAAACTGTAACGTTATAGTTTATACTACTAATCATAATAAAAAATAAATAAAATAACAACTAGCAAATTATACTTTTTAAAAAATCAGATTTTAATTACCACCTTAGACAAAGAACAAAGGCGCTGAAGTTGAATGGCATGCGCTTATCCACAGTACAAGAATTTTATAGTTTCCTAAACGACCAAAAAAGCAGTGGAATTCGAGTTCCACTGCTTTTTCCTATTATTAACGCTTTTGAATTTCCTCCATTAATAGCTTATTCACCATTGGTGGGTTTGCTTGACCCTTTGTCGCTTTCATAATTTGACCGACGAGGAATCCAATTGCTTTTTGTTTTCCATTTTTAAAGTCGTCAACAGATTGCGGGTTCGCATCTAATGCTTCAGTAACAAATTTACGCAGCGTTTCATCGTCAGAAATTTGGACTAGACCTTTTTCTTTTACGATTTTTTCTGCATCTCCACCATTTTCAATCAGCTCTTTGAAAACTTGTTTGGCAATTTTAGAAGAAATTGTTCCATTTTCAATTAATTTGATCAAACTAGCTAAACCTTCTGCTGTTAAAGCTACATCTTTTAGCTCTTTTCCTTCAGCATTTAAGTATGCTGATACTTCACCCATGATCCAGTTTGAAGCTTGTTTTGCCTCCGCACCTGCATCTAATGTCTGTTCGAAGAAGTCAGATACTTCCTTTGTCATCGTTAATACTTGTGCATCATATTCTGGTAACCCTAGTTCAGCGACATAGCGTTTACGACGTTCATCCGGAAGCTCTGGAATAGAAGCCCTGATTCGGTCCTTCCATTCATCATCAATGTAAAGTTCAACAAGGTCTGGTTCTGGGAAATAACGATAATCGTCAGATCCTTCTTTTACGCGCATTAAGATTGTCTTTTTCGTTGCCTCATCATAACGACGCGTTTCTTGTTCAATGACTCCACCAGAACGAAGAACTTTCTCTTGACGTTTTTCTTCATATTCTAACCCTTTTTGAACGAACGCAAATGAGTTTAGGTTTTTCAACTCTGCTTTTGTACCGAATTCTTCCTGTCCCACTGGACGAAGCGAGATATTCGCGTCACAGCGAAGTGATCCTTCTTCCATTTTACAATCAGATACTTCTGTATATTGAATGATTGCTTTTAGTTTTTCCAAATATGCATATGCCTCTTCAGGTGTACGAATATCTGGCTCAGACACGATTTCAATTAGTGGCGTACCTTGACGGTTGAGGTCGACTAATGAATAGCCATCACCAGTGTGCAAAAGCTTACCGGCATCCTCTTCCATATGAATACGTGTAATCCCAATTCGTTTCTTTTCACCGTTTACTTCAATATCAATCCATCCATTTTCACCGATTGGCTTATCAAATTGAGAAATTTGGTATGCCTTTGGATTATCCGGATAAAAATAATTTTTACGGTCGAATTTCGTTTCAGTTGCAACTTCACAATTTAATGCCATACACGCCTTCATGGCAAAATCGACTACTTTCTTATTTAAGACTGGTAAGACACCAGGGTAGCCAAGTTCAACAACTGTTGTATTCGTATTAGGCTCTGCTCCAAAATGGTTTGGTGCACTTGAAAAGATTTTAGAATCTGTTTTTAATTCAACATGGACTTCAAGTCCGATAACCGTTTCATAGTTCATTGATTTCTCACCCCTTACAGTTCAGGTTTTGCTTTATGATGTTCTGTTGCTTGCTCAAAAGTATGAGCAACACGATAAATCGTGCTTTCGTCAAAATGCTTACCGATAATTTGCAGACCAAGTGGTAAACCATTAGATAATCCACACGGAATGGAAATAGCCGGTACACCTGCTAAGTTAACAGGAATCGTTAAAATATCGTTCGCGTACATTGTTAATGGATCCTTCACATTCTCACCAATTTTAAATGCTGGTGTTGGTGTTGTTGGTCCAATAATGACATCGAATTTTTCAAAGACATCTTCAAAGTCTTTTTTAATTAACGTTCTTACCTTTTGTGCCTTTTTGTAGTAAGCATCATAGTAACCAGAGCTTAACGCAAATGTCCCAAGCATGATACGTCGTTTAACTTCATCTCCAAAGCCCTCAGCACGACTTTGCTTGTACAAATCAATTAAGTTTTCAGCATTATCAGTACGGTGGCCGAAGCGTACACCATCAAAGCGAGACAGGTTTGCAGATGCTTCAGATGATGATAATAAATAATAAGTAGCAAGAGCATATTTAGAGTGTGGTAACGATACCTCTTCCCATGTAGCTCCTTGTCCTTCAAGTACTTTTAAAGCATCTAAAACCGATTGCTTCACTTCTTCGTTAACACCTTCACCTAAATATTCTTTAGGCACAGCTATTTTCAGTCCTTTTACATCACCAGTTAAGGAAGATAGAAAATCTGGTACATCAACATTTGCAGAGGTTGAATCCATTTCATCAACACCTGAAATTGCTTGTAAAAGATAGGCATTATCTTCAACAGTACGTGTAATTGGCCCAATTTGATCTAAAGAAGATGCGAATGCAACTAATCCAAAACGTGAAACTCGACCGTATGTTGGCTTTAATCCAACAACTCCACAAAATGCTGCAGGCTGACGGATTGAACCACCAGTATCTGAACCTAAAGAAAATGGTACTTCTCCTGCTGCAACTGCTGCAGCTGAACCACCGCTTGATCCACCTGGTACTGTTTCAAGATTCCAAGGATTTCTCGTTGGTTTGAAGCCAGAGTTTTCTGTAGATGACCCCATCGCAAACTCGTCCATATTTAATTTACCGATTGTGATAGCCTCTGCGTGTTGTAGATGTTTTACAACTGTTGCATCATAAATCGGATCAAAGTTTTCAAGAATTTTACTCGCACAAGTAGTTCGTAAACCCTTTGTCACGATATTATCCTTCACACCTATTGGCATACCGAATAATAATCCAAACTGGTCACGGCTTCCTAGTGCCTCATCTAATTCTTTTGCATATGTACGTGCATTTTCTTCATTTAACGTTAAAAACGCTCCAACCTTGTCATCTACCTCTTGAATACGTTTATACGATTCATCAACTAAGTCAGAAACTGTAATTTCCTTCTTATGTAAAAGTCCTTTTAGTTCTGATATTTTACGATCAAAAAACGCCATGCATGTCCCTCCCTTATTCTAAAATTGATGGTACGCGAATATAACCATCTGCATGATCTGGTGCATTTTTTACAACTTCTTCGTTAGATAGTCCCTTTTCCGAAATATCTTCACGCATAATATTTTTCATATCTAATACATGTGACGTTGGTTTAACATTTTCTGTATCCACTTCATTTAATTGCTCAGCAAAAGAGATAATTGCATCTAGCTGGCTTGTGAAAAGCTCTGCATCCTCTTCTGTAATTGCTAAGCGAGCTAAATTAGCTACGTGTTTAACTTGATCTGTTGAAATTCTTGACATATCCTCTCACCTCCATAAACTCGTACATTCACAATACTCTGATGATACCAAACTAAAGCATATTTAATCAACAATTCATGAAGAAAAGCAGAAGCTCCTTATTCAGCCTAGGGCAATGAAATGCACAAGCAGACTTTCGCCTTCAAATACGACACCCAATAGTCAGTTTTAAACGAAAGGTACTCGCTGAAACTGTACTTATACGCCCTGTACAGTCTTTGACTTAGACGTTAGAAATTGACACTAAAGAGAGTCCCAAATTATATATTTTATATCTTTGAACAAAAACTTAAGAACCCCTACTATTAAATGGCAAAATCACCAATAGTCCCCTGCCTGCGTTTTAATAGCGGATTAGTTCATTTTCCTTACTTCATCGTCAGGAATCAATATTATATCAATTAATTAGACAAAAATATCATCCGTCTGACAATTAACAACATCTTTTCACCATTCACATACCTCGTTGTAGAAGCGGTGAACTTAAACTGATCGCAGTAGGGGGTATCCATCCCTCACTACTCAATTTTAATTCTCGTTGGCTTCTTCTTATCCAATCGGATCTCTAGTTTTCCATCGCGATAAACAGCCTTCATATTGCGCTTGATCACATCATTCGGTAAAGGTACTGCTCGCACACCACCAATCTTACGTGTTAGGTTCTCCTGTTCCTTTACTTCAATGTATACTTCGTTCCCACGGATTTCTACATTTATATCCCCTTTAGGCACACCTGGAAGTTCAGCAAAAATTTTGAAATGCTGATCATTTTCTACTACCTCAGTTAAAAAACCAGCCACAGGTGCTTTCCGAAAAGCATTGTCTATTGAATCTAAAAGCGTACGCTTTGGACGATTTTGAAAAAAATCATTCATCATCTTCATTGGATCACTCACGGCACACCCTCCTAAAAATAATTATTATTGATATTATCCTATGAATTCGAAAGTCGTTTTGACTAGGCAGCACTATAAAGCGAGACTTCCATCAGTGGGGTTTTCTTTATCCCCCACAGATGATATTAGCATGATTCACCTTTTGTTAACGGACAATTTAACCCAACTTATCCTTCTTTAATTTGAGGTCTTGAAGTCTCAGTTTTACTTACTGTTTCTTTCATTTCCTTATAGGTAAGAATGTCTTTATGTCATTCACTTGCTAAATGGCATAAAACCAAATAAAATAATAAACGGCTTATAGAAATGTTTATTTTTACTCGTCCTAATTTTCTGAATATTTTTACTTTTATTGTTTATGTAACCGCTTTATTTTACGCTATATTAATCTCTATAGTAGATAGACAGGCACTTCAAATTCGTTCCCTCACCTTGAAAAATAAGCAATAGTTTGATAGTTTTAATAACCATAAGCAAAAGCCTGACAATTTTTTAATTTTTCTGAAAATGTCAGCAAATAAAACAATTGGAGTGATTCGGTGGAATTAGGAATAATTATCTCTTTAGGGATCTACATGGTTGGTATGCTTTTGATTGGTTGGTACGCTTATAAGAAAACGTCAAACCTTTCAGATTATATGTTAGGGGGTCGTGGTTTAGGTCCAGCGGTAACTGCGCTTTCAGCTGGAGCATCAGATATGAGTGGCTGGATGCTCATGGGTTTACCAGGGGCAATGTATGTCTCAGGTCTTTCAAGCATATGGATTGCGATTGGATTGACAATTGGTGCTTATCTTAATTACTTACTTGTTGCACCGCGTCTGCGTACGTATACCGAAATTGCAAACGATTCAATTACCATTCCTGATTTTTTTGAAAATCGATTTGATGATGGTTCAAAAACGCTGCGTATTGTATCTGCTTTAGTCATCTTTATTTTCTTTACCTTGTATACTTCAGCAGGCTTAGTTTCCGGCGGTACACTGTTTGAATCTGCATTTGGGTTTGATTATCTTTTTGGATTGTTAGTGACGGCCAGTGTTGTTATGGCTTACACATTATTTGGTGGGTTTTTAGCGGTTAGTTTAACAGATTTTGTTCAAGGTTGTATTATGTTCGTCGCTCTTGTATTAGTTCCGATTGTAGCACTTACGGATATTGGAGGATTTGCATCTACATTTGATGAAATTCGTCAAATTGATAGCGCTATGCTTAATATTTTTACCGGCACATCCTTGATTGGAATTATTTCACTACTAGCATGGGGACTTGGTTATTTTGGGCAACCACATATTATTGTCCGATTTATGGCGATTTCTTCACTTAAAGAACTAAAGCCCGCTCGTCGTATTGGAATGGGCTGGATGATTATCTCAATCGTTGGTGCAATGCTTACAGGACTTGTAGGTGCAGCCTATATTTCGAAAACTGGTGCATCATTAGAGGATCCTGAGACAATCTTTATCTATTTCTCTGAGCTATTGTTCCATCCACTTATTACTGGTTTCTTACTGGCAGCAATATTAGCAGCAATTATGAGTACAATTTCGTCACAACTACTTGTTACTTCAAGTGCGCTGACAGAGGATTTTTATAAAGCACTTTTCCGTAGAGATGCTACTGATAAAGAGCTTGTCCTCGTAGGTAGACTTTCAGTGTTAATCGTTGCGGTTATAGCTATCTTCTTATCTATCAATCCTAATGACACAATATTAGGTCTTGTTGGATATGCATGGGCTGGATTTGGTTCAGCATTTGGTCCTGCGATTCTCTTAAGTTTGTATTGGAAACGTATGACCAAGTGGGGTGCTTTATCAGGTATCATAATTGGTGCGTTAACCGTACTGATTTGGGTGAACATTCCAGCGGCGAAAAACTTTATGTATGAAATGATACCAGGATTTGCATTAAGCCTACTCTCAGTTATCGTTGTAAGTCTGTTGACGAAAGCACCTTCTAAAGAGGTTGAAAATACATTCGGTAAAATGGAAGAAAAGCTTAACCAGGAAATTTGATACGTCTTAAAGTCAGCGTTTTACTCGTATTGTGTATCCTCATATTACCGTAATCTACTTTTTTGATGGTTTGCGGACACCTTGGCCTTCATTGGTTACCGTATTTACCTTTTACTCGGTTTACGGGCACCTTTGAGGGTCTTTTGTTACCGTTTTTTCCTTTTTTCGTGGTTCGCGGGCACATTCGGGGGTCTTTCGTTACCGTATTCATTCTTTTTTCGTAATTATCGGGCATAGTAGAGGTCTTTTAGGTCATCAATCATAAGTTCATTGTATTTTTATAAGACAACAAAATTCATCATTAATCAAAAACGATGCTTTCTTTCATGAGGCAAAGAAACCGTTAACTATTCTCACTTATTATCACTCTCAATATACCATTTGGATAGTTATTGAAAATCTGGAAGCATATCCAAAAACATGCTAAGCTAGTACTAGATTAATCGGTGGTAGGAGTGATATTTTGAAGAAATTTTTAATTAGTTTCGGAGGCTTGTTAATCATTTTGGGGGCAGCTGGAATCGTTAATCATCTTTCAATGACAATTAAAGCTGTACAGGAAGAACAGAATATGTATGGTGATTCAGTTCATTTCATGATGATTCAACTTTTTAGTACAATTGGACCGTATATTACATGCTTAATCGGCGGTGGAATTATTCTTGCTATGGCAGCGTTTCTTAATGAATATCAAAAGCGCAGTGAGATTACAACTCAGCTGATTCAAGCCCTATCTGAACAACGAATTGCACCTCCCAAGCAAGAAACGAAAGAATCTCTTACAAAACATGAGGATCATCAAATAACTAATTCTACAGACACAACTTCGAAAAAAGACACCTCGATTGGTTATGAAGATGAACGTTTTTATTGGAATGGCTAACTAGATGAAAAAACAAAAGCGCAAGCGCCTTGATCAGCCTCAGGCATAGCATAAGACGCTTTTGAATAGAAGGCCGTACTCTGCCTTCTATTCAAAAGTGGCTGTAGACCCAAGAGGGGCTAGGCGCTGGATGTCGTACGCTTAGCCACAGTACAAGAATTTTATAATTTCCTAAGCAACAATGAAAGGGACTGGCTCAACCTGAGTTAGTCCCTTTCCATTTTAAAGCATTTCAGATGTTGTTTTCGCTTGCATGTGTAGGATCAGGTAGTCAGGTCCTCCTGCTTTTGAATCTGTTCCAGACATATTAAAGCCACCAAATGGTTGATAGCCTACGATTGCACCTGTACATCCACGATTAAAATAGAGGTTTCCAACATGGAAATCTTCTCGCGCCTTTTCGATATGATCACGATTATTCGTTAACACTGCCCCAGTCAGGCCATATTCTGTATTATTTGCAATCTCAATTGCATGATCAAAATCCCTAGCTTTACAGAAGGCTACAACCGGACCAAATATTTCTTCCTTCATGATTCGTGCATGTTCATCAACATCAGAAAAGATCGTTGGTTCAATGAAGAACCCCTTCGAATTATCGGCTTTACCTCCAGCAACTAAATTCCCTTCTTCTTTCCCGATTTCAATATAACTTACGATTTTTTCATAAGCCGCTTGATCAATAACAGGTCCCATAAAATTTGATCTATTCTTCGGATCACCTACAGTTAAACCTTTCGTTAGTTCAACAACTTTATCTAATACTTCGCCGTATACGTCTTCTAGGACAACAGCTCTAGAGCATGCAGAACATTTTTGTCCAGAAAAACCAAAGGCAGATGCTACGATTGATTTGGCCGCCAAATCCAAATCTGCAGAGCTATCGACAACAATTGTATCTTTTCCACCCATTTCTGCTATAACGCGCTTTAACCAAATCTGCCCATCATGAACTTTTGCAGCCCGCTCGTAAATCCGCACACCCACATCTCGAGAACCAGTGAAACTAATAAACCTAGTTCGTGGATGATCTACTAAATAATCTCCGACCTCAGAACCACTTCCAGGGAGATAATTAACGACGCCTGCTGGTAATCCCGCCTCTTCTAGTACTTCAATAAATTTAGCAGCTATAACCGGTGTTGTACTTGCTGGCTTTAATAAAACAGTATTACCCGCAACAAAAGCTGCCGATGTCATCCCAGCCATAATGGCAAATGCAAAATTCCATGGTGATATAACAATACCGACTCCTAGTGGGATATAATGAAAACGATTATATTCAATTTGTCTACTCTCAACAGGAATACCATCCTTTAATTTCAACATTTGCCGTCCGTAATATTCCATAAAATCAATTGCCTCTGCGGTATCAGCATCCGCTTCGTTCCAAGGCTTTCCTGCTTCTTTTACAAGAAGTGCTGAAAATTCATGTTTACGTCGTCGGACAATTGCCGCTGCACGAAACAAAATATCCGCTCTCATTTCCGGCTTCGATTTCCGCCAAGATTTAAACGTTTTATCAGCAATTTGCATTGCTTCCTCTGCATGCGCCTTCGTTGCCTTTGATACCGTTCCAATAACTTCTTCCTTATTAGCAGGGTTAATTGAGATGATTTTATCTTTTGTCGCAACACGATTTCTACCAATGATCAAACTATAATCTTGATTTAAATAGGATTGAACGATCTTTAAACCATCTTCAAACGCACGTTTATTTTCATCAACCAAAAAGTCAGTAAACGGTTCGTGTTTGTAAGGTACTACCATTTCTTTCGCCTCCTTGGAATTACTTGGCTATTCCTCTTCCAAATCTCTTCATTTTGAAAGAACCATTGAATAAAGCGAGACTTCCCTTAATCTTTACAGGCAGTTTTCTCCTCATCTTGCTCGTGAATCTTGAGGGTTTTACTGCCCGATAAAAAGCTCTTATAAATGAACGCTCATGCTTCATTCGTATGCATAGCCTATGGTAGAAATGATTATCTTTCATTGTTGATGAAAATAAAAAACAAGCTAGATTAGACTTCCTAGCTTGTTTTCTAAAGGGATAATAAATAATCAGTTTTTTGTCCTTACGTTTGAAGACATGCCGTCATGCTTTTGCCTGCCATCCGCCAATTTGCGCACGACTAATCAAGGGGCTTCAGCTTTTCCACCTTACCTATAGACATGAACAATTGGCTCTTCTTTGTCTGGTTCTTTCACGATGAGCGCTTCCTGTCCAGAGTTAGACATAACATTCACTTCTAAGGTTATATAGTTTGGGAAATAGTCCATTACCTTCCCTGTGACAAACTGTGTAAAGGCAATAACCTCACCTTTCCCATAAAATTGCATTGGTATTTCAATATCTAAATAATTTAATTCTCCGTTCTTATAAAACGCTTTTCCAATTACACCCGTATAGTTCGGGAAAAAGTCTTCAATTTCTAATTTAAATCGATTGAACATCTGTGCATCATCTCGGTAATTATTTGTTGCTTCATCTGAAGGAAATAGGAAGTAATCCTCATCAATAGCTTCCCAATTTCCAAGATTGTTGCTATTTCCCTTCACAACCGATTTGGCAACAAAGTTACCAGGAACAACCGAAGATTTTTTCTCTTGTTCATAGATTGCAATAAGAACCGGCACTTTCTCTAACCCTTTCGTGCTTCTCACCCGATTAATCACTACTTCAGCCATTTCTTTTCCTTTTGCTAAAAGTTCTTCACGGCTAATTTTCTTCTCACGCGCATAACCTTGTTGCTGCTTATAATAGTAAACAGAATTCATTGCGAGACCAATGACTACACCACCTAATTCAACGGTATCGTCTTTGCGGATCAAATAATTATGTTCAAGAATGTGTGCTAAGTAAATCGGATTCTCTGAATATAAGGTCTCAAGATTACTTCCCTCTGGTAAAGCAGGGTTAAGTCCAACTTCAACATATTTTTCATCTGCACCAGTGGTATTTTTATCTTTAGCTTTTGCTTCTGCTTGTGCATTCTTTAGCTTTTCGCCGAGCTTCTTCCTTGCCAGCCAACTTTTTACGACATCGCCCTTTAAATATTGTCCTTCTTGAAATAAATACGTATCTGTCGAAAACGTTTCTTGGGCTACCCTCATTAAACCTGTTTCAAATTCATCGATATCTAGTCGAGTATTTAGTTGTTCAGCAACTAATCCTCTTGCCTCCCCAGGCTTATAACTTGGTTCCCCTTCTTTCTGACTCAATATTGCCTTGTAATATGAATCAGAAATATTATATTCGGGGATAATGGCCTTTTCCTTTGATTCGTTCTCTGTTTCCTGCACGATTTCTTCTGGCTCTCCAAAGTTTGGTGCACAGGCTGTTAAGACTAGAAAGCCTGCTAACACCGTTAATAGTTTCTTTTTCAAGTGAGTCAACACCTTTTATTTATTTAGTTCAGCGACAAGCCGAGCTTCATCCCATATTTCAATGTTTAATTCCTCGGCCTTTTTCAACTTACTGCCTGCAGCTTCACCAGCTACCACAAGATCAGTATTTTTACTTACACTCCCGGTTACTTTCCCACCGAGCGCCTCAATTCCTTCTTTGGCTTCATTTCGCGATAACTGCTCAAGCTTTCCAGTTAATACAATTGTTTTTCCAGCTAAGTACGAATCACTATCTTCTGCTTTTATCAACTTAGGTCCTTTGTAAGCAGTATTAACCCCAAGAGATGCAAGTTCATTAATTAAATGCTGTACATCAGGGTTTTCAAAATAAGTAACAACTGCGTCCGCCATTTTATCGCCTATTTCATTGATGGAGATTAGTTCCTCATTTGAGGCCTGCATGAGTTTTTCAATCGATTCAAAGTACTGTGCTAACGTTTTTGCCGCCTTGGCTCCAACATGGCGAATGCCTAATCCAAACAGAAGTTTCTCCAATGAGTTTTCCTTCGATTGCTCTATTGCACTTAGTAAATTATCTGTCGACTTCTCACCCATTCTCTCAAGCTGGATGAGCTGTTCACGGGTTAATCTATATAAGTCGGCAACATCTTTAATTAACCCTTCTTGGAACAATTGCGCTACAACTCGTTCCCCGAGACCATCTATATTCATCGCATTTCTTGAGACGAAGTGAATAAGACCTTCTACTATTTGAGCAGGGCATTGTGGGTTAATACAACGGAGTGCGACCTCCCCTTCGATTCGTACGAGTTCACTTTCACAAGCAGGACAATGAGTAGGCATCATAAATGTTTGTTCTTCACCGGTACGTTGATCTACTAAAACATTTACAACCTCTGGGATAATATCTCCTGCTTTTTTGACAACAACTGTATCACCAATTTTAATATCTTTTTCTCGAATTAAATCCTCGTTATGAAGAGATGCGCGTTGAACAGTTGTACCTGCAACTTTAACAGGCTCTAAAATCGCTGTTGGCGTAATCACACCAGTTCGTCCCACACTTAATTCAATATCAATTAGCTTCGTCATCACTTCCTCAGCAGGGAACTTGTAAGCAATTGCCCAACGTGGACTCTTAGCTGTAAATCCAAGTTCCTCCTGTTGTGTAAGCGAATCGACCTTTATGACGATTCCATCGATTTCATAAGACAATGAAGCTCTTTTTTCTTGAATTTCTTCGATAGCAGCAAGGACTTCCTCGATGCTAGTACATTTTCTACGTTCTTGATTTGTTTTAAATCCTACGTCTTCTAATAGGTCTAGTGCTTCACTATGTCTTTCAACACCTGTTTCACCTAAATCGGCAATGCTATACACAAAAATATCGAGGTTACGCTTTGCTGCTATTTTTGGATCAAGCTGTCTAATCGAACCTGCAGCAGCATTTCTCGGGTTTGCAAACGGTTCTTCTTCAAGCTGTAAACGCAGTTCATTAAGCTTTTCAAAAGACTTTTTCGGCATAAATGCTTCACCGCGTACCTCAAATGATAGTTCTCTTTTTATTCTAAGTGGAATCGAGCGAATTGTTTTTAGGTTTTCCGTAATATCTTCACCTATTGTACCATCTCCACGAGTAGCACCTTGTACGAATAATCCATTCTCATACCTTAAAGAAACGGCTAGACCATCGATTTTCAACTCGACCACATATTGAATATCATCGCCAACAGCTTGCCGAACACGACGGTCAAAATCTCTTAAGTCTTGTTCATTAAAGGCATTTCCTAGGCTTAACATTGATGTCCGATGAACAACTTTTTGAAAAGCCTCTAAAACAGCTCCTCCGACCCTTTGTGTAGGAGAATCTGATGATTTCAAATCTGGAAACGCCTCTTCAAGCTTTAATAGTTCCTGCATTAATCGATCATATTCAGAATCCGGCACACTTGGTTTATCTAAAACATTGTACTCATAGTTATAAATGTTTAGTAGCTCATGAAGCTCATGAACTCTATTCAATGCTGATTGTTTATCCATTCAGATGTCCAATCCTTTCTACCCGAACTTCTTCTTACACACGGTTTATTGGCGCAAATTTTGCTAACAGACGTTTAATTCCGACTGGACTTGGGAAGGCGATATCTAATTCCGTTCCTTCACCTGTGCCTTTTACGCTGACTACTGTCCCAATACCCCACTTTTTATGTTCTGCTTTATCACCAACACCCCAAGAAATTCCGTCTCCTCCCGTTGAGGTCGCAACCGGTCTTGAAACAGGTGGACGTGTATCAAGCCTGCGCCCCTGATTGAAGGATGAGGTAGATTTCTTTGCTGTGTTTAACTTTTTCTTTGCTTCATTTAAATTCTCAATTAACTCACTTGGTATTTCAGAAATAAATCGCGACTCTGGATTCATGCTTGTCCGTCCAAATAACGTACGCATTTGTGCGTTTGTTATAAATAATTCTTTTTCAGCACGAGTAATCCCAACGTAGGCAAGGCGACGCTCTTCTTCCATTTCAGCCTCTTCCATTAATGAACGACTATGTGGAAAAACACCTTCTTCAAACCCGATTAAAAACACGACAGGGAATTCTAACCCCTTTGCCGAGTGCAGGGTCATTAACACAACCGCATCACTTTGTTCCTGCTCATCTTCCTCGAGCTTATCAATATCAGCTACAAGCGCTAAATCGGTTAAAAATGCAATGAGACTTTTATCTTCATTCTGCTTTTCAAATGTTTGCGTAACAGATAAAAACTCATCAATATTCTCTAAACGACTCTGTGCCTCAATTGTTTTCTCTTGTTTCAGCATGTCTCGATAACCAGATTTCTCGATAATCTCTTCTGCTAGCTCTGTAACGGATAAATAATCCTGCATATTGCCGAGGTTACGAATTAATTCACGGAATTCAACCAATGCATTGATTACCCGTGCACTTACACCAATTTGTTCAATTTCATTTAATGCTTGAAACAGTGACAAGTCATGATCAATTGCATAATTCGCAATTTTATCTACTGATGTCGAACCAACACCTCGTTTAGGTACATTAATGATACGTCTTAAACTAATATCATCATCCGGGTTGGAGATTAATCGTAAGTAAGCGAGCAAGTCCTTAATCTCTTTACGATCATAGAACTTAATTCCACCGACAATCGTATAATTCAGATTAGATTTAAGTAAAACTTCCTCTATGATCCTCGATTGAGCATTTGTTCGGTATAAAATCGCAATTTCTGAAAGCTTTCTTTGCCCTGAATCGACAAGCTGTTTGATTTTTCCTACAACAAATTGCCCTTCCGCTGCTTCACTATCTGCTCGATAATACGAAATCTTTGATCCCTGTTGATTTTCTGTCCAAAGCTTTTTCGGTTTACGATTTGAATTATTTTTGATAACCCCATTTGCTGCATCTAAAATCAACTTAGTTGAACGGTAATTTTGTTCTAGCAAAATCACATTTGCATTAGGATAATCTTTTTCAAAAGAAAGGATATTGGCAATATCAGCACCACGCCAGCGATATATCGATTGATCAGAATCACCGACTACACAAAGATTTTTAAACCTTGCTGCTAAGAGTTTTACTAACATATATTGGGCTCTATTGGATATGGATAGGTAAGCCTTTGAAGTCATCTCCAGCTTTTCCCCCCATTCACACCGTACGTGCGAGTTTCCCCGCATACGGCGTTCCATCAATTCGTTATCATCAAGCTACTATTTTATCGTTTCCAACCAACTTGCGAAGTTTGTTGATTATCTTAATGGCATCTTTATTTAGGTTCAGTATACGAACCTATAAGGGTTGGTTTGCATTTTTTGAAAGTCTCTCGAACCTGATAGACGATAAATGTAGTTGCTTTAACAAATTGACTAGTGGCTATCCCTCCATGATGTTTCCATCACTTCAACGGTACTGTGCCACCACTATCACTGACATAAAGATAAGTTATGGCTTATGCCCTTCCTTAACACCGCTTCAACGGTAGTAAGACCTCCACGTTGTCAGCTTCCCACGTTCCAATGATTTTATCTGTACATGCACTTGTAGGTGAATCCTCTAGCCCTGCTAGCTTGATCATGCCTGTAACACGACAAGGTGTTTCATAAAGACAACTCTTACTCCACCTCACTAGCACCACGAACCGTGGCAATACCATTTCTAGTATCTATACCTCTAGAGCCGTACATTCGGATTTTCGTCAGTTGGCTTTTTCGCGCCAACATTCTCACCATGAGCGTTTTATAGACCCCCGGCTTATCTTGTTACACCTTCCACCTCTGGAAAGCTTTCGTCAACTTGATTTGTTACGGCAACATTCAGCCGACTTCACCGAGCTTATAACCTCAGGGACACTTACCTTCCTTGACGCTATTCGGAGGATCAGGGAGAGCCTTTCAGGACGTTACCCCATCATTCGACTCTTCAAATCATCAGTTCTCCTAGCTTTATGCTAGTGGCTAATCTTTTCAATTAGCAACGTGTCGCACTATCCTGATACTCATCAACATGAATATATTGAAACTTTCTTTGGTACGTTTCAAGAACCTCAGGGACTCGTTGAAACAATTGAATGGTTGACATAATTAGATCATCAAAATCAAGAGATTGATTTTTGCGTAACTTTTTTTGATACTCCTTATAAACGTCGCTTACCGTTTGTTCATAGTGACCGTTAGCTGTTTTATCAAATTCCTCTGGTGTGATAAGTTCATTTTTCGCACTACTAATTGTCCCTAATAAGCTTCTTGGATCGTGTTTCTTAGGGTCGAGATTTTTCTCTTTCAGCACCGTTTTGATTACTGACAATTGATCAGTCGTATCAAGGATGGAAAAGTTACGATTTATCCCCATTCTGTCACTATCTCGACGCAAAATCCGCACGCACATGGAGTGAAAGGTTGAAATCCATATATCATCTGCTCCTGGGCCTAAAATTCGCTGAATTCTTTCCTTCATTTCGCGAGCCGCTTTATTTGTAAACGTAATCGCCAAAATATTCCATGGTGCTATTTGTTTTTCTGTCATTAAATAGGCAATCCGATGGGTTAACACTCGGGTTTTACCACTCCCCGCTCCTGCCATGATTAATAATGGCCCATCCGTTGCTTTTACTGCTGCTTGTTGCATGTCGTTCAAACCTGTAAGTAATTGATTTGATAAAAATTGCAACTTCTTCACCGCCTTAACAAACATATGTTCTATTTTATCAAAAGAATGTGGTTGAATACTACCACTAAATACAAAAACCTATTAATAAGCTAGCTAGCCTATTTCCAAATTAAACTGGAGGTATTCGGACCCTTTAAATTATTTTACAGCTTCGACCGTTTGAAGAGCTGCGTTCAAATCTGTATAAATAATATTTCCAACTACTACAGCATCAGCATATTGTGCAAAATTCTTCGCTTCCTCTGCCGATGTTATTCCACCTCCGTAGAAAAGCTTCGTACTTGTTAAAGCTTTTTTTGTTTGCTCAACTACAGTAATATCTCCTAGCTTCCCACTATATTCAAGATAAAAAATCGGTAAGTGGAACATATTTTCTGCGACGCGCGCATACGCCACAACATCTTCAATTGAAAGGTCAGTTTTAGCATCTGCCAGGGTAGCAGCTTTACAATCAGGATTTAAAATGCAATACCCTTCAACAATTAGCTCCTCCCAATTCATGATTTCCCCAAATTCCTTTACCGCTTCATGATGCAAATCAATAATCCACCTTGTGCTGCTGCTATTTAAAACAGTCGGGATAAAATATAAGTCAAACCCAGGAATAATTGCTTCGGCATTTGAAACCTCTAAAACACACGGAATCAGGTAGCGACGGATTCGCGACATTAAATTCAACACATTATCTTCTGTAATATTATCGCTTCCCCCAACAATAATACCATCTGTTCCTGATTCACAGATTTTTTCTAAGTCTTCATCACTTATTTCTTTATCGGGATCGAGTTTAAATACATGCTTCCACTCGTTAATATCATACATACAGGACTCCTCCATTCAAAAATATCCATTCCACTATTATAGCAAAGATCCCATATGCAAAAAACGCGAAGCTCTGATCTAATTTTGACAATTACTAAGAAAAGAGCAAGCACCTTGATCAGCCTAAGGCAGGCATAAGACGCACATGAATAGAAGGCGTTCTTTGTCAATTCATGTGTGACTAGACCTGAGGGGGCTAGGACGCTTGCGCTAGACACCAAAACAAAGTACAAAACATATAAATTCTGATAGTATTAAAAAAACGAAGAATTCCATTGATAGAAAGACAATAAAAGAAGCTAATCAACTAGATAGTAGATTAGCTTCTTTTTTCATTAATCGGACTTTTTTTATTCTGATTTGGTCGGTTGTTTTTTATCATGTACTCGTTCCAATGCCATTTGATAGGCATCGTTTCCATAATTCAAACAACGTTTTACACGTGAAATGGTAGCAGTACTTGCACCCGTTTCTGATTCGATTTTATGATAGGTAAATCCTTCGCTAAGCATTCTTGCTACTTCTAATCTTTGTGCAAGCGATTGGATTTCATTTACAGTACAAAGATCATCAAAGAAGCGATAACATTCTTCTAAATCTTTTAATGACAAAATAGATTTAAAGAGCTGATCCAGTTCTTTACCACGAAGCTTTTCTATTTGCATAAACATTCTCCTTTTGCTTTTACGATTGATCTGAAAATGTATCTATGATGTTTGGGACAATATTAATCCACGTTTTTCCTGGCACAAACTTTACAACTTCACCATTTTTAATCGGAATGATCCTTCCATCACGATTTTCCCATTCCAACTCTTGCTTTAATCCCTTTTGGAAGAGTATCGCCTTACCTCCTGATGTCAGATCAATTCCCCTTCTTCCATAATCATCTAGATATGAATGATTCATTTCAACGACGAAAATGTTGCTTAGAGAAACCGGTTCTCCACTTTCTAAATCAACCGTTTGTTCATTATCACTAAAACGACTATAGCTTTGTTTTGTTTGATTATACTCATATGTCGATTGCCATGTTTGAGATTTACCATATTTCACAACAAATTTGCTTGATGGTTCTCCCTCTAAGTTTGCAATTTCTTCTTCTGAAAGAAACGGATAGGGTTCTACTTCAGCCGCTATTTCATAGTTATTGGATACAGCGCCCTTTACAATATTTTCATTTGATATATATGAATTATGTGGTGCTTTACGATGAGCTGCTCTCCAAAATAATGTGCCATCATAAAACAATCCATTTAAATAATCGGCTTCTCCCGCTTCCAGCTTTTGTTTAGCCGTTGGGCTCCAGCCATGACTAATATAAAGTGCATTGTAGCCTTTACTGAGATCAACATAATATTCTCTTGCACTTCGAACAGGTCCGATAACATCAGGTAATTCACTCTGGAAGATTGCCAAAAATCGAGTAATGCTCCCCTCTGAAAGAACTTCATAGACAATATCAGCTTTATGAAGACCCGATTGAGGTCTAGCATTTGGGTGATTATTAATCATAACTGCCACTGGGCGTTGGTTCTGTTCACCATCTATTGCTTCAAGTCCGGTGAGCGGATAAATTGTTTCTTCCCCGACTTCAACAGCAACCGGTTTGGCCTCATTCTGAACAGACCCCTGGTTACTTGTCGTATTGTGCTCTTCTTTATTGCCACAAGCACTAATTACTAGTAATGTGGACAAAATCACAAATGAGAATTTTCCTTTTATCAAACTAACACAACCTTACACTTTATTACTTTTATATTTTAACGCATTATAGACGGAAAGAGTACCGTTTTTTTCATAACATCAAAAATGCCTTGTGGTGTTATTCGAATATATGGCAAAAGTGTAGCCGACAAGTATAACAAAGAAGAAATTGGATCATCAAAGCTATAGCCTCTTTCTTTCAAAAGAGAATTTAATTGGTTTTGTTTTATCATGACCTCTTCTAAGCTTTTATTTGAGGCACTTCCATTTAGCTCTAATGGCATTTCAAATAGTACCTTCCCATTTTCAGTTAAGACAATTCCACCACCAATTTCTTTCATGCGCGTAAATGCAGCAGCCATTTCCGTTTTACTTTTTCCAATAATAATAATATCGCCTGTTGAGGAATAAGAGCTTGCAAAGCCTTGGATATGTTGAGAAAAGCCTTTTAATATTGTATTATTTCTCCATTCTCCACTACGATCAATTAATGCTAGGTAGCTTTCATCATGACTTTCGGAAATTTCGTTATCTGTACTATCAATTGTTATCGAATAAGGCTCCATGATGACTGCATTTCTCATCTTCATTCCTAATGGCATGGAAAACTGTAGATCATCCATCTCCAGATTCCAATTTAATTCTGCTGGTCCTAGGCCATATTCTCCCCAATTTACAACATCTTTCACTTCTTGAGGCTGATTATCCTTAAGTAACCATAACCCTTTAGACATTACTGAAGTCGGATTTGGTCTGTCAATAGAATCCAATATATTTAAAGTAGCTATTCGGCCTGGTGAAATAACACCTAGTTTATCTTCAAGCTGATAGTATTTTGCTATATTAAAGGATGCCATATTGTATGCATCAATTGCTGGGACGTTGCATTCTAGCGCAATTTCAATACAACGGTTAATCATGCCATCTTCATAAAAAGTTGGCGTTGCCCCATCAGTTGTATAATAGACATGATCATACGTTGTTAACCCCTCCTCCTGTATCTCCTTTATCAGTTTAACGAGGTCTGGTCGGATAGATGAATGTCTGATTGCTGCTGTATAGCCCATTTTCAGACGGTTTATGACATCTTTGCCTGTCATCGATTCATGGTCGCTGTCGACTCCAAATAGTTTCATTTTTGTTAACGTATTTTCAGAAGCACCAGGAAAATGTCCTTCAAGTCTTTTTCCCCTGCTCTTCGTTTCTTGAAGCCAATATAGTATCCAGTCATCACCATCTATTAGCTTTGGCCAGCTTGTTAGTTCACCACCTTGAATAACAGCTTTATGATCTAACCATTCATTCATAAAGTCGTGAGTAAAAATAGTTTCTTCAGATCGAACCTCTGTTTGCAAATCAAATCTTGCCCACCAATAAAAATGGTAAGGTAGCTTTTCTATATCATCAAGAAACGTAAGCGCTTTCTTTTTTTCGCATTGTAAAAGTAAAAAAAGATTATCTCCTATAAATGTTGTTGTTCCTGTTTGTGACACATACTTTGCTAATGTATGGGGATTATATAGTTGAAAAGGATGTGCATGTGGCTCAATGTAGCCTGGCACAACAACTTTGTTTGAACAATCAATGATGTCTGTTTGTGCTGAATAATCTGGTAAATTGTCTCCAACATAGACAATTCGATCTTCATATATCCAGATATTCGCTTTAATCCATTGACGCAAGTAAGAATTAAGGTAGGTAGCATTCTTTAACACAATTGTTGGTGCAAGTTTTTGTGATAGTACATCTATTTGTTTACGTATTTGACTGTTTTTCCAATGAAATTTCCCATGGGGCATAGGTAACCCTCCATTTTTTACTAATTATCTACTATGTTAACATATTCAGCTTAGTAAAGCATGAAAGTTTTGTTTCAATTTTATTACATTTATGGGGGTTTTAAAATCGATTCGTCCAAATATAGGTATCGTAAATGCATTAATTAGAATTACATGTGGTCTGACTATCCTTGCTTGGTCTACATCTAAATCTTGCAAAAAGCCTTGGAGAGATTGCTATTTCATTCTGAATGTAATCGGGGCAATGAAGGTCGGAGAAGGAATTTTACGTTTCTGCCCGTTCGTCTATTTAGTTAAAAACGCCAAAACTCCATTCTTAAAGGATGAAGAAAATCTTGAAGAAGATGATGAAAAGGTTGTATTCAATCCTTCTTAATACCAAAAATGGGACTGGCTTGAAGGCCAGTCCCTTATTTAAATTGGAGGTGTTCACATGTTTTTAGAATACTTAACCGATATGTCGTTTAGTTTAATTGCACTTATCGGCGGAATTATTGCGGTATTGTTCGTTTATATTAAGAAACGCCGTGCTTAATTGCTTTGTATCCGATATCTGTTCTGTAAAATAAGGCAGGTGCCGCTACTTTTTCAACAAGCTCATAAGCTTGTTTTTGAGCATCGAGTATTGTTTCACCAAAGCCTGAAACAACCAATACACGACCACCGTTATTAACGAATTGATCTTCAACTTTTTTCGTTCCAGCATGGAAAATAACTGCTTCTTCGTTTGTAGCTGTCAATGGACCAATTGGCAGTCCTTTTTCGTACTCGTTTGGATAACCTTTTGAAGCGAGTACAACTCCTAAAACAGCTTTCTGTGACCAAACGAGTTCAACAGGTTTATCATCAAGAATCGCTAATAATGATTCAACTAAATCTGATTCAAGTCTTGGAAGGACTACCTGTGTTTCTGGATCACCAAAACGCGCATTAAATTCGATTACCTTTGGTCCAGCAGTTGTAAGGATTAGTCCAGCGTATAGTATCCCTGTGAAAGAGCGACCTTCACTTACAAGTGCTTTTGCTGCAGGCTTTAATATCGTCTCTATCGCTGTCTCAACGACCTGCTCAGAAATCTGTGGCACGGGAGAATATGCTCCCATTCCTCCAGTATTAGGTCCCTCGTCATTGTCATACGCACGTTTATGATCTTGAGCGATAACCATTGGATATACCTTCTCACCTTTTACAAAAGCCATTAAAGAAAATTCTTCCCCTGCAAGAAATTCCTCAACAACGACAGACTGAGAAGCCTCGCCAAATTTTCCACCCTCAAGCATTTCCGTTAAACTTTCAATTGCTACATCAACGGTTTCAGCAACAGTTACTCCTTTTCCAGCAGCAAGTCCATCTGCTTTTATGACAATAGGAGCACCCTTTTCTTCTACATATGCCTTTGCATCATCTAGTGAAGTAAACGTTTGGTAATCAGCCGTTGGAATGTCGTATTTCACCATAAGTTCCTTCGCAAAGTTTTTACTACCTTCGATTAGAGCAGCTTCTTTCGTTGGACCAAATATTTTTAATCCCGCTGCTTCAAATTCATTTACAACCCCATTCAATAATGGAACTTCAGGACCGACAATTGTTAAATCAATGTTTTTTTCTTTCGCAAATTCTAACAACCCTTGTGTGTCAGACTCGCTAATGGATACTCTTGTTGCCAGGTCATTCATTCCATCATTTCCTGGTGCAACAAAGACTTCATCTACAAGATTACTTTTTACTGCCTTCCAAACAAGTGCATGTTCACGTCCACCTTGCCCTATGATTAGAACATTCATGTTAACACCCCATTTTTATGGTTTAAGAAATTATAAAATTCTTGTACTGCGGATAAGCGCACAACATCTAGCTCCAGCTCATACATCGCTAAACGGGCGCTTACGCTTTTGTTCTGATATCAGAATTTATAAGTTTAGGCTTCGAGAATTGTCTAGCTCCAGCGCCTAGCCCCTCGAGGTCATAAGCCACTCAGGAATTGAAGGCAAAGAACGCCTTCTATTCCTGAGCGTCTTATGCTTGTCGGGGCTGAACAAGGCGCTTCCGCTTTTCGTATCAATGTTTAAAATGACGTACTCCTGTGAATACCATTGCAATTCCATATTCATCAGCCATACGAATTGATTCTTCGTCACGGATTGAGCCACCTGGCTGGATAATAGCTGTGATACCTGCTTTTGCAGCAGTTTCCACTGTATCTGACATTGGGAAAAATGCATCAGAACCTAAAGCACTTCCTTTTGCCTTTTCACCAGCTTGCTCAATCGCAATTTTTGCTGAGCCTACACGGTTCATTTGCCCCGCACCAACTCCAACAGTCATTTCATCTTTAGCAAGGACAATCGCATTTGATTTGACATGCTTAACAACTTTCCAAGCTAATTTTAAATCCTTCCACTCATCCTCAGAAGGCTCGCGCTTCGTTGGAATCGTTACCTCTACATTATCAAGTGATAATGTATCTTGATCTTGAACAAGCAATCCGCCATGTACAGATTGAAGTTGTTTTTCAGGCTTAGAAGGTGCAGACACATCAATCGTTAATAGACGAAGATTTTTCTTCCCTGTTAACACGTCTAATGCTTCCTTACTGAAAGAAGGGGCAATAACGATTTCAAGGAAAATTTCATGTAACTTTTCAGCAGTTGCTACATCAACCTCATGGTTTAGCGCAACGATACCACCGAAAATAGACGTTGGGTCCGCTTCATAACAACGTGTATATGCTTCAAGTGTTGACGTTCCGACACCAACGCCACATGGATTCATATGTTTAACGGCAACAGCTGCTGGTTCTGTAAATTCACGAACGATTTGCAATGCTGCATCAGCATCTTTAATGTTATTAAACGAAAGCTCTTTCCCGTGAAGCTGCTGTGCATTTGCAATAGAAGCAACTGGAACGAAAGGCTTTTGATAAAATGTTGCTTTTTGATGAGGATTTTCCCCGTAACGAAGTGATTGTTTTTTCTCAAACGTATATGTGACTGTTTCTGGATCTTCTTCACCAATTGAGTTTGTTAAAAATTCAGCAATTAATGCATCATAAGCAGCTGTATGTCTAAATACTTTTGCAGCCAAGCGTTGTTTTTGTGCTAAAGAAACTTCACCAGATGCTTTTAACTCTTCTAATACCGCATTATAATCCTGTGGATCAACTAATACTGTCACATCTTCATGATTTTTAGCTGCTGATCGAAGCATTGAAGGACCGCCAATATCAATATTTTCAATTGCGTCTTGGAATTTAACGTCCGGCTTTGAAATTGTCTCTTTGAAAGGATAAAGATTGACAACAACAAGATCGATTGTTTCGATATTATTTTCCTTTAATTGGTTCATATGACTAGGATTATTACGTACAGCTAGCAATCCACCGTGAATATTTGGATGAAGTGTTTTTACACGCCCGTCCATGATTTCTGGAAAGCCAGTTACTTCAGAAATACCAATTACATTCAGGCCGTTTTCTTCAAGCAATGCTTTCGTTCCACCTGTAGAAATAACTTCAACGCCTAACTCAATTAATTCTTTGACAAAAGGAACGAGATTTTCTTTATTTGACACACTAACAAGCGCGCGTTTGACTGCCATTTTATTCACCTCTAGCATTATTTTGATACTAATTCTTGAATTACTTTTGGATATAAAGCATGTTCAACTTTATGAATTTTTTCAGCTACCGTTTCAATTGTATCTTCATCTGTAATTTCGATTGCTTGCTGAGCAATGATTGGACCTGTATCCATCCCTGAATCCACAAAGTGAACGGTGACACCTGATACTTTTACACGTGCTTGAAAGGCTTGTCCGATTGCATCCTTACCTGGGAATGCTGGCAAAAGGGAAGGATGGATATTCACGATTTTATTTGCGTACGTTTCTAATAGTGTTGAACCAATTAAACGCATATAACCTGCAAGAACGACTAAATCAATTTCATGCATTTGTAAAGCATCTAAAATTTCACGTTCAAAATGTGATTTGGTTTCATAGTCTTTTGGTATGAAGCTAAAGACTGGTATATTTGCTGACTTTGCACGCGCAACGATACCAGCTTGAGGCTTATCACAAACAACAAGGCCAATTTCTGCATTTATGACCCCAAGCTGTATTTGATCATATATAGCTTGGAAGTTACTGCCATTACCTGATGCAAAAACGGCTATTTTCTTCATTGGAGAGCTCCCCCACCAAACGAAACACCTGAACCTTGCTTCACTCGGCCAATGATATAAGCCTTTTCACCATTTGTCTCTAACAGCTGAACCACATCCTGTAAAAGCTCCTCTTTTACCGCAAGAACAAAGCCGATTCCCATGTTAAAGACATTGAACATATCTTCATGGCTAAGTTCACCTTTTTCTTTAAGGAAATCAAATATTTTCGGTATTGGCCATGAACCGAAGTCAATTTCCACACCTACTCCTTCAGGAAGCATCCGCGGAATATTTTCGATAAATCCTCCACCTGTAATATGTGCCATTCCGTCTATTTGATACTTTTTAATCACTTCTAGAACCGGCTTAACATATAATTTTGTTGGTGCTAATAAAACTTCACCTAAGTTTTCCGTGAATGGTTCATACACAGCTTGCAAATCAAGTTTGTGATCTTCAAGGAGAATTTTACGAACTAATGAAAACCCGTTACTGTGGATTCCACTTGATGAAAGTCCTACTAAAACATGCCCAGGAGCGATGTTTTCTCCAGTAATTATTTTCTCCTTTTCCACTACTCCAACTGAGAAACCTGCTACATCATACTCATCTTCTTCATACAATCCAGGCATTTCAGCTGTTTCGCCACCTACCAATGCACAACCAGATTCCTCACAGCCATCGGCAATCCCTTTTACAATTTGCTCGATTTTTTCTGGCTTTGCTTTACCTAAAGCTAGATAGTCTAAGAAAAATAATGGTTCTGCACCTTGAGCTAAAATATCATTTACACACATTGCGACAGCATCGATCCCAATTGAGTCATGCTTATCAGCCATAAATGCAAGCTTTAATTTCGTTCCAACACCATCCGTACCTGAAACGAGAACTGGCTTTTTATAATTTAATTCACTTAAATCAAACATTCCTCCAAAACCGCCAAGTCCACCCATAACACCCGCGCGCATTGTTTTGGCAACATGCTTTTTCATTCTAGAAACGGCTTCATATCCTGCTTCGATATCGACACCAGCTTGTTTATAAACGTCGGACATGTCTGATTCCTCCTAGTAATCTTCATTAATGTAAGACAGGAATCGAAGACTCGATTCCTATCGGCTAATTATATTTATGCCTTCTCATGAGGAAGGACTGTATCTTGATATATTTCAGTTGGATAACGCCCTGTAAAGCATGCTAAGCACTGCCCTTTCGTCTCACCTTCATATGGTCGACCGATTCCTTCAATTAAGCCTTCTACACTTAAAAAGGCAAGGCTATCTGCTCCAATCATTTCACGGATTTCTTCAACTGAATGGTTTGATGCAATTAGTTCTTCATGTGTTGACGTGTCTATTCCATAAAAGCAAGGATTTGCGATTGGCGGCGAACTAATCCGAACATGCACCTCTTTTGCACCAGCCTCACGAAGAAGTGTTACAATTCTTCTGCTCGTCGTTCCACGTACGATTGAGTCATCAACCATGACAACTCTTTTGCCTTCAACAACTCCACGTACAGCTGATAACTTCATTTTGACACCTTGTTCACGTAAGGCTTGCGATGGCTGGATAAATGTACGACCTACATAACGATTTTTTATTAAGCCTAGTTCATAAGGAATTCCCGTTAATTCGGCAAACCCAATCGCTGCTGAAATACTAGAATCAGGTACACCTGTCACAACATCTGCCTCAATCTCAGATTCAACCGCTAGACGTTTTCCAAGATTTTTACGAGCTGTATGAACATTAATTCCATCAATATCGCTATCAGGACGAGAGAAATAAATATATTCCATGCTGCACATTGCACGATTGATATTCATTGAAAAACGCTCAGAGCGTATTCCTTCATCATTTATGATTAATAGCTCACCAGGTTGAACATCTCGTTCGTATTTTGCACCAACAACATCAAATGCACATGTTTCGGATGCAACAACATAAGCATCTCCCATCACACCGATCGATAATGGACGTAATCCATTAGGATCAAGTGCGACCATCAGTTCTGTTTCCGTCATGATTAAGAAAGCATAAGCACCCTTTACCATTGTTAACGCATTTTTCACAGCTTCCTTCATATCGATATGGCCGCTTCTTCTGATTAGATGAGCAAGTACCTCTGTATCAGAAGTTGTTTGAAAAATACTACCTTGACTCTCAAGCTGATGTTTAACCTGTGTTGCATTAACAAGGTTACCATTATGCGCAAGTGCTAGGCTTCCGCTATGTGATGATTTAAAAAGGAGGGGTTGGACATTTTCGTATCCACCTCCACCTGCAGTCGCATAACGAACGTGCCCTATTGCAGCTTTACCTGATAAATCATTTAGTTTACCATTTCCAAATACCTCTGATGTTAAACCTAACCCTTTCATCCCTGTTAGCTTCTCACCATCAGTCGTAACAATCCCTGCACCCTCTTGTCCTCTGTGCTGTAGACTGTGTAGTCCGTAATACGTAATTTGAGCCGCATCTGGGTGACCCCAAATTCCGAAGACTCCACATTCTTCATTTAATCCCTTGAGTTCAGCAAGCATGGGATAGCTCCTTTCCATGCATCCTTTAATTCTTCAACAGATGCATCGACAAGTGATTCATCGTTTTCGTCTTTAATGATAAGTTTACCTGAATTCGTTACTTCACCAATACAAACCGCATCAACGTGCTGTTCGAAAGCTTGTTGATTTTCCTTTTTAACAGATACAACAAATCTAGTTTGTGATTCACTAAATAATGCAGCAGTTGCATCGCCTTTAAGCGTTACAGATGCACCTAACCCTTTACCACCAAATAGAGGTTCTGCTAAGGCAACAGCAACTCCACCTTCTGACACGTCATGAGCAGATGCTACTGTATTTGCACGGATTGCTTTTGAAATCTGTCCTAATACGTTTCTTTCCTTCTCTAAATCTATTACTGGAGACTTACCAAAGATTTTGCCATGAGTAAGCTTCTGAAGCTCACTTCCACTAAATTCAGGCTTTGTTTCGCCAATTAGGTAGATTAGATCCCCAGCTTCTTTGAAGTCTTGAGTTGTAATATAATCTGTATCTTCAATTAGCCCAACCATACCAATGACAGGTGTTGGATAAATTGCTGTTCCATTTGTTTCATTGTATAAAGACACGTTTCCACCGATGACAGGAGCGCTTAACACTCTACACGCTTCACTAATACCATCAGCCGCCTTTTCAATTTGCCAGAAAATTTCTGGTTTTTCAGGATTACCAAAGTTTAAATTATCCGTAATCGCTAACGGCGTTCCACCTGAGCAAACGATATTACGAGCAGCTTCTGCTACCGCAATTTGTCCACCTACCTCAGGGTCAAGGTAAAGATAGCGAGAATTACAATCAGTCGTCATCGCTAATGCCTTTTTCGTACCACGAATTCGCACAACCGCAGCATCAGAACCTGGTGCTACAACTGTATTTGTTCGTACCATATAATCATATTGATCATAGACCCACTCTTTACTTGCAATTGTCGGTTGTTTTAATAAATCAATAAGCGTTTCTTTGTAATTTTCTACGTTGATTGGAGCAACGTCCATTTGTTGGAACTCTTCATAATATGCAGGTACTTTTGAAGGTTTATGATAAACAGGTGCATCTTCAGCTAACGCATCAACTGGAAGCTCAGCTACCATTTCACCCTTATGGAAAAGACGAAGCATTTTATCATCCGTCACCTGGCCAACTGCTACAGCCTCTAAATCATATTTTTCAAAAAGATCTACAATCTCCTGCTCTCTTCCACGTTCAATAACAAGCAGCATTCTTTCTTGTGATTCAGAAAGCATCATTTCGTATGGAGTCATACCTGTTTCACGCTGTGGTATTAAGTCTAGGTTCATTTCAATACCAGATCCAGCTTTACTTGCCATTTCAGCAGATGAGCTTGTTAAACCCGCAGCTCCCATATCTTGAATACCTACTAGAGCATCATTTTTTACTACTTCAAGACAAGCTTCTAGTAAAAGCTTCTCCATAAATGGATCGCCAACTTGTACTGCTGAACGATCTTCACCAGAATCCTCGGTTAATTCTTCAGAAGAAAATGTTGCACCGTGAATTCCATCACGACCTGTTTTAGCACCAACATACATCACTGTGTTGCCAACGCCTTTTGCGAGGCCTTTCTTTATATCTTCATGATTAATTAACCCAACACACATTGCATTAACGAGTGGATTTCCTTCGTAAGAGTCATCAAATTGGATTTCCCCACCTACTGTCGGAATACCAATACAGTTACCGTAGCCAGCAATACCAGCAACAACCTCTTCAAACAAATACTTCACACGTGGAGTTTTCAATTCACCAAAACGTAAAGAGTTTAAGATCGCAATTGGTCTTGCTCCCATTGAGAATACATCACGAATAATTCCACCTACACCAGTTGCTGCACCTTGATATGGCTCAATTGCTGAAGGATGGTTATGACTTTCAATTTTAAACACAACCGCCTGATTGTCTCCGATATCGACAATCCCTGCTCCTTCTCCAGGACCTTGTAAAACTTTTTCACCTGTTACAGGGAATTTCTTTAAAATAGGCTTTGAGTTTTTATAGCTACAGTGTTCAGACCACATAACGGAGAAAACACCGATTTCTGTGTAATTAGGTAGACGTCCAATGATCTTTTCGATAAGGGCAAACTCATCATCACTTACACCCATTTGTTTGTAGATTTTTTCATCTTTTATCATCTGGTTAGTTGGTTCAAGCTGTAGTGACATGAGATTCCCTCCAGTTTTTCACGATTGATTTAAATAATTTTAATCCGTCTGCACTTCCTAGTAACTCGTCAACCGCACGCTCAGGGTGTGGCATCATTCCTAATACATTTCCGCGCTCATTCGTAATACCAGCGATATCCACTAAGCTACCATTTGGATTCGATTCGTAGGTAAACGCAATTTGCTTATTTTCTTTAAGCGTTTGTAGTGTTTGCTCATCACAATAATAATTTCCTTCACCATGTGCGATTGGAACGGAAATAATTTCATTTTGTTCATATTCTGATGTAAAAGCTGTTTCATTATTTGCAACTTTTAATTGAACAGGTCGGCACATGAACTTTAAGTTTTCGTTTCTCTTCATCGCGCCTGGGAGTAATCCTACTTCTAATAAAATCTGGAATCCATTACATACGCCAAGAACAGGTTTCCCTGCTTCAGCAGCCTTAACAACTTCTTTCATTACATTAGAAAAACCAGCGATTGCACCTGTACGTAAATAGTCTCCATAAGAAAAGCCACCTGGTAATAAAATACCATCAAAACCGCTTAAATCTGTTTCGTCATGCCATACATATTCTACTTCTTCACCAAGCTCATCTTTAATAGCATGATACATATCAACGTCACAGTTCGAACCTGGGAATACGATCACAGCAAATTTCACTTTGTGACAACCTCCTGTACCTCATATCTAAAGTCTTCAATTACCGTATTAGCAAGTAATTTTTCACACATTTCACGAACAATGACATCAAGGTCACGATCCGACTTTTCAATCGTAAGTTCCATAAATTTTCCGATACGTACATCTTCAACTTCATTATACGACATACTGTGTAACGCACTTTTCACTGCTGTTCCTTGTGGGTCTAAAACACTTTCTCTTAACGTGACATAAACTTTTACTTTGTACATGTTGATTGTCCTCCAAGTCTAGTTAAAATTTCCTCATATGCTTCTGTTAAACTTCCCATATTTCTGCGAAATACATCTTTATCAAATTTTTCATTTGTGGTGGTATCCCATAAACGACAAGTGTCCGGAGAAACTTCATCAGCTAAAATAATTTTCCCTTCGCTTGTCACACCGAATTCAAGCTTGAAATCTATTAATTGGATGTTACACGTTAGAAAATGAGCTTTTAACACTTCGTTAACTTTTTTAGCAAGCGTTTTTAACGTTTCAACTTGTTCTTTCGTTGCTACTTCTAAAAGCTCGATATGATCCTCCGTTATTAACGGGTCACCAAGTTCATCATCTTTATAGTAAAATTCAACAAGCGGTTGCTTCAGGATGACTCCTTCTTCAATACCGATTCGTTTAGATAGGCTTCCTGCAACAACATTTCTGACAACTACTTCAAGTGGGATAATCGTAACTTTTTTCACAAGTTGCTCTGTTTCAGAAAGTCTTTTCACAAAATGATTATCAATATTATTGGCTGTTAGCTTTTCAAATAGAATTGTTGTAATCTCATTGTTTAAACGACCTTTACCAGTAATCTCTTCCTTTTTCACGCCATTAAAGGCTGTGGCAGAATCCTTATAGGATACAAGTAAAATATCTGGTTCGTCTGTTTTATAAATGCGTTTTGCTTTGCCTTCATATAGTAATTCAAGCTTTTCAGTGCTCATGGAAGACCTCCTAAACGGAATATTGGAAATTTTTTTTGTAGTATGAATTGATTGTCATATTTTCTAACCCAATTTATTAATCATAAGATTTAGCAAGGGGCTTATTATAACTCCCTTGCTAACCTTTATACTTTTACAAACCAAGACGCTCAAAAATTGTATCTACGCCTTTTAAGTGATAGTTGTAATCGAAGCAATCTTCGATCATTTCAGCAGAAAGGCGAGATGTAATTGCTTCTTCCGCTTCAACAAGCCCACGGAATGGTACTTGCTTCTCCCATGCTTCCATTGCTTTCGGTTGAACAAGATCATACGCTTCTTCTCTTGTCATTCCAGTATCAATTAGAGCTAGTAGCACACGTTGAGAATAGATTAAGCCTTGTGTACGGTCCATATTACGCTTCATGTTTTCCGGGAATACAGTTAAATTTTTCACAATGTTTCCAAAGCGATTTAACATGTAATTTAAAGCGATTGTCGCATCTGGTAAGATAATACGTTCAGCAGATGAATGAGATATATCTCTTTCATGCCATAATGGCACATTTTCATAAGCTGTTAACATATAACCGCGAATCACACGGGCAAGACCTGTCATGTTTTCAGAGCCGATCGGATTACGTTTATGTGGCATCGCAGAAGATCCTTTTTGACCTTTAGCAAAAGATTCTTCCACTTCACGTGTTTCACTCTTTTGTAATCCACGAATTTCAATTGCAAATTTTTCAATTGAAGTTGCGATTAATGCTAAAGTTCCCATGTAGTCTGCATGACGATCACGCTGTAGTGTTTGCGTTGAGATTGGTGCTGGGCTTGTTCCTAATTTTTCACAAACATATTTTTCTACAAAAGGATCGATGTTTGCATAAGTTCCTACAGCTCCTGAGATCTTACCAAACTCAACACCTGATGCTGCACGTTTAAAGCGATCTAGATTACGCTTCATTTCTTCATACCATAGGCCCATTTTCAACCCAAATGTTGTTGGTTCCGCGTGAACTCCGTGAGTACGCCCCATCATAACTGTATATTTATGTTCTTGTGCTTTTTCTTTTAAGATTTGAATGAAGTTCTCAATATCTTTTAAAAGAATATCATTTGCTTGTTTAAGTAAGTAGGACAGAGCTGTGTCTACAACATCTGTTGATGTTAAACCGTAATGAACCCATTTGCGCTCTTCACCTAATGTCTCAGAAACTGCTCTTGTAAATGCTACAACATCATGACGTGTTTCTAGCTCAATTTCGTTAATTCGATTAACATCAAATGATGCATTTTCACGAAGAAGTGCAACGTCTTCTTTCGGAATTACACCTAATTCAGCCCAAGCTTCACAAGCAAGGATTTCAACTTCTAGCCATGCTTTAAATTTGTTTTCTTCCGTCCAAATTGCACTCATTTCTGGTCTTGCATAACGTTCGATCATCCTATTTCCTCCGATCTATTTTAGGCCCCAAATCTGGTTAACAGCTTCTATGTCTTCTTCTAATGAATCACTCATTATTGTAATATGCCCCATCTTCCGTTTTGAAATTGGCTCTTTCTTCCCGTAAAGGTGAAGTTTTGCCCTTTCTAGTAACGAGATATGGTCCGTAACAATAGCTAAATCTTCTCCTAAAAGGTTTACCATCATACCACTTTGTCGCAATGTCGTATTTCCAAGAGGAAGATTACAAATAGCTCGAACATGTTGTTCAAATTGATTTGTTTCACAGAGGTCAATTGTATAATGACCTGAATTATGTGGACGAGGAGCTAATTCATTAATATAGATCTCTCCGTCCTTCGTCAAAAACATTTCTACGGCAAGTGTTCCAACAAGCTCAAAGCTATTGGAAAGCTTTATCGCTAATTGCTTTGCTTCTTCAAGGGTTTCTTCAGAGACACGTGCTGGAACAATACTTTGATACAAAATATTATCTTTATGGATATTCTCAGCTACAGGAAAAGTCTTTGTATCTCCATTGACAGATCTCGTAACAATAACGGAAATTTCCTTTTCGAAAGGAACCCATTTCTCTAATATGCATGTTCCATGTAGCAAAAGTTTTTTAGCATCCATTAGTGCCTGCTCAGTACGAAGCACAACCTGACCTTTTCCATCGTAGCCACCTCTACACGTCTTCAGCACACTTGGATAACCAAGTTCCGATGTGGCACTTGTCAGCTCCTCCTCATTATGAACAATCTTATAAGGAGCTACATCACACCCTGCACGTTTAATTGCAGCCTTCTCTGTTTCACGATCCTGTGTAAGCAATAGTAATGCACTCTTTTGAGGTAAATATGCATGTTCCTCCAGCCAGTGCAAAGCCTTATAATCTATATTTTCAAACTCATACGTTATCACATCACTAATTTCAGCTAACTCTTTTATCGCGTCTAAATCATCATAGCTTGCTGTTATCTCACTATCAGCCAATTGGCCACACGGGCAATCTTTTGTAGGATCTAATACGGCAATCCGATATCCTAACTGTCTAGCCTCAATCGCCATCATTCTACCAAGCTGACCGCCACCGATAATTCCTATTGTTGCTCCAGGCATGATTCTTTTATTATTCAAGTTCATCACTGCTCTCTAACACTTTTAGACGAAGCTCTTCTCTTCTACTATCCAGTCTGTCTGCCAAGTCATTATCTCCTGTAGATAGGATCTGAGCTGCAAGCAATCCTGCATTCGTTGCCCCCGCTTTTCCGATGGCAACTGTTGCAACTGGAACACCTCCAGGCATTTGAACAATCGATAATAATGAATCAAGACCATTTAATGCCTTTGATTGAACCGGTACGCCAATTACTGGAATTGTCGTTTTTGCTGCAACCATTCCTGGAAGATGTGCTGCACCACCGGCACCAGCAACAATGACCTTTAAACCTCTATTTCTTGCATTTTCTGCATACTCAAACATGTAATCTGGAGTACGATGTGCAGATACTACCTTCTTTTCATAAGGGATTCCCAGTTCATCTAATATTTCACATGCATGCATCATTGTTTCCCAGTCAGATGTACTTCCCATAATAACGCCTACAAGCGGTTCCATCCTTTTCCCACCTTTTAGAATAACTTTAGATACAAAACAACAAAAACTTATTTTTAAGCTACCTATGGCCTATTTAAAAAGAGGATAGCCATTTCTTACTCTCTTCAATCATATAAAAAGCTCGATACACAACCTTCTCTTAGTAATAGAGAAAATACAGTACATCGAGCTCGGATTTAACCTTTATAATGGTTCCGAATCGTTGATACGTACACTTTCCCTTATAGTCCGACGATTTACGGTCATCGGGTAGAAACTTTTGGGCCATATCCCCAACGTTATATAAGGTTGTCGCTTATCAATTATTTACATGTTTAATAGTAACAATGAAGATTCGTGATGTCAACGTAAAATCGAACAATCTATTATATTCCAAAGTTAATGTTCGGTTTTTAGAGTAGTTTTCCTTCAAAAATGATCTCTCTACCGCAAGGCACATGTTCAACGATATTATCGCGTACCTCTTCCTTAAAGATTGGTTGCTCCATCCTTCTAACTGGATAATATCCATCTTTACGCATCCTATCTAAACATTCATCGATTGATTCGTGCTCTGCAACGATAAATTTTTGCTTTTTTGGCTTAGTTGTCATTTCTAATTCTCCCTTTTTCGAACAGCCCTTATTCAACATCGGACAGAAATCGTCTTCAATTGGAAGGATAGGACTACAGATTCTCCTCAAATGGCAATAATTTTACTAATGTATAATAGTTAATACAATCTTTCTAATTTATATTATAGACTAAATTAATTATAATAAAATTCCGTTAAATTTCACCGAATATTCCGATAAAATATCTTTAATAATTATTCTAAAATAATATAAACCGCAATACTCTATACTATATCAAAGTTCTTACTTTAAAATAGACAAGAACAAAAGTGCAAGCGCCTTAATCAGTCTTCTATTCAAAAGTTGCTGTAGACCCAAGAGCGGCTAGGCGCTGGAGCTGGATGTCGTGCGCTTTCCACAGTACAAGAATTTTATAAATTCCTAAGCAAAAAAGAACAGTAAGCAATGTTACTGTCTCATACTTAAAACTTAATTCAGTTTGTAACCTATAACCCGAAGTCTTTTATAATCTGCTGTCCATTGATCATCTTTATAAAGAAAAGTCTTTAAATTATCTACAACTCTCGTCATGATTTCATTTTTTGTCTGAGCAGGTACAGATTCAAAGAAGCTTGTACCAAACATCTCTATCCAATTTCTTAGCCCATGTTCCCCTTCTAGTCGTGTCGGTCTATCAAAATGGGCAGCAAAGGTAACTCTAAACCCAACTTCCTCCATTAACGAAGTATATTGTCCAATGCTAGGGTAATACCAAGGCGATTTATACTCGATTCCTACTCTTGCAAATTGTTTTCTAATTTCCTCTGTTATCATCTTAACATTACCTTCTCCACCGAATTCAGCAACAAATCTTCCGCCAACTTTTAACGAATGGAAAATAGCTTGCAAAGCATCCTTAGGCTGCTTAATCCAATGAAGGGTGGCATTTGAAAAAACAGCATCGAACTCATCTTTATAATCTATCTCTAAAACGTCCTTAACATGAAAAGGAATTTCACTATATTTCACTCTTGCAAGCTGTACCATATTTGCTGACTTATCAATGCCAATCACATTGCATCCAAGTTTGGCTAATGAATTGGCTAAGTCACCGGTACCACATCCAACGTCAAAAACGGCTTCACCCTTTTGAGGATCTAATAAGTCAACTAAGCTCTCACCGTATTTCGAAACAAATTGATGACTGCCGTCATATATACTTGCATTCCAGTTATCCTTAACATTGTTTCCCATCCCAGCTTCACACCTTTTTATCCGAATATAACATAGGAGCAGATTTAAAAGAATCTTTTTAGAAATTATTGTATTTTTTTCAAATGGCTGTTTTCTAAATAAGTGAAAGCGCCTTGATCAACCTCATGAGTGGCTGTAGACCTAAGAGGCAGTACAAAGCGCAACGTCCTATCGGCATTGACCTGCACTTGCACGTCCTGTACTCGGGGCCAGACACTTGCTCTGGATATCGTGTGTTTATCCATAGTAAAGGAATTTTATAAATTCCTTGTGCATGAAATAATCATTTTATACACAAAAAAGACCAGTATCTCTACTGATCTTTTTACTCATTACCTGGCAACGTCCTACTCTCACAGGGGGAAACCCCCAACTACCATCGGCGCTGAAGAGCTTAACTTCCGTGTTCGGCATGGGAACGGGT
>NZ_JAIQUM010000021.1 GCF_020075705.1 Metabacillus rhizolycopersici | reverse complement strand
CATTGATTTCTGAAAAAGAAGCAATCGCAATTGCGAAAAAGAACATCACGGGTGAAGTTGTTGAAATCGAGTTAGACGAAGATGATGGTAGATATGAATATGAGATGGAGCTTAAGACTTCAAATGGTGAGGCAGATATAACAATTGATGCTAATAGTGGAAAAGTTGTTGAATTGGAAAATGATGACGAATAGTTGACAAGCTTAAAAGATCCAAGGTGCATAATTAAGTGAAAAGAAAACAATAGTGTGGAAACGAAAAGGAAATGCCGATATTAGTATCAGCATTTCCTTTTTTAAGTTCTCGTTTTCTCTTCGGAACTAAATAATTTTCTATTTTCCAAAAAGTGTACAAATTAAAATTGATTACTAAATATTTACTAAATATTTAGTGGGGATCTTGAGCGATTTATGTGGTTGAATCCTACTTTAGTAAATGTCGAAAATGAGTTTTATGAAAAGAAAATGATGGAAAAGTCCATGGAAGTAGAATATTCATGCGAATTAAAAATTTATAATATTCAAAAAATAGATTGAAAGCGTTTAAAAATTTTGTTATTCTATGGATAAGAGGTAAATATTTAGTGAAAATAAGGTAATTATATTGAATTTTATTTACTAAGTGTAGTAAGGGGATTGAGATGACAACGATAAAAGATATTGCAGCTTATGCAAAAGTGTCAAGTTCAACTGTATCGAGAGTTTTAAATAATGACCCTACACTTTCAGTCGCAGATGAAACGAGAAACCGAATAATTGAAGCTTCAAAGGAATTGGGCTATACGACTGTGAGAAAGAGAAGAAATGAACAAAAGCTTGAGAATTTAAGTAGTCCTAGAATTGGGATTATTTTAACTTGTTCCTTAGAAGAAGAAGAAGATGGTGTTGACGACCCATACTTTTCTATTATTAGACAAGGTGTTGAGAGTGAGTGTTTAAATCAAGGGATTTATACGAACAAGGTTATTAGGTCTACAGATTCCCACCAAGAGCAAATCATTGAAGATATAGATGGGTTGATTGTGATTGGTGGGATGAACCTTGGTCTTTTAAATAGACTGAAAGATTCTTTGGATAATATTGTGTTTATCAATAACTCACCAGATGAGGATAGTTACGATTCGGTCATGATTGATTTTAGAAAAGCAACAACTAGTGCTATGGAACACTTATTGAATCAAGGATTTAAGGAAATTGGTTACATCGGTGGAAGTGTGAGCGATGATTTTTCAGATAACAATTTAGTGAGTAGGGATATGCGTCTAACGATATATGAAGAAATAATGAAATCGAAAGGAACCTATCGGAGAGATCAAGTGTTTATTGGGGAGTTTTCAATGACACAAGGATATCAGTTGATGAAAGATGCGATTAGCAAGGGGAATCTACCTGAAGCATTTTTTATTGCAAGTGATTCGATGGCGATAGGAGCTCTGCGCGCAATTCAAGAGGCAAATTTAAAGGTACCAGAAGATATTGCAATTGTTAGCTTTAATGATGTTCAAATGGCGAAATTTGCTAGTGTGCCATTAACGTCCGTTAAGGTTTATACAGAGCAAATGGGACGAGTTGGTGTGAAAATGTTGTTAGACAGAATTAATGGTAGAGATATTCCACTTAAAGTGACGCTCCCTACTAAGTTAGTTATTCGTGATAGCTGTGGGGTTAAAAAGAAAGTGGATTCTTAAGTGTCCATCATCATATATGTTTCGAACATGATTGTGGCAAATGCTTCACTTTTAAGGAGGTGATGAACTAGGAGAAATGATTTGTTTACATAGGGACATTAAGGGGGCAGGTTGTACGCATAAAGAAAGAGATGAAAAGTCATAGAAGTAGATAGAGATCCATTTTGCAGAATAGATATTTATTTACTATCTTTCATGAGACTTTTCAATCTCTACCATTCTCTGTAAGAGAAATAGCTAGATTTATATTATATGTTAACTTTAATGTTATAGCAAAAAATAAGGTGTATCTTACAACATGTTCTAATCGCAGGAAGAGGCATTTATTTCACTAAGAAAATAGGGGAGAAAAATACATGAAAAAGCTTATGAATATGTCCTTTATTGTAATCGCTTTCAGTTTGATTGTTTCAGGTTGCTCAAACAGTGCATCAAATAAGGCTGCTGGAGATGACGATAAAGTAACATTATCTCTTTTCTCATCAATGAATAACGAAGGCGAAAAGAAGGCATTTGAAAGTGTTATAGCAAAATTTGAAGAAGCAAATCCTGAAATTGATGTTGAAGTAAATTCACCTGGAGATTATGAAGATATGCTTCGCGTAAAGATGGCAGCAAATGATATGCCGGATTTATTTGATACACATGGCTGGTCACAGCTTCGATATGGTGAATATGTCGCTGATTTAAAGGATATGGATTGGGTACAGAATCTTGATCCTGCGTTAAATCCAATTATTAAAGATGAAGATGGGAAAGTGTACGCATTTCCATTAAACCAAGCAAAAGATGGTATTAGCTATAATGTTGAGGTGTTAAAAGAGTATGGTATTGAACCACCGTCAACACTTGATGAATTTATGAAAGCGTTAGAAACAGTTAAAGAAAAAAGCAACGGAGAAGTTGTACCACTATGGATTCCAGGTAGTGATAAATCTGCCATTGCACAAATTTTTGACGAGCTTGCGACTCCATTACTAATTACTGATGCCGAGAATAGCTATGGAGATCAATTAGTAAATGGAACATTTGACTGGAAGAATTACACACTACTTGCTACTAAAATGAAGGAAATTCAAGACAAAGGGTTGTTAAATGAAGATGTTTTAACAGCGCAATTACAACAAGCAACTGAGTTAATTGCACAAAATAAGATTGCTTTCACGTTCGTTGCAGGATCACTTGGTCCTGATGCTACAGAATTAAACCCAGATGTGAAAATAGGTACAATGCCTGTGCCGGCGATACATGAAGGTGATAAGCCGAGCTGGATTGGTGGAGAGCGTCATACATTAGCTGTTTGGAAAGACACAGAGCATCCTGATGAAGCAAGACGTTTACTTGACTTTTTTGCTCAACCAGAAAACGTTAAAACAATTGCAGAAGGCACATCTGCACCAGATGCTTTAACGAATGTAGAAGCGGAAAACTATTTCTCTGTTTTCTATAAAGAATTTGAGGATACTGCTGTTCAACCTTACTTTGATCGTGTTTATCTACCAAGTGGAATGTGGGATGTTATGGGGACTTCCGGTCAAGAATTGCTTTCAGGTAGCTTAACTCCTGAACAGTTATCAAAAAAAATGGGCGAAGAGTATGAACGATTAAGAAATCAGTAGCTTCGTGTAGATCCTAGTAAATGGATAAGGGGCGCATAAATGGCTCTCCCCTTATTCACTATAAAGCTCTACGTCTAAATGAGGAGTTGATATTATGAGCGAACTAGTAACCAGTAGAAAGATAGCGGTTGCCAAGAAAGCGCCGAAGCGAAAAGAGAAAAAGCAATCTTCTCTTTGGTGGATGTACATGCCCAGCTTTGTCATCGTGTTTCTGTTTATTCTATATCCATTCATTAATGGGATTCAATTATCTTTTACGAATTGGAATGGATTTTCGCAAAGTTATGATTGGGTAGGCTTAGACCAATACAAGCGAATGTTTACAGATCCAACAACATGGCTTGTTGTGAAAAATACATTACTTTATGGAGTCGGAAGCACGGTTTTACAAAATATTATTGGCTTACTTTACGCGATACTGTTAAATCAAAGCATTAGAATGAAGGCGATTACTCGAACGGTGATTTACCTTCCAGTAATTATTAGTCCGTTAATCATGGGGTATATTTGGTATTTCTTCTTTGCCTTTCAAGGTGGAGCACTTAATGACGTATTGCTTTTCTTTGGATTAGAAAAAATGAACATGTTAGCAAGTCCTGAAATGAATACGTGGATCATTGTGTTTGTCAACACGTATCAATATGTGGGTGTTGCCATGATTATTTATTTAGCTGGGTTACAAAGTATCTCAAAAGATTTTTATGAAGCAGCTCAAATTGATGGTGCATCTGCACTTCAGCAGTTTAAAAATATTACACTACCTTTATTAATGCCATCGATCACGATTAATGTAGTGCTAAATATTATCGGTGGTTTGAAATTATTTGATGTGATTATTGCATTAACTGGTGGAGGACCTGGAAATGCCTCTCAATCGATGTCAACGTTTATGTATGATCTTTATTTTAAAAGACAGGATGCTGGTTATGCAGCAACTCAAGGTGTTTTCATGGCTGTAATCATCCTTATTTTAAGCTTAGCTGCCCTCGTTTACTTTAGACGGAAGGAGATTGAAGCATAATGACATACATAGATAAGAAAAGGAAACGATTGTTAACAGGGTTAGCTATTCTCATTACGTTCGTTCATATTATTCCTTTCTATATTTTAATTACGACTTCTTTAAAAGCGAAAGGTGATTTTAGTTCAAAATGGGTTTTTCCAGATCAATTGAATTTCCAAAACTTTTCCGAGGCGTGGGAACTTGCAAACTTAGGGAATTCGTTTTTTAATACGGCAACTATCACACTGTTTTCAGCCGTATTATTGATTGTGTTTGGATCAATGTCAGCCTACCCACTGGCGCGTCGTCAAACAAAATTAAATAAGTTTTTTTACTTCTTATTTATAGCCATCATGATTATTCCACCATTGACTGCGTTAGTGCCATTGTACAATTTGGTCGTTGATTTTGGCATGATGAATACGTATGAGGTGGCAATTTTAAATAATGTTGCAGCATTTATGCCGTTAACGATCTTTTTATATGCAGGCTTCATCCGTTCGACGATACCAAAGGAATTAGAAGAGGCTGCAAAGATTGATGGGGCTAGTACGTTAGGAATTTTTTTCCGAATTGTATTTCCTTTGTTAAAACCAATAACTGCATCGATTCTTATTATATCTTGTGTGTACATTTGGAATGATTACCAGTTTGCGATCTTCTTCTTACAAGATAGTTCGATGCATACATTAACCGTTTCATTAGCCAATTTCTTTGGTTCAAATCAAAATAATCTTAACTTAGTAGCTGCTGCGGCCTTAATGTCGATGTTACCAATGACCATTTTATTCTTATTCTTACAAAAATACTTCATCGCAGGTTTATCCGCGGGTTCAGTGAAAGGGTAAAAAAATAAAAAGTTATAAGGAAGGAAGATGAAATATGTCTAAAATTACTTTTATTGGAGCAGGAAGTACGATTTTCACAAAAAATGTCCTAGGAGATTGTTTGTTTGTACCAGCATTAGCAGGATTTGAATTTGCCCTTTTCGATATTGATGAGCAGCGTCTAAAAGACTCAGAAAATATGTTGAATAACTTAAAGGAAAACTACAATAGTAATGTAACGATCAAATCATACTCTGATCGAAAAGATGCTTTACGTGGAGCGAAATATGTTATTAATGCAATCCAAGTAGGTGGGTATAAGCCTAGTACAGTGATAGACTTTGAGATTCCTAAAAAATATGGTTTACAGCAAACAATTGCCGATACGACTGGTATTGGTGGGATTTTCAGAGCGCTTCGGACAATTCCTGTTATGTTAGATTTTGCCAAGGATATTGAAGAGGTTTGTCCAGATGCCCTTTTCTTAAATTATACAAATCCGATGGCCGCTTTAACAGGGGCAATGCTGCGCTACACAAATGTGAAAACAATTGGATTATGTCATAGTGTTCAGGTTTGTACAGAGCACCTGTTTAAGGACTTAGGGATGGACCATGAAGGAATTGAAGAAAAAATCGCTGGTATTAACCATATGGCCTGGTTGCTTGAGGTAAAACGTGATGGCAAGGATTTATATCCAGAAATCAAGCGTCGTGCCAAGGAAAGACAACAATCAAAGCATGAGGATATGGTTCGCTACGAATTAATGGACAAGTTCGGATACTATATCACAGAGTCATCTGAGCATAATGCAGAGTACCATCCATATTTTATTAAGAGCAGATATCCTGAGCTAATAGAAAAGTTCAATATTCCGCTTGATGAATACCCACGTCGTTGTGTGTCTCAAATTGAGGAATGGGTGTCAATGCGGGAAGAAATGGTGAACAACAGTCAGCTTACGCATACTCGTTCACATGAGTATGGTTCAAGAATTATTGAAGCGATGGAAACGAATGTGCCATTCAAATTTGGCGGAAATGTGCTAAATACAGGGCGTTTGATTAGCAATCTCCCAGAAAAAGCAGTTGTTGAAGTACCTTGTGTGGTCGATCGCAATGGAATTATGCCAACCTACATTGGTGATCTACCAGAGCAACTAGCTGCACTGAACAGAACAAATATTAATACACAATTATTAACAATCGAAGCAGCGATCTCAGGAAAACGAGAGCATGTATACCAAGCAGCAATGCTTGACCCACATACAAGTGCGGAGTTATCGATGGACGATATTATTTCTATGTGTGACGAATTAATTGAAGCACATGGAAACTGGTTGCCACAGTTTTCAACTAATGGATCTTTCGATTATGTGAAATAGTATTTAAGGGACTGTTCCCTACCACTTTAAAGCGGTAGGGGACAGTCCCTTATCACAGAAAATCTCCTTTTTTATACATATCAAATCAATAGTATTGTATAGTATTACTTATAAAGGTAAGTTCGATAAATCAACATCCACTGTAAAAAGTATTTTGGACTGTATGAGGAGAAAGGAGAACAAATGGTTACAAGAAAAGAGGTTGCACAAAAAGCGGGTGTTTCACCATCAACAGTGTCGCGTGTCATTAATAATAATGGATATGTGACGACAGAAGCTAGAGAAAGAGTAGAATCAGCAATTGCAGAACTGAATTATATACCTAATCAAGCCGCACGAAATTTACGGATGAAATCGTATAAACAAATTGCGTGTTTAACACCATCTATTACGAATTCGTTTTTTTCGGAAATGTTTGTTGGGATTGAGGAAGCAGCACTAGAGAAAGGATATTCTTTATCGCTATATAATATTACGAAGGAAAGATTGAATTATTTGAAGCAAGTATTAGAAGGACCTTATGATGGAATCATTTTACTTGCTCCGTATGAAATAGGTAATGTAATCAAGCTTAACAGTGGTGTGCAAAAAAAGCCATTATCTGTCTATTGGGACCGTCAAGAAGAAATCAAGACTCCGCATGTCTTTGTTGATTTAATAAAGGTAATGACAAATTCAGTAGAGCATTTAATAGAAAAAGGGCATAAGGAGATTGTCTTTTTAGGTCATTATTTTGAGAATGCTTATGGAAATCCTAGATATGAGGGATATAAACTTGCAATGGATGCGCATCATTTACCAGTTAAAGAGTATTACAAAAAATTTATCGCGATGTATCAAGATAAATTAACGACGGGATATGATGAGATAAAGTCTTTACTAGAAAATGGACAATCATTTACGGCTGTTGCAGCGACAAATGATCTGTTAGCAGCAGGAGCTATGAGGGCAATTATTGAAAGTGGAAAAAAGGTTCCAGATGACATATCAGTCATTGGTGTTGATAATATTGAATTAGCTAAAATAGTAACACCAACATTGACAACCATCGATATTCCCAAAAGGGAAATTGGTAAAATGCTTGTTCAACAGTTATTAGACCAGCTTCACAACGAAATGAAAATTGAGACAAAGATTGAAAGTGAAGGTAGATTAATAGAAAGAGAATCTGTAAAAAAACATTGACAGCGTTTTCAGGATGATTTATATTTTAAATAGAGCTTGAAAATATTTTCAAGCCAAAAATTTTATCTTATTTTTTGAATATTGTGGTCACGTGACCACAATATTTTTAAAAGCAATGTGGTCACGTGACCACAAATTTAATAAATAAGGGGAGAGTGAGAAAAGTGAAAAAATTAGTATTAGTGTCCTTATTTTTTGTAACATCCATATTTTTAGCAGCTTGCGGTGGTGGGAGTTCAGAAGAAAGTAATACCTCTGAAGGCGAAACAACAATTAAAGTAGCGGCATGGAATGCTGCAGCCAACGCACTAACCGACCAGATTGAAGGATTTAATAAAAAGTATCCAGATATTAAAGTGGAAATTTTACAAGTAGATCCAGAGTATTCAAAAGTGACACCAGCTTTAGCGGCAGGAACAGGGGCACCTGATATTATTCAAACACAAGCAAGGGATTTTCCAGCATTTTTAAATAAGTTCCCTGATCAATTTGTTGATCTGACAGAAAAAACGAAGGACTATCAGGATAAATTTCTCGAGTCCTCATGGGAATCTGTTTCAAAAGATGGAAAAGTATACGCAATGCCTTGGGATATAGGTCCATCTGCGTTGTATTATCGAAAAGACCTTTTTGAAAAGGCTGGAATTGATATAGCATCAATTAAAACGTGGGAAGATTATATAGAAGCTGGAAAGGAATTGAAAAAGGCGATACCAGAAACAACGATGACAGGTTATACAAACGATTTTGATCTTTACGAAGTTTTCCTAAACCAACTAGGTGGTACATATGTGAAAGACGGAAAGATCAATGTGAATTCACCTGAATCAAAAGAAGCACTTTTACTGCAAAAAGAGATGAAGGATGAAGATGTTGCGATTAGTGTGAAAGATTGGAATGGCCGTATTACAGAGCTAAACAATGAAAAAATCGCGTCAGTTATTTTACCAGTATGGTATGCAGGTACGTTGCAGCATTCTGTTGAACAACAAGCAGGAAATTGGGGAATTGTTCCTTTACCAGCCTTTGAAGAAGGTGGGAATACACAGGCTAATTTAGGTGGCTCAATTTTAACTATATCAAAGCAGTCAAAAAATGCAGACGCAGCATTTAAATTTATTGAATACGTTTTAACGACAGAAGAAGGACAAACTGTCATGTTAAATTACGGACTATTCCCTTCATATACTCCTTTCTATCAGAGTGAAGTATTTAAAGAATATAATGACTATTTTGAAATGGAAGTATATCCTTTTTTCGCAGGGCTAACTTCAAATATTGAAAAAATGGATCACGGTCCAATTATGTTAGATGCAACGAAACCAGTTAATGACATGATTGGTGCAGTGTTAGAAGGTAAAGACGTAGATAAATCGATGGAAACTGCGGCTACATCAATTTCTAAAACAACGAATCTCGATATAAACGAATAATATAGAAGAATAGGTGTTTGTAAGTTGAACACCTATTCATTTATAGGAGGTTGAGAAATGGAAGTTACGACTGTTGTGAGTAAAAAAGATCCAAAGATTACAGTAAGAAAGAAAAAGTGGAATCAGAAGATATTAGTTCCATATCTATTTTTATCTCCATTTTTCATCGTGTTTATTATTTTTATGGTGTATCCAATAATTGAATCATTGTATTTATCATTCACGTCTACTCAAGGAAATACATCTGAGTGGATTGGCTTAGAAAATTTTAAAAATATACTAACAGATGGTTTGTTTTGGAAATCTCTATCTAATGTTTTTATTATTTTAATCATACAAGTACCTATCATGCTTATTTTAGGTTCATTACTGGCTGTTATATTAAACTCCAAATTTATTAAAGCAAAGCCATTATTTCGATTGATGATATTTTTGCCTGTTTTAATAGATTTAGTAACCTATTCAATTGTATTTTCAATTATTTTCCATGAGCAATACGGTATGGTGAATTACTTATTAGGGCTTTTTCATATCGATCCGATTCTATGGTTCAGTGACCCCTTCTGGTCAAAGATATTAATCATTATTGCTGTAACGTGGAGATGGGTAGGATACAATACAATTATTTTATTAGCAGGATTAACTGCTATAGATGAGTCGTTATATGAATCTGCAGAAATTGATGGAGCAAATAAGTTTACACAGTTTTTCAAGATTACCATTCCGATGTTAAAACCTATCCTGCTGTTTTGTGGGATTTTATCTACAATCGGGACGATTCAATTATTTACAGAGCCATCTTTGTTAACGATGGGTGGGCCTAATAATGCAACGAATACACCTGTCATGTACATTTACCAGTTTGGATTCCAAAGTTTTCAATTTGGTTATGCATCTGCAGCAGCATACATCATTACCATTATTGTTGGGATTATAAGTTTCTTCCAAATAAAACTATCAAGAGGAGGGGAAATTTAATGAAAAAGTCATCCCTCTTTACAAAAATAATAGCGTATACATTTTTAATTGCAGTTTGTATAGCGTCTGTTTATCCATTTTATTGGATGTTTATAGGTTCTACATTATCAGATAGTGAAATTTTCCAATTCCCTCCAAAGCTATTACCGAGCAGTGGGTTTATGGACAATTTGACTGGGTTAGCTGCATCTGCCCCTATATGGAAAGGGTTAGGAAACAGTTTGTTCATCTCGATTGTTTTTACGATTTCTACTCTATATTTATGTGCGATTGCAGGATATGCCTTCGCTAAATATGAGTTTAAAGGGAAAAATGTATTGTTCTTTGTAGTACTCCTTACGATGATGCTACCCGCGCAAGTGACATTAATTCCTTTATTTAAAATGGTGATCGGTTTAGGATGGCAAAATCAGCCGCAAGCCGTTATTTTACCAGCGCTTGCAAATGCATTTGGCGTTTTCTTTATGAGGCAAAATATGTTGGGGATTCCAACTGAAATGATTGAAGCGGCAAGAATCGATGGAGCAAGTGAAATTTCGATTTTTCATAAAATTATTTTGCCAACTTCTTTACCATCTTTAGCAGCATTAGGAATATTGAGCTTCATTGAACAATGGGGTAACTACTTGTGGCCGCTCATCATATTGCAAGAGAGAGAAAGTACAACGTTACCAGTACTTTTATCAATGTTAGTTGCTCCAGGTCAGGTCGTACAATATGGACAAGTATTGGCGGGGGCTGTTGTCAGTATTGTGCCAGTATTAATCTTGTTTTTACTACTTCAAAAATATTTTATCGCTGGAATTTATGGCGGTTCAGTTAAAGGATAAAGGATATAGAGGGGAGAATAACAATGATTTCACGAAACGATTGGGAAAACCTAGAGGTATTACAAAAGAATCGACTTAAACCAAGAGCACATTTTTATAGCTATAAAAATAAATCAACCGCACTCTCGTATGAGAGAGGGGCTTCACAAGGATTTTTATTATTAAATGGAAATTGGAAGTTTCATTATGCAAATTCTCCAATTGAATCACCGAGCGATTTTTATAAAGAGGATTATTGCACAGATGAATGGTCAAGTATACAAGTTCCATCACATTGGCAATTAAACGGATATGGGAAGCCGCATTATACAAATGTACAGTATCCTTTTCCAGTAGAGCCACCGTATATTCCATCTGAAAATCCAACAGGGGCATACAAAAGAACGTTTTATTTATCAAAGGAGGCACTTTCAGATAAGTTACATTTAATGTTTGAGGGTGTAGACAGCTCTTTTCATGTTTGGGTTAATGGCAAACTAGTTGGGTATAGTCAAGGTAGTCGTCTTCCTTCTGAGTTTGACATTACAAATGTAGTAAAAGAAGGAGAAAATAGTATTGCTGTAAGAGTGTATCAGTGGGCGGAGTCATCGTATATTGAAGATCAAGATATGTGGTGGTTAAGTGGCATATTTAGAGATGTATATCTTGTGTCAAAACCAACAACTCATATTCGAGATGTGTTGGTGAACGGTGCTTTAGAAAATGATTTTCAAGATGGACGCCTAGACTTTGAACTCGCTGTTACAGGAGAGTATCAAGATCACCAAGTCATAGTAGAAATCCAAGATAAGGGCGTTGTCATTGCCTCTCATCAACAGCATATAGACAGTGAGTTAGTGATAGGTCACATCAATATTAAGGGTGTGAAACAATGGAATGCAGAATCTCCATCCTTATATGATGTAGTTGTTACTTTGGTGAACAAATCAGGTGATGTCGTTGAAGTGATTCCACAAAAATGTGGATTTAGAAATGTTGAAATTAAAGGCGGGCAATTATTAGTTAATGGTGTAGCAATTATGTTTAAAGGTGTTAATAGACATGACGCTCATCCTGATTATGGTCGCGCTGTTCCTGTCAGTTCAATGACCCAGGATTTAATGTTAATGAAACAGCATAATATTAATGCAATCCGTACAGCACATTATCCGAATGATCCGCGCTTTTATGAACTATGTAATGAATTTGGTTTTTATGTTATTGATGAGGCTGATCTTGAATGCCACGGTCTAACCAAAATCGGACAACCACATTTATTAAGTAATGACCCAGCATGGGAAGCAGCTTATGTAGATAGAATTGAGAGAATGGTAGAGCGAGATAAGAACCACCCATCTGTTATCATGTGGTCATTAGGAAATGAATCGGGATTTGGACAAAATCATATTGCGATGTATGAATGGGCAAAAAGAAGAGATCCTTCGAGATTAGTCCATTATGAAGGAGAGACAAGAGAAATATTGCTTGAGGATGATTTCGTTCCAACGAAGGATCCAATTGCATCAGACGTTCATACTTCTATGTATACTTCCATTGCTCAAATGAAGGTAATTGGTGAATTGACAGACTTGGAGAAGCCTCATATTTTATGCGAGTATGCACATGCAATGGGAAATGGTCCAGGAGGCTTCAAAGAATATTGGGAAACGTTTTATGCATTTGATCGATTGCAGGGTGGTTTTGTTTGGGAATGGGTCGATCATGGGATAAGACAATATACTCCAGAGGGTGAAGAATATTTCGCTTATGGAGGAGACTTTGGAGAGACACCACATGATGGCAATTTTGTTATTGACGGATTAATACGGCCTGATCGAAAGCCATCCCCAGCATTAGCTGAGTATAAAAAAGTAATTGAACCAGTGAAGGTATCAAATTTCAATTTTGAAGAAAGTACGATAGAGGTAAACAATCGATATGATTTTTCTGATTTATCGAACTTACAATGTCAGTGGTTTATAGAGGCAGATGGGACTATTTTGGAAAGTGGTATTGTTGATGTGCCAGAGATAGATCAAAATACTTCTAAAGTGATAGGATTACCAATTCAAGTACCAAGTGTTGTGAAAGAAAATACGGATTATTGGTTAAATCTTGTGTGGACAACAAAAGAATCGACACGTTGGGCAGCATCAGGGCACACTGTCGCATGGTCACAGCATGAGCTTCCAATCTCTCGAAATGTTACAGTCGAACAACAACTAATTGGGCAATTAAATGTAGTGGATACAACATCAACAATAAAAATTGTCGGTTCTAATTTTCACTTGACCTTCAATAAGCAAAATGGCCGCATTGAGGATTATTACTATGATGGACAGCAAATGTTGCATAATGGTCCAAGGTTGAACTTCTGGAGAGCTCCAATTGATAATGATTTATTAGGAAGCGAAGAGTTTCATGCAAAGCCAGTTGCAAAACAGTGGAAAGAATTTGGTGTGAATGCGATCCAACACCGAATGAAACAAACCGAAGTAAAGCTACTAGAAGACAAGCAAACCGTAGTCATTAAATGCGAGGCGAAATTAGCACCACCAGTTATTGCCTGGGGATTTGATGTGATATATGTCTATACAATCAGTGCAAATGGAAGTATTTTAGTAGACATTAAAGCGGTCAAATCCGGTCAAGGGCCTAAATCTCTGCCGCGAATCGGTGTAGAGATGACGTTAAAAAACACGTACGATGATGTCGGGTGGTATGGCTTAGGGCCTAATGAAGCCTATGTCGATAGTAAGTTAGCGGCAAGGATGGGCGTTTGGTCCTCAACAGTCGATGGTATGCATACACCATATATTTTTCCGCAAGAAAACGGAAATCGTCATCAAAATAAATGGGCAAGCTTTTCACAAAGGGACGGTAAAAGTCTTCTAGTCACTGGAAATACTTTTGACTTCTCGGCAAGCCATTATACAGTTGAACAATTAGAAACAGCAAAGCACACATATGACCTAGTGAAGCAACCATATATTACAGTTCATATTGATAAACAACAATATGGTTTAGGTTCGGCAAGCTGTGGAGAAGATGTACAGGAACAATATCGATTAGATAATGAGGATTTCCAATTTTCATTTACAATTCTTCCGTATGATCCAAATGCATATTCTCCTATAGCTCTAAGTAAAAAATACAACTAAAAGAAGCTCTCACTAAGGCACTGTTATCAAAATGGGAAGAGAATGTTGTTCTTTTCCCATTTTCAGAATTGACCACTAGGGGCGTTAAAGGCTGCAGCTTTTTTTCTAGTTATGTTTGAAATTTACCAATCACTTTTAATTGATAAGCAATTGTATTGTACTTTTGGAGGGGAAAAATGAGGATCGTTCAGAAACCGTTTGGTGAAATAAATGGACAAAATGTAGACGCATATACGTTAATAAATGATCAAAATATAGAAATTACCTGTTTAAATTACGGTTGTGTTATTACAAAAATAGTAACGCCTAATAGAGATGGAAACTATGAAAATATTGTTTTAGGTTTCAACAACATGGAAGACTACGAGAAGCATTCTCCTTACTTTGGAGCAGTTGTTGGGCGTGTATCTGGCCGAATAAAAGGCGGACAATTCGAACTGGATGGACAATCATTTGAGTTAGAAATGAATGACAACGGAAATCATCTTCACGGTGGTTCAAAAGGGTTTAGTCATGTTCTGTGGGATGCTGTCATCCTAAAGAACGAGAAGGAAGTGGGGATCCAGTTTTCTTATACGAGTCCCGATGGAGAGGAAGGATATCCTGGAACCGTTCAGGTAACAATAACTTATTTGCTAAATAACGATAATGAGTTCCTTATTCATTATCAAGCAAACTCAGATAAAACAACGTTATTAAATTTAACGAATCATACGTATTTTAATTTAAGTGGTGATTTAAAACGCGATGCTTTACATCATGTCTTGAAAATAGATAGTAACCAGTTCGTAGAATTAAATGAACAGCTATTGCCAACCGGAGAATTGCTAGATGTAACGGACACAGTTTTTGACTTTCGTGAAGGAAGAGAAATCGAAGAAGGGGTAATTTCTAATCACCCACAAAATCAATTAGTTGGCCAAGGATATGATCATTCTTTTCTTTTAAACAGCCATCATAATGGAGAAATTACGATGTGGGATGAAGAAAGTGGACGTAAGCTCGTAGTCGAAACAGATGAAGTTAGTGTCGTTTTATATACAGGTAATCAATTACAAGAAGATCTACCTGTTTACGGAGTGAAAAGTAAGAAGTATTTAGGACTTTGCTTAGAAACACAAGGACTTCCCGACGCTATTCATCACCCACACTTTCCTTCTTACGTTTTAGAGAAGGATCAATTATTTTCTTCTTTGACAAAATATACGTTTCTAGTTGATTAGGAGAAAAGAGTGTAAAGAGATACCTAGGCTGTCATGTAGGATTGAATGTGAAGAGGTAGTATAATAAGTCACTAAAATCAGCATTTAATAGAAAGAAATGGGGGATGAACTTGAATCAAAATCTAATCAATCAATTTATAACCATTTTTAACAGCTCAGATGAACAGATTCGAGTGTTTTTCGCACCGGGTCGTGTCAATTTAATTGGAGAACATACGGATTATAACGGTGGGCATGTTTTTCCATGTGCCTTGAGCATCGGAACCTATGCCGCTTTGCAAAAGCGAGAAGACAAAATGATGAGAATGTATTCGATGAATGCTGAGAACACCGGTATGATTGAATTTTCACTCGATCGTCTTCAATATGAAGAATCACATGAGTGGGCCAACTATCCAAAAGGTATCATTCACACATTTAAAAAGCATGGATATGTGATCGATAAAGGCTTCGATGTCTTGTTTTATGGCAATATTCCAAATGGAGCAGGATTATCTTCTTCTGCATCGATTGAATTAGTGACAGCGGTATTGATAAAAGAATTATTTGCTTTACAAACAGATATGGTCAGTATGGTGAAAATGAGTCAGCAAGCAGAAAATGAATTTATCGGTGTGAACTGCGGGATTATGGATCAGTTTGCGATTGGAATGGGAAAGGAAGATCATGCTGTTCTATTAAACTGTCAAACACTCGATTTTACATATACTCCCCTTAGACTTCAGGATGCTTCCTTGATTATTGCGAATACAAATAAACAAAGAGGATTGGCAGATTCAAAATATAATGAGCGTCGAGGGGAATGCGAAAGAGCGTTAAAAGATCTTCAAGTCGAACTAAGTATTTATTCGTTAGGAGAATTAACACCAGAGCAGTTTGAGCAGCATAAGCATCTTATTCAAAATCCTGTTGACCGCAAGCGTGCTAAACATGCAGTTTATGAAAATGCTCGTACAAAAGAAGGAGTTAGTAAGCTTCAACAAGGTGATATTGCTGGCTTTGGTGAATTAATGAAGAAATCGCATGAGTCGTTACGTGATGACTATGAAGTAACAGGAAAGGAATTAGATGCATTAGTCGAAATGGCTTGGATGCAAGAAGGTGTGATTGGCTCAAGAATGACGGGAGCAGGCTTTGGAGGATGCACCATCAGCATTGTAGAAAATAATAAAATTGATTTGTTCATAGAACAAGTAGGTAAACAATACAAAGAAAAAATAGGTTTGACAGCGGACTTTTATGTTGTACAAGTAGGTGGCGGTGCAACTGAGCTCGTTCGTGAAACAATTTAACAAAAAAGGGAGGGAATATAATGGCGATTTTAGTTTGTGGGGGAGCTGGATATATTGGCAGTCATACAGTTTCCGAGTTAGTCGACAAGGGTGAAGACGTGATTGTAGTCGATAATCTGCAAACAGGGCACGGGCAAGCAGTAATAGACGGTGCGAGACTCTATGTCGGTGATTTGCGAGATGAAGCATTATTGGAAGATGTGTTTACAAATCACAAGATCGAAGCGGTTGTTCATTTTGCTGCTGATTCACTTGTTGGTATAAGTGTAGAAAATCCGTTAACGTATTATGACAATAATGTATACGGAGCGCTTTGCTTATTGCGTACAATGGTGAAACATGATGTAAAGAAAATCGTGTTCTCCTCAACTGCTGCAACATATGGTGAAGCGAAAAACTTCCCCATTTTAGAAGATGATCCGACAGAGCCAACGAATCCGTATGGAGAAACAAAATTGGCGATTGAAAAAATGTTGAGATGGACTGAACAAGCCTATGGCATGAAATATGTAGTATTGCGTTACTTTAATGTAGCGGGTGCTCATATAGATGGAAAATTAGGAGAAGACCACAGTCCGGAAACGCATCTCATTCCGATTATTTTACAAGTGGCATTGGGGAAACGTGAGAAAATCAGTATTTTTGGTGATGATTATGATACACATGATGGTACATGTGTCCGTGACTACATTCATGTAACAGACTTGGCGGATGCTCATATTTTAGCGATTGAAAAATTACGACGTGATAACAAGAGTGGCACATACAACCTGGGGAATGGAAATGGATTTACTGTAAGAGAGGTCATTGATACAGCACGTAACGTAACAGGTCATCGCATTCCGGAAGAATTGGCTCCTAGACGTGCGGGAGATCCTGCAAAACTTGTTGCATCCCAGGCAAAAGCAATAAAAGAATTAGGCTGGCAGCCACGTTATACTTCACTTGAAAAAATAATTGAAACCGCATGGAACTGGTTCCAGATGCATCCAAATGGCTATGAGAAATAACCGTCTACAAAAGAGAAGGTAAATCACCATGCTATTACTACTCTTTTTAAAGAAAGGGGTCTACCTGTGGTCATTTCTATTTATGAGCAAATTGAACGGTTACTACAGTATGGTTTAAATAAAGAATTAATCACAAAATGGGATATAGAGGTTGTTCGTAATAAAATATTGAGCGTATTGAGACTCGATGAGTTTGAGGTAGTGGAAGTAGCGAAGGAACAGATGGATACTCCTGTTGCGATTTTAGAAAAAATTTTAGATTGGGCAGCAGAGAATGGAAGGATAGAAGAAAATACTGTAACGTATCGCGATTTACTAGATACGGATCTAATGGCATGCTTTGTTCCACTGCCTTCTGAGATGAATCGCCGTTTTTTTGAGTGTTATGAAAAAGAAGGAGCAGAAGCATCGACTAAAGCTTTTTACGAGTTTTCAAAAGCTGTTCATTATATACGGACAGACCGGATCGCCAAAAACGAACAGTGGCTGGTACAAACAGAATACGGCGATTTAGAGATGACGATTAACTTATCAAAGCCCGAAAAAGATCCAAAAGCTATAATGGCTGCAAAGAAAATGAAGGAAAATTCGTATCCAACATGCTTGTTATGTAAGGAAAATACCGGCTATGCAGGTCGTGTGAATCATCCAGCGAGACAAAATCATCGGATTATTCCTGTTCAGTTAAACGATGAACAATGGTTTTTGCAGTTCTCACCATATGTGTATTATAACGAGCATGCGATTGTTTTATCAGCAGAACATAAACCAATGAAAATTGAAAAAGATACATTCGCACGTCTTTTGCAATTTGTTGATCAATTTCCTCATTATTTCCTTGGCTCAAATGCAGACTTACCCATCGTGGGAGGATCAATTTTAACGCATGATCATTTTCAAGGTGGTCACCATGATTTTCCGATGGCGAATGCAGAAATTGAAAAGGAATTTACGTTTAAAAATTATCCAGATGTACGAGCAGGTATTGTCAAATGGCCGATGTCCGTTGTTCGTCTACAAGGCAGAAAGCGCGATGAACTTGTAGAATTATCGGATCATATTCTACAAAGTTGGAGAAAGTACAGCGATGCAGATGTTGAGATCTTTTCATTCACGGAAGAAACACCCCATAATACCATTACGCCAATTGCAAGAAGAAGGGGTGAACTATTCGAAATCGATTTAGTTCTTCGTAACAATCGAACAAGTGATGAACATCCAATGGGTATTTTCCATCCGCATGAGGAAGTACATCATATTAAAAAGGAAAATATTGGTCTAATTGAAGTGATGGGTCTTGCGGTATTACCTGGACGGTTAAAAGAGGAAATGAACGTACTAGCTGACTGCCTCATTTCGGATGAATTTGAATCAGAAATCGAAAAAAATGAAGATATCGCCAAGCATTTAGAATGGGCCAAAAAAGTTAAAGCAAAGAACACGGAACTTTCCAATGAAAACGTACATGACATCTTACGGAAAGAAGTTGGCATTGTCTTTGCAGCCATCCTTGAACATGCGGGTGTATTTAAACGTGACGATGAAGGTCAGAGAGCGTTTCAAGAGTTTATGAATCATTTGACACGTCATGTGTTGTAGAAGCTAGCTGTGATAGAAAAGTGATACTTTTAAACTTGGCATACTTTATTCATTGATTCAAAGGTTTTTAAAGTAATAGTATTAATAGGTAGATTTTTTGACTTAGTTTTCGTGTCCAACTCCAATGCTTTTGTTCTTCTCCAGATTTTGGCACATCAGGGCTCTTTTCATGGATAAAAATAAAAATCTAAGCTATGATGAAATAAGAACAAACTAGCTAATTTTAGAAGGGAGCACTGGGTAATGACGGAATCTATCAAATTTGATTTACACACCCATCATCATCGCTGTGGACATGCAATTGGCACAATCGAGGACTATGTAAAGCAAGCGATTGACTACGGGTTACACTATATTGGCATTTCAGATCACTCACCGCATTTTTATAGTGACGAAGATCAACTCTATCCATCAATTGCAATGGCAAAAAGTGAATTTGTTTCTTATATTGAAGAAGTACTTCATTTAAAAGAAAAATATCAAGATAAAATTCACGTCTTGCTAGGAGTAGAAAGTGACTTCTTTCCAGATCATATTGGCATTTACCGTGATCAATACCTTTTACATCCTTTTGATTACATAATTGGATCTATACATTATGTTCAGGACGTTAACATTTTTAAAAGAGACCGTTGGGATGGATTAACTTCACGAGAGAAGTTAATCGTTAAAGAAGAATATTATGACTTAATCCAGAAGTCAGCAAAAAGCGGCGCATTTCAAATCTTAGGCCATATTGATGCGATGAAAGGATATTACCCAGCATTTTCAGCAATTGAAACTGAAGCGATTGAAAAAACGTTAAAGATCATTGGTGAAGAAGATGTTGCGATAGAGATCAATACATCAGGAAAAACAAAGGATTGTGGTGGCTGGTACCCAGCTGATGACATATTAGAGCGAGCACTTTTCTACAATGTCAAGGTCACCTTTGGTTCAGATGCCCATAAACCGGAACGAATTGGTGACGACTTTGAACTCGTACAAAAGCGTTTAAAAGAAATAGGCTTTCAAGAGTGGGCCTACTTTGTTAAGAAGCAAAGGGTTATGACAGCACTTTAATGAAGCTACATATAAAAAGAAGTAACTTATTTAGACCTAGAAATCTAATTAGTTACTTCCTTTTTTATCTCTTCACATTTCTATATCATCATCGTTTCTTTTAAACTTCCCTACGATCAATTTTATGATCATGAAAAACGCTACAATCCCAACATACACTAAAAATAAGGCAATAAATCCCCACATTCCAATAATCGCATCAATAAACTCCATGTTCCCTCTATTTGTTATTGCCTGTTGAATCTCGATCGCAAATACCAAGACAACCATAAACGTTAACGTGTACAGAAAGGCGATAAGTTGGATTCCAAATGGGAATTTTGATAACCATTTAGATATGACAAATACACATGCAAAGGTGAAAATTCCAATAAAGCCCATAATCCAGAAATGCATGTCCTTATCAGTCATTTGGAGCCCTAGAATATCGTTTAATATAACGATTAATATATCATGAATATTGTTAACAATTTCAACAATAAATGTAATGCCATCCTTCATTGAATTCACTCACTTCTATCTTATTTTACTGACTCTTATTATAACAATTTCTCAGTCAAAAAGAATCATTTCCTGATATTGTTAGTAAAAAGAATATTCATCGACCTAACATCATAGCTTGTAATAGACAGGCTGTGAGGTGTATACGGATGAGAAGACGATCGCAAATTAGGCTTCCCGTTATTATCGTCGTTGTAGTAGTGCTGCTATTGGTCATACTGATCGTTAAAGTAATGCCAGGTCTAGGTAAACAAGATCCGAATGATGTAGTCGCAGCCTTTTATCAGTATGAACAAGAAGGTGACTTCGGTAGTGCATGGGAATTATTCCATCCAGTTATGCAGGAGCGTTTTTCGAAAAATGCGTACGTAACGGAGCGATCACACATATATATGAGTCATTATGGTGTAGAAACCTTCTCGTTTGTACTTGGAAAAGAAGAGGACGTGCAAAACTGGAAGATGGCCAAGGATACAGAGGAGTTTGCATATGCGACACGGGTGGAGGTCGAGCAAACGTTCAAAAGTAAGTTTGGCATATTTAAGGTAATTCAAGATATTTATGTTGTTGAGGAAGATGATGGTTGGCGGATTGTTTGGGAGTTTTAGTAGTGGGAATCTTCCTCAAAATAAAAGGCCCTCCACTCATCAAATGAGTAGAGGACCTTTTTTTAGGAAACTATAAAATTCTTATACTGTGGATAAGCGCACGACAGCAAGCGTAAGCGCCTAGCCCCTAGCCCCTCTTGGGTCTAAGCCACTCTTGAATTGAAGGTAAAAAACACCTTCTATTCCTGATCGTCTTATTTGCCCGAGGCTGATCAAGGCGCTTGCGCTTTTGTTATTCACGCACCACTGAAAATAAAGAACATACCGACACCAAATAATAAAATAAAGAGTAAAATAAGTAAAATACAAACCCCTAAAATAATCCAACCCGCCACTTTTCGATCTGTCACAATGAGATAAATTCCAAGCACGATTGGTCCGAAAAGGAATCCTAAAATTCCCCAAACCCATGGGCTACGTTCATGCTTCGGTGCATCAATTGCTAAGAAAATTGCGATGACGATTGAGAGAATTAAACCAAAAGAAAATTCCACAATAAATCCCTCCCAAAAATCAATGATCATTAAAGAATATGGTGCATGTTCTTTGTATATGCCTACTGAAAATACTCTTTCTTTAAGGATGTAGCGGATAAGGAAGGGGGAGCCGAATTCGAAAATGAACATAAAAAAAGTTTCAGCCGTAAAAGCTGAAACTTTTTGGAGTTAATTTGTACTAGCAGTATTCGTAGAGATTTCCAAATGTTCTTTAAGCTGATTAGATAAAGTTAAGCGCTCATCCTCTGGAACAATATAATAGTAAATACCGTTAATTGTATCGCCTGAACCTTTCACCTGGAACTGTTCAAGTTTTTTGATTGCGGTCTTATAATTTGCTTGGACTGCCCACATTTCATCAAATGTAAGGTTTGTTGTTATATTGTTACGCACAACACCAAACATATCACCAAACTTTGTAATAGAAGAAATGTTTGCACCTTTTTTAAGAACTGCTTCGATAATTTGACGTTGACGTTCTTGACGTCCGAAATCTCCGCGTGGATCTTCATAACGCATTCTTGTGAAGGCTAATGCTTTTTCACCATCTAAGGAAACGATTCCTTTAGGAAAATCATATCCACCGTATGAAAAATCAAGTGTGTTATTAACCTCAACACCACCAACAGCATCCACAGTATCTTTGAAGCTTTCCATATTGATTTTCACAAAGTAGTCAATTGGAATATCAAGAAAGTGTTCGACTGTGTTAATGGCCATTTCTGTTCCACCAAAAGCGTAGGCGTGGTTAATTTTGTCTTCTTTTCCTTTACCGACAATTTCAGTTCTCGTATCACGTGGGATACTTACCATTTGGGTTGAGTTTGTATTAGGGTTGACTGTCATTAAAATTAAAGAGTCAGAACGACCTGCATCACCATCACGTTCATCTACACCCATTAACAGGATCGAAATGGGATCCTTTTCAGAGAACTTTACCTCTTCCGTACGTTTATCAGATTTGTCTCGATTTAAATCTTCATGAATGCTAGCAACAGTATCTGCAGCAGATTTATATAGATAAAAAGCATATCCACCTGTACCTAAAACGAGTAAACCGATAATACTCAACGTAATCCAGAGGACCTTTTTCTTCATCCTTTTTTCCGTTCTCATATATGTTTCATCCTTTTTTGAAAAATTAATTGTCACGCTATATAGATTATAGTTCTCTCCTACTATTATCACAATCTTTTTTTGTGAAAAATTGTTTCCAATTATTTGACGAACAGTAGTGTTAAAAGGTTTCATTTATGTAGAATTTTGTCTAAAAAATACTATAGGCAGAAGCAGAAATAAAAACTATAATGAAATTTGTCATTATATTGAATATTATAGGAGGAAAGACTAACTTGACTAAACGTTATGTTTCTGTATTACTAGTTTTTATATTACTATTAGCTCAATTTATCCCATTTTTACCAACAGCTGTTGCTGCTAGCGACAGTATGACATTTTTACCAGCAGTAAGTAAAGAAGATGGTATTCAGCTGCAGTGGAGAACAATCTCTACATCACAGGCTGAAGCAAGTTTTACGCTTATAAAAAATAATGAAGAAACTAAGATCTCTTCAGTAGAAGTAATCGAGTCAACAACAGATTCTGAAGGAAAGCTTGTAAGAACGTACCAACTAGTTGATCAACAAGTGACTTCAGGTGAGACATATTCATATGCCGTGAAAAAAACAGATGATACTGAGCTTCAATCAGAACCGATTAACGTAACCTATCAACAAGTAAAAGAAGTAGCAGAGCCGTTCGAAGTCAAAGTGAAAAACGTAACAGACCAGTCTATCAATGTATCTTGGTCAGCGGTTCAAGATGTTGATCATTACCAGGTCGTTTTAGATGGTAAGATTGTTGATCAAGTTGCACAAGTCACATCTTATGAGCTAAAGGATCTTGAAAGTGAGCAAAGCTATTCGATTAGCATTCGCGCGCTTGGTAATGGCTCGATGATAAAAGAAGCAGTGGTGGCTACGACAACTCTAGCTGCACCTAAAATTGAAAAAGTAGAAGATCAAGTAAAAGAAGAAGTAAGAGAAGACGTAAAAGAAGCAGTAAAAGAGGAAGTAACCGAAGAAGTAACCGAAAACAAAGAGACGATGAAACTAGTAGCATCGGAGCCATCAGGCGAGCTTGTTACAATCCCTGACTTAGTTTTAAAACGGGCGATAAAAGCAGCTCTAAAATTGAAACGTGATGACATATACGTGTCAGATATCGAAAGCTTAACAACACTTGATGTGTCTTATCGTGGTGTGAAAGATATCACTGGTTTAGAAAAGGCGACTAATTTAACAAAGCTTGAATTAGCAGGTAATGAAATTAAAAATGCATCTGCATTGCAATCCTTAACAAATCTAGAGTATCTAGATCTTTCAGATTATGAGGGAAATAATATCCAATTTCTAACTTATTTAACAAACTTAAAAACTCTTATTCTCTCAGATTCATCAATAAAAGGTTTAGAACCAATAGTGGAGCTTGCGAATCTAGAAACATTAGATATTAGCTATACTGAGCTTACAACGATTTTACCGCTACAAAAGCTAGCTAATTTAGCGACATTAGTCGTGTACGGTGATCTTTATTTTGATTTATTTGATGAGGTTCAAGCACTTGAACGTGAAGGTTTATCAATCCTTCATGATGACGGTTATCAGATGTACATCACGTCAATAAAGGCTAATGAAGAACGTGTGAAAATTAGCTGGGAGTACGAAGGTGAGGACGACGTAGACTATTACGAGGTAAAAGTTGCTGATAAAGTAACAAAAGTTGACCAAGCTGAATCGACAACTAGTCTAACAGTTAATGAACTTCAACAAAATACAGAATATACCGTGGAGATTGTTGCGTATAACGACAAAGGTGAACAAATCGGTAAAACCTTTTCAGCATTTAAAACACTCTCAACACCTGATGGCGAAAAAGTTGTCTTTGGCGATCCACAGCTAGAAAAAGCAATTAAAGCTGAATTTGGTTTAGAGCGTGATCTTTTTGTCAGTGATATGAAGGCACTAGAAGAGCTTTATCTTGATCGCAAACGAATTAATGATTTATCTGGCCTTGAAGCAGCCACAAACCTTCAAAGATTAAGTTTATCTGCAAATAGAATTACTGATTTAACACCATTAGCAGCATTGAAAAATTTAACCGAGTTATCTGTAGATGATAATCCGATTACAAATTTCACTGCATTAAAGGGACTAACGAATTTAACAACTCTTACATTAGGGGCAACGGGTATCACTGATTTATCTGTCCTAGCAGACTTACAAAATCTAGATAGTCTAGCTCTTGATCGAAACAACTTAGAGAATCTAGCAACACTTCCAGCTTTAAAGAACCTCGTCTTTTTATCGATTTATGATAATAATCTTAAAAGCCTTAAAGGAATAGAAAAGGTAGCACAGCTAGAATATCTTTATGCGGATGGAAATCCGTTGTTGTCGATTACGGACATCCAGCAGCTTAGTAAAATAAAAGATGTGAATATCGCCTTTTCAGCGCTTGAAACGATTGATGTATTACTAAAATTAGAAGAGCTTCAATATGTATCACTATATGGGAACGAAAAGTTAGATCTGAATGAAGGGTCTGTTGCACGTCAAGTTATTGAACAGCTTGAGCAACGTGGTGTATATGTTGATTATGAAGGATCTGAAGAAGAAGAAGAATGGTTTGAAGCATATATCGGTACGGTAACAGAAAATTCAATGCACGTTTACTGGGATTATTATGGTGAACAAGAAATAGCAAAGTATGAAGTCTATGTGAATGGAAAGCTTCACACATCGTTAACAGGTGAAGAAGTCGATTTGAAAATAGACAAGCTTGCACCAAATACTGAGTATGAAGTAGAAGTGAAAGCATACAATGGTAAGAAAGAGCTTGTTAAAAGTAGTACAACTTCTGAAACAACATGGGGTGAACCAACTGGTGACAAGGTAAAATTCAAGGATGACAACCTGAAAGCTCTCATTAAGGAGCAGTTTGGACTTGAACGTGACGTAAGAGCAAGTGATTTAGAAAAACTTGATTTTCTTTACTTGGATGAGTCTGATATCAAAGACCTTACTGGTTTAGAATACGCCACAAATTTAGTCGATTTTCATTTGGCTAGCAATGCTTTTACACTAGACCTAGCGCCACTTAAAGGACTAAAAGAGCTATCCAATATCTATATCGAGGAATCTCCAATAAAGAGTTATGCAATGTTAAACGAATTAAAAAACCTATTCTCTTTATCAATCGTAAATAATAACCTTGAGGATCTTTCCTTTTTAAGCGGTTTGAAAAAGGTACAAGATCTCACATTAAATAACAATCAAATTCAAGACATCTCGGTGTTATCATCATTAAAGAGACTAAATTCGATTAATCTAGCAAACAATAACATTAAAGATCTAGCACCACTAAAAGCGTCAAGTGATAGCCTTTATCATTTAGATGTCAGTGGAAATCCAATTGAAGACATCTCAAGTATCGCACAGCTTGAAAACCTTGTTGAATTGATTTTAGATGATACAATGATTACTAATCTAACGCCTTTACTTGATTTATCAAGCTTAGAAACTGTTTCGTTACACAATATTTCTACGCTTGATCTAACTGAAGCTGAAAATGCCCAAGTTATCGAACAGTTAAAGCAATGGGGAGTTTATGTTAATACTGAAGTCGATATGAACCCAGAACTGTACATTGATGAAGTGACAGAAACGACTATTTCGATTTCATGGGATCCAATGTTACCTAAAGGTATAGGTTCTTACAACCTTTCTATCTATACGAACGATGGAGAAGAAACTGTTGGAGAAATAGCGCTAGATAGCAATGAAACAAGCTATCAATTTACGAATCTATCACCATTTACCGACTATATTGTTGAAGTCAATGTCGAAGAAGATGAATATTATGGCTATCTGCTTGCAGAAGTAACAACTTTACCGATTGAAGGTACGGTCAAGGATGTAAGCATGTATGTGTACAAAACAGACGATGTTCCTGAAGCTGATGCTATGTTTGACCTTCACGGAACCGATGACGAAACGGAAAATGTTTATTACTTCGGTGGCTCTGATGCCCAAGGTCAATTAATTGACTATTCTTCAGATGAAGAACTTGATATTTTTAAACTACCTATAGGAAACTATGAAATCATGTTCCTGACGGAAGACGAAGAAGAAGTAAGCTTCCAGTTTCAAATAAAAGGAACAGAGGATTATCTTAAAAATCCAATTATCTTCGTGTTAGAAGAAAGTGACAAGGGTCCAGTTACACCGCCTAGTGAGGGTGGAAATGGTGAAGACATCGAAAAGGATAAGGATGAACAGCAAGAACCAACAGAACCAACACCTTCGGAAGTAAACGGTCCTGTTGACCCAGTCAAAACAGATGAGAATTCAAAAAATGCCAAAGGTAACAATGCAAAGGGAGAACTACCAAATACAGCCACTGAAACTTATAACCTATTAGTGGTTGGACTTATTGTCATAAGTCTAGGTGGAATAGTTCTTTTTATACAGAAGAGAAAAAGAGTGAATAATAGATAAGTAAGAAAGAAAGAAAGAGGGGGACTTGGTTCCCTTCTTTTTTTTGTAGTAGAATTCTAGTTGATTTACTACGGTGATGTGTTAGTTATTTGTCGAACGGTTGATAATTTTGTGTTTTCGGCTAATATAATACTGATTTAGGACAAAGAAGTAAGAAAATCAGACAATAAAGTGGTCAAATCCGACAATAAATAGTGATTTTCGGATAATAGGTCCCTTATCTGCCTAGCAGGATGTACGAATCTCGGCGTCGAAAGACATCAAGAACAAAAAAGGCAAAGGACTGATGAAATGATTATAAAACCACGAATGTATCCTCTTTACATCAAAAAATTAGAAGCGCTGCAAAGAAGACTATTGTTAGAACATCCGAAATTCGAACTCATTAAAGAAGACTGTGGAAAAAGAATAGCGGGATACAGAGGTGAACAAAGCTTGGATTACCATTTAGGATTTCTAGCTGAACACCAATACCACATCTTACATGATGTAAGGATCTACGATGGAACACATTTTTTTCAATTGGACACTGTTATTCTTTCGAAAAAATTCATCCTTATTCTAGAGGTGAAAAATATTACAGGTACACTTTATTTTGATAGTGATTTTAACCAACTAATAAGAATACAGGATGAAAAGAAGGAATCATTTCCTGATCCGATTTTGCAGGTGGAGCGACAAAATTATCAGTTAAGGAAATGGTTGAGGCTTATCAAGCATTCAAACCTTCCTGTTCAATCACTTGTTGTAATTGGTTCACCTCGAACTATCCTTGAAACAACGCCTCAAAATGAAAAAATCTATAAAAAGGTTATACATAGCGCGAAGCTCCCATTTGCGATTTTGTCAATTGAACAAGATTACAAAAAGAATTACCTCAGTGAAAAACAACTTTTTCAATTAAGTCAGCAAATGGTAACGAACCATACCCCACTAAACATTGATATTCTTGCACAATACAAAATTCCCAAAGGAGACATTTTAAAAGCAGTAATTTGCTCATACTGTCAATCTCTGCCTATGAAGAGAAGTAAAGGCAAATGGATATGTTCCAAATGCAGTTTTATATCAAAAGATGCCCATCTTTCAGCACTCGAGGACTATTCTTTGCTAATTGACTCAACGATTACTAATCAGAAGATGAGAGAGTTTTTAAATATACAATCTACATCTGTTGCAAATAAATTGCTTTTTTCTTTGAAATTAGAAAGTAGTGGTACTAAAAGGGGGAAAATATACCACTTGAATGTTACCTGATTTTTGTCTGAATATGGCGTCCGGTCAAAATGTTTTTGATTTCCGCTGATATCATACTCATTTCGGACAATAAATCCAGAAACCGGACAATATACTCCTCAATCCCGATAAAAAACTTATTTTTAGGACAATAAGTTATACGCGTGCCACAATCTTAGGTGAAGATTATGATAAAAAGATAATGAGGAAATGATCCTGAGTTTGGAAATTGGTTTGTAGATATCGCTTTTTTGTGTATAATTTTAAGAGGAAATTGTCGGGAATTGGGGGAATTATTGTGAAAAGGATTGTTGTCATTATAACTCTTATTCTATGTGTAGGAACAATTATATTTGGAAATCTACATTGGAAAAATAAAATAGCTGCTCGAGGGGAAGAAGTGGCGAATACAGTTGTAGCTAAAACTGAACCTTTAAAAGAAGCAGAAGCTAATCAAGACGTTTCAGTATATTTTAGTAATCTACCTGAGAGTGTACAAAATAAAATTAAGGATGCACAAACATCGGGACAACCGTTACAGTTTGTTATCTATGGGTCTAATGCGACGTCAGTTGAAGAAGGAGCTTGGCCTGCTCAGCTCTCAAAGCAGTTAGAAGATACATATGGTACGAATGTATTTCAAGTAACAGTAATATCAGAAGGGGAAAAAACATCACTTGATGTTGTTAGAGAAAAGTCGTATAAGCAGGTCAGTGAATTAAAGCCTGATATCGTATTATTTGAACCATTCATGCTGAAAGATAATGGACTTATTGGTTTATCAAATACTCTAGATAATATTGAAACAATGATGGATTCATGGAAATCGGAAAATGATGCTGTTACAATCATGATCCAGCCACCAAATCCATTATATTCAGCTAATTATTACCCAAAGGAAGTTAAAGAACTTCAGGAATATGCGAAGCAAAATAACCTAACTTATTTAAATCATTGGGAAGCCTGGCCTGATTTAGAAGATAGTAAAATGAATGATTACTTAACAGAAGAAAGTGATGCCAATGATAATGGAAATAAAATTTGGGCGGACTTTTTAATTAAATACTTTATTGCCAAGTAGACGGTGGAGATTCCATCGTCTATTTTTTGTTAAAGCGTACTATAAAATTCTTATACTGTGGATAAGCGCACGACATCCAGCACCAGCGCTTTTGTTCTTAGAGACTTTTATCGCGGGGCAAAATAACTACTAAAATTTTAGTATTCTAGGAAAATCCCTTATTTCTAATGTAAAATTTTGTTATAGTAAAAATAGTAAACAATTAATTTAGGAGGCTCGAAATTGAAATTAAAACTAGTAATAATGATGCTAGCGATACTTGTTGTTTTAAGTATTCAAGGGAAACCAGCATCAGCTGTAGAGAGTATGTGTGGTTACACACCTGAAAAAGGGAAAGACCCTTCTTTCCAACAAGTCAATTGTATATTAACAACGAAAGCTAAAGAATATGGAGTACCCCCAGAAATAGTAAAGGCTATAGCGACACAAGAAAAAGGAAATTGGGAACAATTTGATGATAAAGGTGAAGCGATCATATCAGATGATGGTGGGATCGGAATCATGCAAATTACCTCATATGCCGCTAAAGATAAGGAACGACTAAAAAATGATGCTATTTTTAACATCGAAGAAGGGGTTAAAAGATTAGCATCGAATTTTTATTCTAGGTCTGATTTACCGAAAATAAATGATCATTCTAATGAAAAGCTAGAAAGCTGGTACTTTGCAGTTATGGCTTATAATGGTATTAAACCAGTGAATAGCCCTTTTGAAAAATGCTTGAAGCCTGAGATTACAAGAAATGTAAATGCATATCAGGAAAAGGTATATACAATTTTAGAAAAAAATTACGAAATTTCAATAAAAATGGATCAAATCCCTTTCAAACCTCAAGATTTCAACTATACTTGTGGATCTAGTAACAATATCCAGTTTTTGGACAAGCAATATGATTTTGACGGTTCATTAACGAATTCAAAAGAATTATATACACAACAAAATGATTATGTAGAAGTTACAACGAACACTAGATTGCAGAAATCACCAACAACAGGAAATAAGGTGATGGATATTACATCAAAATCTGTTCTTTCTGTCCAAGGTGAGTTGGAATATGATCTAGTTAGTAAGGCCAATCGCTTTAGTTGGGTCCCTGTAAAAAGTGGTTCCAAGCAAGGATATATTGCATCTAAATATATTAATAGAATAGGTTCGAGAATTTCTGGGAAAGATCGATATGAAACAGCTGTTCAAATTTCTAAGGCTGGATGGGATACGGCGAATACAGTTGTTCTTGCTAGAGGAGATGATTTTCCAGATGCTCTTGCTGGAGGACCATTAGCGTATAAACTAGATTCTCCGATTCTATTAACAAATAAAAATAAGCTAGATGCAGTTACAAAAAATGAAATTATTCGTCTAAAAGCAGGTAAAGTTATTATTCTTGGTGGAACTGGTGCGGTTAGTGAATCTGTTGCAAAGGAATTACGTGCTTTAAATCTAAAAATTGAAAGAATTTCTGGCAAAGATCGTTTTGAAACGTCCGTGCAAATTGCTAATAAACTTGGTGGTAATCCTAAGAAGGCTATTATTGCATATGGATGGAACTTTCCAGATGCATTGGCAATCGCTCCTTATGCAGCGCGTCAAGGATATCCAATTTTGTTAACCAATAAGGAGGAAATTCCTTCTAGTGTGAACAAGGCCTTGTCTGGAATGGAAGAAACAATTATTGTTGGTGGAACGGGAGTTATTAGTTCAAAAGTGGAGAATAAATTAAAAATATCAACAAGAATATCAGGTGAAGAACGATACTCTACTGCTGTAGAAATTTTAAAGGAAGTAGATCTTGATCAAAGGAGAATCTTCTTCACTAATGGAACGAACTATCCGGATGCCCTAACAGGATCGGTTTTAGCAGCCAAATACAACGCACCAATTTTACTTGTTAAACCGAATGAAATGCCGCCTGTCATAACTGGAAATGTCAGCAGTCTTGAACATTTTTATTTAGTAGGAGGAAATGGTGCAATAAATGAAGACCTTGTTCCTTCGTTTCAAAAATTAATAAATTAATTAATGGCATGTACTTTACATTTTGTAAGGTACATGTCTTTTTTATTCGATATTAAGGTTCTAGCTTCATAGAATAACAGATGGTCATGTTTACATACTTTATGAAACTTTAACAAAAGCTTTACTTTTTTAATGATAAAGTACGATAAAATGAATATAAGTAGATAAAGAGAAATCTTTTAGTGTATCTAAACCTTGTAATCCTATATGTGACATAGCACCCCTGAATGAAACAACTTTAGAATGTTACATTAATTATGGGCAGAATCTAAACTTTTAAGGGGGAGAAATGATGCAGATAAAAAAGGCAATTATTCCTGCAGCTGGTTTAGGAACGAGGTTTTTGCCTGCGACGAAGGCACAACCAAAGGAAATGCTACCGATTGTTGATAAGCCAACTATTCAATACATTATCGAGGAAGCAGTAGCTTCTGGAATTGAAGATATTCTAATTGTTAGTGGCCGCGGAAAGCGAGCAATTGAGGACCATTTTGATAAATCATATGAATTGGAAGAAACATTAGCTCATAAAGAGAAATGGGATATTCTTGAAGAGATACAACGTATTTCTCAGCTTGCTAATATTCATTATATACGACAAAAAGAGCCGAAGGGACTTGGACATGCCGTCCATTGTGCACGGCGCTTTATCGGTAATGAGCCTTTTGCTGTTATGCTGGGAGATGACATTGTGCAAACAAATGGGTCGACCCCTTGTTTGAAGCAGCTTATTCAAGTTTATAATCAATATGAACAAGCAGTTATAGGTGTGCAAAAAGTTAACGAAGCGGATGTTTCTAAATATGGAATTGTCAGCTATGAAACGGAGCCAATACAAGAAAATATATACAATATAGTAGACCTAGTTGAAAAACCAAGTATTGATCAAGCTCCTTCAAATAGTGCTATCATGGGGAGGTATATTTTAACTCCAGAAATTTTTGCTGTTTTAGAGAATCAAGCTCCAGGTGCTGGTGGAGAAATTCAATTAACTGATGCTCTGACCACTTTATTAAAAAATCAAAGCATGTTAGCGTATCATTTTAATGGTAAGAGATATGATGTTGGAGATAAACTTGGCTTTATTAAGGCGACAATCGATTTTGCATTAGAGAGACATGAATTAAAAAATGATTTATTAGACTATCTAAATCAATTAATGAGTGAACGAAATCATATAAATCGCTAGTAGCTAGGAGGTACTACCTTGAAAGTAACTGTGGCTGGTACGGGTTATGTTGGTTTAGTAACGGGTGTATGTTTAGCTGAAGTAGGTCATGAAGTGATTTGTATTGATTTAGATGAAATAAAAATCCGGATGCTAAATAGTGGGGCATCCCCGATATATGAACCGGGCTTAGAGGATATGCTTGTCAAAAATCTAGAGGGAGGTAACCTTCGTTTTACAAGCTCACCAAAATTAGCTTATAACCAAAGAGAAGTCATTATCATTGCTGTTGGTACACCAGAGAACCCAGATGGATCAGCGAATTTGTCATATATAGATAGTGTATCACAGGATATAGCAGAGCACATTACTGAAGAGGTTATTGTTACAATAAAAAGCACCGTTCCGGTTGGAACAAATGATAGAGTAAAAGAGTTAATTAATTCACGTAAACCACCTCATCTGCAAGTTGAAGTTGTGTCAAATCCTGAGTTTTTGAGAGAGGGATCGGCGATAAAAGATACCTTTGAAGGTGATCGTATTGTTATCGGTTCGGCAAATCAACAAGCAGGTGATATTATTGAAGATTTGTATTCACCTTTTAAAGTTCCAATTGTTAGGACAGATATTAGAAGTTCAGAAATGATTAAATATGCTTCCAACGCATTCCTTGCAACGAAAATTAGTTTTATAAATGAAATTGCAACGATTTGTGAAAAGGTGGGGGCAAATATTGAGGATGTTGCAGCAGGAATTGGCTTGGATAAGAGAATAGGAAATCAGTTCCTACAGGCTGGCATCGGCTATGGTGGTTCTTGCTTCCCGAAGGATACAAAAGCATTAGTGCAGTTAGCTGGTAATGTAAAGCATAAATTTGAATTGTTAGAGTCTGTCATAAAAGTAAACAATAATCAGCCCCGATTATTAATTGAAAAAGCGAAAGCTATTGTTGGAGAATTAAAAGGAAGGCGAGTGGCCTTGTTAGGTTTAGCCTTTAAACCAAATACGGATGATATGAGAGAATCAGCGTCACTCGTATTGGCAAAGGAATTGATTGAAAGTGGATCAATCGTGTCTGTTTACGATCCAATTGCCTTAGAGAACGCAAGGAAGGTTCTAGGTGATTGTGTAAAATATTGCACATCGATTGATGAGGCTATTCGCGGAACGGAAGTAACATTTATAGGGACTGAATGGAAGGACATAAAAGAGTATCCAATCAATCGATTTAAAAAGCTTATGGATACCCCAAGAGTATTTGATGGGAGAAACTGCTATTCACTAGAAGAAGCCGTGGAACATGAGATTAATTATGTTTCAATAGGCCGGGAATCTGTTCTCCAACCAATAGCCAACCAAAATGATTAATTACTAGAGGTAGGTATTTGAAAAATACCTACCTCTTTGCATGGTATAAAGCTTGAATCTATCAAGAGTTTGGTCCTTCTCATCTGACTGTTTCAAAAAATGGTCAGACTAAAAGCCTACGATATGGTTCCATTCGATCGTGCTCTTTGTTTTAACCACCGGATATCTCTTAGGTTCAGATGCATATGTCGAATTTTGTTTTTTGGTATTGGAAGAATAACTTTTTATCCCGCATTAACGGGCAGTAATACCTCCACCTCTAAGCTTAAGTGAATCACAAAGAGGCGAAGGTGGGGGATAACTGCCCGTAAAAGCCTGATAAGTCTCGCTATCCATCAGTGGGGGATAAGGAAAACCCCCACTGATGGAAGTCTCGCTTTATAATACCGCAATATGGATGTCTATGTTCGACAATATTTGAGATTTATCTTACTTATTATGCAACATGTGATTTCATTTTATTTAACGAAATAAATGGTTGAAGTAGAATTGAATATAATGGAATAAAAGGTTATGCGCCATCTAGCAATGCTTCGACTCTGTAGGTAAAAGAACAGCGGACGCTCTAGAATAGAAGGTGAAAAAACACCTTCTATTCTAGAGCGTCTTATTTGCCCGAGGCTGATCAAGGCGCTTATGCTTTTGTTTATGTTTAGCAAATTGTAAAATTCTTGAACTGTGGATAAGCGCAGGATATCCAGCTCCAGCGCCTAGCCCCTCGAGATCATAAGCCACTTTTGAATTGAAGGCAAAGTACGCCTTCTATTCAAAAGCTTCTTATGTTTGTCGGGGCTGACCAAGGCGCTTACGCTTTTGTTTATGTTTATCCAATCTTTTCCCTATCAAAGAATATAACTTTTTTAATGTTGTTGTAATTAGACTTTCTTCGATATAATAAATGAAGCCTATTAAAGAATTACAATAAACCTAAATGCAAAGCCTAAGCACTAATATATAAACTAGAAATACTTTTAGTTCATTAATTGGAGGAGTTATTTTGGGAAATCTTTCTATAGATCGTGTGAATGAAGCTTATTATGGAGCTTTGGGAACAGATTTTAGTAAACAAACAAGAGAACGTATTAATTGGATTGTCACACATGTAGAAGGGAACAACATTTTAGATATCGGCTGTTCTCAAGGAATTACTTCAATACTACTAGGGCGTGAAGGAAAAAGAGTAGACGGAATTGATATCTCAAGTGAGTCAATCGAATATGCTATAAAAGAACTTGAAAATGAGCATTCTTCTGTGCAGCAATTGGTTACTTTTCGCCTTGCAAATTTTATGACTGATGATGAAATAAAGCATCAATATGATACAGTTTTATTAACTGAAGTGCTAGAGCATATTAGTGATCCGAATGCATTTTTACAAAAAGTTAGTAAGCACGTAAAACATAATGGGAAATTGATTATCACAGTGCCGTTTGGTATTAATGATTATATTGATCATAAACGTACATATTATTATTCTCGATTGATTGAACAAGTAAGAGCTCATTTTTCTATAGATTCTGTTGAATATCTGGGGAAATGGGTAGGGGTTATTTGTAAAGCGTCATCTGAAAAGAATGATTCACTTTATTCGGAGCAAGCAATTCGTCAATTAGAAGATGCTTTTGAAGTGGTTGAGCGTGAGTATAAAACTCAATTAGAGCAGTATATCCGAGATAATCATAAATATAAAAAGGATTCAGATGATCTTCAAAGGAAGGCACCTTTAGTAGATGAACTGAAATTATCTGTTCTTGAGAAGGAAGAGTATATTCGTCAGCTTCAAATCGAAACAGTTGAATTATTAAATAGAGAAGAAGAGGCATTAACAGCAGCAATTGCAAAGTCTGATAAAATTGCAGAATTGAATAGGCAAATATCTTTATTAGAACATCGCTATAATGTTTTAAAACGTTCACGATTTGGGAGAATTCAATTAAAATATTGGTCGTTAAAGAAAAAAATTGTTGGAAGAGGTAAAAAATAATGCTGAAAGAGGAACTACTCAGACGTTTAAATAAGGTACGACTTACACGCGCGAAAAAACTTGGTTACGAATTACCTGAAGACATCATACGAAAAAATGAGAAGCCACTTTATGAAGAGGGCGTTAGCATTATTTTGCCAACCTATAAAGGTGAAGCACTTATTCAAAAATGCTTAGAGTCATTAGCAAGCCAAACACTTGATCCTTCTTTATTTGAAGTTATCGTTGTGATTAATGGGGAAAAAGACAATAGTGAGAAACTAATTAACCAGCTAATCGATGATAAGCAGCTAACAAATATCAAAGTGATTTCGATTGACGAAGCAGGGGCTTCCATTGCCCGCAATAAAGGCATTGCTTTAGCATCACGTCAATATTGTACGTTTATCGATGATGATGATTATTTTTCGAATAACTTTTTAGAAGAGATGTATAAACTTGCAAAGCAAGACACGATTGTCGTTTCGCAAATTTATAATGTTGAGCCAGATGGAAAACTTCAAACATCGAACCCAATTAATAGACAAATATTAAAGTCAGTGATAAGCAAACAGCATGCATATTATAAATTACATACTGTATTAACAATCAGCGCATGTAAGCTCATTCCGACGATGTACTTACAGAAATATCGATTCAATGAAACACTTCGTAGTGGAGAGGATATTGCATTTTTCACAGAGTTATTTGTAAAAAATGATTTTAACTATGTATTAGCACCTATTACAAAACAAGTGGTTTACTATCGAACATTAAGAGAAAATTCGATTTCTCGTCAAGCGATGACATTCGACTTCAACATAAAACAACGTGCAGATGTTATTTCCTTGTTAAATAATCTCCTAGAAGTTGATGACCTTCCATTTAGTAAAAGAGATTTTATTGAACGTAAAATAAATGCACAAGGTTCGTTTGTGAAAAAATACTATGATGAGCACCCTGATGAATATGATCGAATCATCGATGAGCTTGCTAGTAGAAAATTCATTTACTTCCCTTACCATCTTATTAATCAGGAGCGTGTTGAACGTTTAGTCGTATCCTATTGTTTCCCACCATATAATGATACTGCTGGTAATGTAATGGCTAAACGTATGAGAGAAGCTGGGAAAGTATCAGATGTTGTTTATAATACAATGGATCGTGTTCGAAATAAAAGTTACTCTTTAAACAAAATGGTTGATGACTTAATCAATGTTCGTGTACCTATAAAATCCCCTTCAAGCTTTTCAAATTGGAAGGATATCAAAACATTTGTTGATATGGGTATGAAAGAAATTGAGGAGTTAGTCAAAAAAAATGGTGTGCATAAAGAGGTATTTAGCCGTGCTATGTGGGCAGCATCGCATTTTCTTGCCTTTCAGTATAAAATGAAACATCCAGAATCGAAATGGATTGCAGAATTCTCAGATCCATTGCTATATGATATAGAAGCGAAAAAAAGACACGTAGACATTACGGATAATGACTACATCAAAATGATGGAAGAAAACGTGAAAAAGGCTGGAATGCCTGTACCTAATACGAATAATCTATTTTTCTGGTGTGAATATTTACCTTATGTGTTTGCAGATGAATTAATTTTCACAAACAAAAATCAGTTACAGTATATGATGGATGTTTTCCCAATTGCTGAAATTAAGGATGTTATTAAGAAGAAAGCAATAATTGATCCACATCCAACACTACCAGATAAATATTATCATATGGAAGAGTTTAACTACCCGTTATTATCAGAGGAACATGTTAACTTGGCGTACTTTGGTAATTTCTACAGCAAACGAAACTTAAATGATATTTTCGAGGGGCTTAAGTTATCCAAAGACAATGTAAAAGACAGAGTGCTTATTCATGTATTCACATCTAAGCCTGATGAATTAAGTGAACAGCTTCAAAATGATCCACTTGAGGATAATGTTATCGTAAACGGGTACGTTGACTTTTATAAATTTTTAAATTTATGTACTAAATTTGATTGTTTAATTGTCAATGATTCAACAACGAAGGATAATAAGGAAATCAATCCATATTTACCATCTAAGTTAAGTGATTATAGTGGTAGTGGTACTGATATATGGGGAATATATGAAGAAGGCAGTATTTTAAGTAACAGTGAACAAGCTACTTTCTTATCTCTACTAAATGACTTCGAAGCAGCAGCAGGAGTGTATGAGCAGTTAGTTAACAAAAAGTTTTCTTAAGATAATGAAATGACAAAACAGAAAGATATGTTCTCATATTTTTCTGTTTTTTTTATGTGATTATAAAATTCTTGTACTGTGGATAAGTGCACGACATCCAGCTCCAGCGCCTAGCCCCTCGATGTCATAAGCCAATCAGGAATTGAAGGTAAAAAACACCTTCTATTCCTGATCGTCTTATGCTTGTCGGGGCTGATCAAGGCGCTTGCGCTTTTGTTTTGTAAATCTAACGAATTATTCCAATTATAGCTATACCTTTCATATTTATATAAATAAGTATTGAGCAAAATAACAAATAAGTTAAAAATGTCATACGGTACTTTAAAAAGATACTTATATTTGTTTAAATGGTGTAGGGAGACAAAGAAAAGCATGTTCAGAAAGTAATGATGAGAGGAGCAGAATGGATGGGGAATACTCCAGTGATTGGTCGTGAAATGATTACGATAAGTAAAAAGGAATATGAAGAATTGAAAGAATTAACTGAGCGACTTATTGAGGATAAAAAAGAAATGGAGAAAGAATTTAAGGAAATTCTATCCCGTGTTGTAGATGAAGTGGAAACTCGTGAACAAATCGGTGAGCTCTTAAGTAAAAAAGAATTCGAATCATTTAAGGAATCAGGATTCTCTCCTGAAAAATTAATTAACACAATAGATGAACAAGAACAAACAATCAATGATCTAAAGAAAAAAATAAATAAATTAGAGAATTCCAAATTAGGGAAATTACAAAAGAGATTATGGGGACTTAGAAATAAAAAATAATCATTCCAAATACAAATCTTCTCGTATGTATTCAGCAGGAGGGGAAATAGAGTGTTAAAAGACGATTCAATTGAATCCATTCAATTTTTAGATAAATGGCCTAAGCAAACAAACACTACCTATAAAGTATTGATTGCTGACTCTGCTGTGCTAAAAATGAAAGTACAGCAGATAAACAAGGATGCACTGCCGATCATCATTTATTACGATAACAAAAAGGTGTTTAAAGATAAAATAAATACAAACAGAACCTATGTAGCAAAGCTAGATGGGGAAACAAATAATAGTTTGCAAATACAACAGGTGATTGTTGGATACGATAAAAATAATAAACAAGTATTTAGTGTTTATAATCCCTTAGGTAGTGAAATGATTGTAAACTTTCCAGAAACTACAGTTAGCTATTCGGTTGGAGTGAGGTTGTCTGGAGATGGAGAAGTGACTATATCAGAATTTTCACTTACGACTTATAACACTGCCATTGCTGATAGTAAAAAGGAATTGTTTACAAAAAATCCTGAGCGTGATTATTTAATTATCACTAATGTGTATCCGGAAAAAAATAATTATTATCAAAATATGTTCATCCATAGGAGAGCATTATCTTATCTTGAAAAAGGTATCAATGTAGAGATTTATCGTCTAAATACTTCACCGGGGAGCATTGCTTCGTATACGTTTGAAGGCATCCCTGTTTTTATTAGTGGTGAAGATGAATTGGTAAACTTGTTGAATGTAAAGCCTTATAAAAAGATATTCTTCCACTTTATCAATGAACGTATGTATGGTGCCGTTCGCAAGTCTCAAGCAAAACAAACACCAAAGCTAGTGTGGGTTCATGGGTATGAAACAACAAAATGGTATCGTCGATGGTTTAACTTTTATCAGAATACAAAAAGCCTACGTTCAGCCCTTAATCAAGCGGATGGAAATCAAAAGCAGTTAGACTTTATGCGTAAACTTTATACAACAGATGATGATGACATAAAATTTATCTTTGTGTCGAATTGGTATAAAGAAAAGATTGCGGAAAAAGACACAAATTCGATCGTGAAAAATTATAAGGTTATTCATAATGTAATTGATGATGAATTATTCAATTATGTTGAAAAAACGGCCGAACAAAGAAAGCGAATTTTAACAATACGTCCATTTGCATCACGAACGTATGCGAATGATTTAACCGTGAAAGCCATATTAGCTTTAAAAGATCGGCCATTTTTTAATGATCTTGATTTTGATATATATGGGCAAGGACCGTTGTTCGATGAAGTTGTAGAACCGATACGTAATATTCCAAATGTACATCTTCATAATTACTTTTTATCACAAGAGCAAATTGCTGAACAACATAAAACACACGGAATCTTTTTGTGTCCTTCTCGGATGGATTCCCAAGGGGTATCATTAGGGGAGGCTATGTCAAGTGGGCTTGTGCCAGTAACAAACGGTATTTGTGCAATCCCTGAGTTCATTGACGAGTCGTGTGGCTTTTTAGCATCTAATGAAGATTACATCGGTTTAGCAAACGCGATTGAACATTTATATCATAATCCTGAGGATTTTCTAACTAAATCGAATAGAGCTGCAAATCGTGTACGTCATCAGTGTAGTAAGAATAAGATGATTCGTTCTGAATTAAATGAAATCATTTCTTAGTGTTATAGGAAAACTATAAAATTCTTGTACTGGGGATAAGCACACGACAACCAGCGCAAGCGTCCGGCCACGCATGAATTGAGGGCAAAGAACACCTTCTATTCATGCGCGTCTTATGCCTGCCTTAGGCTGATCAAGGCGCTTCCGCTTTTGTTCTTAAGTGATATCGTCGGAATTATGACATTTTAGATTTGGGCTTTATGTCTAACTCTAACGTCCTGAGCACTTAACGTAATCGTTCGTAACTGCTTCTAAGGTCTAGGCTTGAAGATAAAGAGCGCATTCAAGGCTCAAGTGTCTAATTTGCCCTTTTCTTAGAGAATAAGTTTTTTGACTTAGTTTTCGTGTCCAGCGCAAGCGTCCTAGCTCCTCTTGGGTCTAAGCCACTCAGGAATTGAAGGCAGAGAACACCTTCTATTCCTGATCGTCTTATGCATGTCGGGGCTGAACAAGGCGCTTGCGCTTTTCTTAGAGGCAACGACATTATTGACATGGATTTGTCTAAGTTGTAATGTTGTAAGGAGTAATTTTAACATTTTGGTATATACTGGAGGAAATTGGATATGAAGTTAGTAACAATTGGTCTCGGTTATATTGGCCTGCCGACTTCAATTATGTTTGCAAAGCATGGAGTTGACGTGATTGGTGTAGATGTCCAACAAGAAGTTGTTGACTCATTAAATCACGGCAAAATTCATATTGAAGAGCCTGGTTTACAAGAAGCTTTAGAAGAAGTTATGGAAACAGGCAAATTTAAAGCTTCCACAGAACCTGAAAAGGCGGATGCATTTATTATTGCTGTGCCTACACCAAATAAAGATGATCAATATAAATCAGTTGATTTAAAATATGTATTAAGTGCAGTAGAAAACATGATTCCATATCTTGAAAAGAATAACATAGTCATTGTTGAATCTACAATTGCTCCACGTACGACAGATGATCATGTAAAACCACTGTTAGAAAAAGCGGGTTTTACAATCGGCGAAGATCTTTTCCTTGTACATTGTCCAGAAAGGGTACTACCTGGCCAAATTATGCATGAGTTAATCTATAACAACCGTATTATTGGTGGAGTAACAGAAGCTTGTAAAGAAGCAGGTGCAAACGTTTATCGTACGTTTGTTCAAGGAGAGCTGATTTTAACTGATGCGAAAACGGCTGAAATGTCTAAGCTTATGGAAAATACGTATCGTGATGTCAATATCTCATTGGCAAATGAACTTGTTAAAATCTGTACAAAACTAGGAATAAATGCGTTAGATGTTATTGAAATGGCAAATAAGCATCCTCGTGTAAACTTGCATTCGCCAGGTCCTGGAGTAGGTGGTCACTGCTTAGCTGTTGATCCTTATTTTATTGTAGCAGAAGCACCAGAGCAAGCGAAACTAATTTATCAGGCTCGAGATATTAACGTTTCAATGCCTTCATTTGTTGTTGAGCAAGTAGCAAAGATTCTTGGTGGAATTGAAGACAAAAAAATCACAGTGTTTGGTCTTACGTATAAAGGAAATGTGGACGATGTCCGTGAAAGTCCAGCAATGGATATTTATGGAGAGTTGAAAGCTGCAGGTGCAAAGGAAGTTGTTGCATATGACCCACATGTCAAAAAGGATTGGGTTGAAAAGGATATAGAAGTCGCTGTTAAAAATTCAAGCTTAGTGTTAGTTTTAACAGACCACAGCGAATTTAAATCTATCGAGACAAATGACTTAGCTGGAATGGCAGTAAAACAAATCTTTGATACAAAAAATATTGTGAAAAATTACCCAGAGGATGTTTCGTACATTAACTTTGGTAATCTTTATCAATATATTTGATAAGCCATATGTAGACATCTTCATATGATTTCACTCTGCGACCATAATGAATTATGGTCGCATTTTAAGCTAAAAGTATCGTGTGAAAGCAGTAAAAAAGAGACTTATCATAGTGATCTTTGTCTATTGGGAGTATTCTTTGGAGACGATAGTGATTCATAATGTAAAACTTGAAAGCTGTATGAACAAAGTTTATTATTATAAAGATGCAACATTTTGTAGGTTAGGAGAACGTGTATGTTTATTGATACAATAAAAGCCATTAAAACCAACAAAGATTTAATTTATCACTTAACTACTTCTGATTTTAAAGCGAATACTTCAAGAACGTATTTTGGTTTTCTATGGTGGGTATTAGATCCGATATTCTATATGGCTGTTTTTTACTTTTTAGTCGTTTTGATCTTAGATAGAGGAGGACCAAATTATCCTGTTATTATCTTCACAGGGTTGATTCCACTTAAGTTTGTAACGGCTTCTCTTGTCGACGGAACAAATGCTATATCATCTAAAGGGAATATTTTACAACAGGTTTATGTTCCAAAAATAATCTTTATTATCGTCCGCTTATTAGTTAACTGTATTAAATATATAATTAGTGTTGTTATGCTATTCCTTTTCTTGTTTATATATGGAATCGACTTCACTTGGAATGCCCTTTATTTTCCATTAGTTTTTCTGATAAATGCATTCTGCTTGTTAGGTGTTATGATTTTCTTAGCACATCTAGGTGTTTTTATTAAAGATGTTAAAAACATGATGCAATATATATCGAGAGTACTTATGTATTTATCACCTGTACTTTTTGAATTAAGTGATGTACCAAAAAGTCTAGTACCATATTTGTACTTGAATCCATTTACAACATTTTTGGAATCCTATCGAGATATATTAATTTACGGAAGACCACCTGAGTTTTTACCGTTATTTATTTTAACAATTGTATCAGTGCTCGTCCTTTATTTAGGTTTACGTTTGTTAAACAAAAACGAAAAAGAATATGCCAAGGTGATTTAATTGACTGAAAATATAATTGAAATAAAAGACCTCTGGGTATCATATCCAGAGTATACGGAAAAACCTTTAAAAAAGTTATTCAATTTACACAAAAAAGATGATCGATTTTGGGCGTTAAAGGGATTAAACTTTGAAGTGAAAAAAGGTGAAGTTCTCGGTATTATTGGACGAAATGGTTCAGGGAAAAGTACGCTTCTTAAACTGTTAAGCGGGCTGATTTCACCAGATAAAGGAGAATTTAGTATTTCCGAAAAAGAGCACCCAGTCCTCCTTTCATTGGGGGCTGGATTCCAAGCTGAGTTACCGGGAATTGAAAACATTTATCTCAATGGTTTATTGCTTGGACATAACAAAAAAACAATTGATGAAAAAATTGATGAAATCATTGAGTTCTCAGAGTTAGGTGATTTTATTTATAAGCCTGTAAGAACTTATTCTGCAGGGATGAAATCAAGACTAGCGTTTGCAACAGCTATATCACTGGATCCAGAGATTCTCCTTATTGATGAAGTATTAGGTGTAGGAGACACTGCCTTTCAACAAAAGTGTAGACAAGCCATTATGGAGAAGATTAAACAAGAAAGAACCGTCATTCTTGTTACTCATTCATCAAACCTAGTTAGACAAATCTGTGACCGAGTTGTGTGGATTCACCTGGGTGAACAAAAAGCAGTAGGTGAAACCGGACCGATCGTAACCGAGTACGATGCGTTTATGAAGAGCAGTGTTGCTAAATGAATATTTTAATGCTTTTATATAAAGATATTCATTATGATGCAAGAGTAAAAAGAGAGGCGTTGGCGTTAGCCGAAGCAGGCCATTTTGTATATATTTCTTGTGTGAAAGAATACAAAGAGCCTGCTCCTTTTTTACATAAAAATATAAAACTGCTGCATGTTGCTATATCCGTAAAGAGTATGAAAGCCTCTATTACACAGCAAGAAATGAAGAGTTCAAAAAAATCAATCTTGAAAAGCACTTTAGTATGGACTGTTCGAAGACCTGTAATAAAAATAATAAAAGATTATTTAGCTTATTACGAGTACTATAAAAAGGTTAAAGTACTGGTTAAGAATCTAGAGATTGATGTAATCCATTGTCATGACTTAAATACATTATGGCAAGGTAGTATGCTATCTGAGGACCTTTTGGCAAAACTTATTTATGACTCCCATGAGATTTTTAATGAAATGGCTGGCCGAAATAAGTTAGATCGAATCGTAGGATATCGGATGGAAAAACAACTATTTCGTAAAGTTGATTATGTTGTAACCGTGAATTCTTATTTAAGAGACTATTTATTCGAGCGTAATGGTGAAAAGCCTAGTATTCTGATTCAAAACATTCCGCTTGTTAATGAGCAGCAAATGTCAAAAACTGAGGTGCCTGCTACTTGGAATTATAACTTTGGGCAAGATGATGTTATTTTACTCTATCAAGGAGGTTTTTCTCCGTATCGAGGATTAGAATTAATTATTCAATCGATGGAAAAACTTCCAAAAAACTATAAATTAGTTTTAATTGGTTCTGGGGTTCTAAAGGATGAACTGGAAGAACTTGTTCGTACACTGAACCTTTCAGAAAAGGTCTTTTTCCATGATCAGGTTCCCTCGGACGAATTGATTTATTATACACGACAAGCACATATAGGCCTTGTTATGTATGAGAAGGTTTCTAAAAATAATTATTATTCCACTCCGAATAAGATCTTTGAATATATTCAAGCAGGTATTCCTGCAGTTTCTTCCAATCACCCTGGTAAATCGGTCATTATTGATGAATATAAAACAGGAGTATTAGCAGAAGAAACCGTTGATGGGATTGTTAAAGGAATAAACGAAGTTGTCAACAATTATCGTTATTATCAGCAAAACTGTTTGAATGCCCAAAAGGTGTTAACGTGGGAAGATGAAAGTAAAAAATTAATTGAGCTATATCAAGGGTTAGTTAGATAGGTGTTTCGCAAAAACTTAATATACTTAGTGCGGTGGTGTAGAAATCTTGACGCCACCGCTTTTATTTTCTCTTTTTTAGTAAACTTTGTTGTTTTTAAACTTACTTGATTTCTACTTCACCTATTCGAAATGATGTATTGTCCATAATCATGATTTATTGTCTGAGCTTGAGGTCTTTTTGTCCAAACTCAAGGTTTTATTGTCTGATTTTGAAATTTATTGTCCGAAATCACCAATGTATCGACCAACCTTCAACGTAAGCACAAAGAGAATGATTTGTAGATTTTTGTAGAGTATGCTAATTTAGTTAATAGAATGCATTAAAGGAGATAGACAAATGGATCGTAAAATAAAAGTGATGACAATCTTCGGAACGAGACCAGAAGCAATCAAAATGGCTCCACTTGTTTTAGAATTAGAGAAGTACCCGAATGAGATAGATTCAATTGTTACAGTTACAGCGCAGCATCGTCAAATGCTCGATCAAGTACTTGAACTTTTCAAAGTCACACCAGATCATGATTTAAATATCATGAAGGATCGCCAAACGTTAACAGGTGTAACAACACGCGCTTTAGAAGGCTTAGACGAAGTTATGAAAGATGTTAAGCCAGATCTTGTTCTTGTGCACGGTGATACAACAACAACGTTTGTCGCTAGCTTAGCAGCTTTGTATAATCAAATTTCCGTTGGTCATGTTGAGGCAGGCTTAAGAACGTGGAATAAATATTCACCGTTCCCTGAAGAAGTGAATCGACAAATCACAGGTGTCATCGCAGACCTTCATTTTTCTCCAACTGATAAGTCAGAGCAAAATCTACTTCAAGAAAATAAGAAGGCTGAAACGATTTATGTAACAGGTAATACGGCGATTGATGCCCTTAAAACAACAGTAAAAGATACATATACACACGAAGTATTAGATAGACTTGGAACAGATCGCTTGATTCTCTTAACAGCACACCGCAGAGAAAATCTAGGTGAACCTATGAGAAATATGTTCCGGGCGATTAAACGACTTGTGACAGAGCATGAGGATGTTCAAGTTGTTTATCCTGTTCATTTAAATCCAGCTGTTCGTGAAGTAGCAGATGAAATACTTGGAGATGACGCTAGAATTCACTTAATTGAGCCACTAGGTGTCTACGATTTCCATAACTTTGCAGCTCGCGCACATATTATTTTAACGGATTCAGGCGGTGTACAAGAAGAAGCACCTTCATTAGGTGTACCTGTATTAGTGCTACGTGACACGACAGAGCGACCAGAAGGTATTGAAGCAGGTACATTAAAGCTAGCTGGTACTGATGAAGAAACAATTTATACTTTGGCATATGAGCTTTTAAATGATAAAGCAGCATATGAAAAAATGTCTAAGGCTTCAAATCCATATGGTGACGGAAATGCATCAAGTCGTATAGTGAACGCAATTCTTCATCATTTTGGCAAACGTGATGAAAAGCCAGCGAGATTCCAACCATAAATGAAAAGACGACCTAGTTTTTTAGAAACTGGTCGTCTTTTTTTGCAACTCTTTGTCGTTTCGATTAGTCAAATGAGTGAAAGCTTCTGACAACTCTTTTGCTTGCGTTTCTCGATTAAATGATTGAAGAAGCTCTTGCTTTACGTTAAGCTCAATCTCCTTAAGCACATTAGGATTGTTTTGAGCGTGCTTTAAAGAACGAATAAAATCTGTTGGGTTTTCTGGTTCAAAATAAAAACCAGCATGATGCTTTTCAACGATTTCTCTTGCTTCACCATCTACACCAATTAAGACTGGAATTGACATTGACATATAGTCGAATACTTTTGATGGGATTGTGATTTCAAACAAAGGATGTTTTTTCAATGAGACAATGCCAATATCCGCAGCATCATAATAGCTAGCTAGTTCTTCCTTCTTTTTGCTATCAATGAAGATAACATTTGAAAGCTGAAGAGTTCGTGCTCGCTCCATTAAAGTCTGCTTTTCAACGCCCCCACCAATGAACATAAAAACGATGGAAGGGTCATGTTTTAATTGCTCAGCTGCAGAGATAATGGTGTCTAACCCTTGAGCAGCACCGATGTTTCCTGCGTATAAGACGAGAAACTTGTCCTCGATTGCATACTGCTGTTTTACTGAATTTGTATGATTCGTAACTAGTTGATTTAGTGATGAAGGGTTAACACCATTTGGAATAACCGTAATTTTGTCTTCCTTGATTCCAAGGTCGATCAGGCGCTTTTTATAGCCATGTGTTACGACAATGATGTGATCCGCTTTATTATATAAGAAGTTCTCCAGTTTCCGGGCAAGATTTAAGAGTTTTTTATTTTTAAATTGCCCTAACAATTCGGCAAAGTCGACCCATAAATCACGGATTTCAAAGACAAATTTGGCTCGATGAATGCGACTTAGAAAATAACCTGTAACCCCTTGGAATAGCTGGGGAGAAGTAGCATAGACGATATCGACCTTTTTTACGAACAACCCGGATAAGCAGCTTGAGATCATAAACGATAGATAATTAGCAAGTCTCCGTACGGTGCTAGTTTTTGTATCTCTTATTCGGAAAGAACGATAAACGCTAAGATTGTTTACTTTCTCTTTTTTAAATACCTTTTTTGTAGGTTGGGAATTAGGAAAGGTCGTTAGCACATGTAGGTCATGACCTAATTTCGATAAATTTGAGCTCATATCATATGCGCGACCTTGTGCTGCACCGATTTCGGGTGGGAAATGTTGTGTGATATAGATGATTTTCATATTGATCCCTTTCCATAAAAAAATTAGGAATTATCAATAGTATAGTGTAAAGTATTAATGGAAAAGTTACAACTTTTGATATGTAAAAGGATATGATATTATGACGAAAATTTGTGTGTTAACAACGGTTCACCACGCGTACGATGGCCGAATCTACCATAAACAATGTAAATCACTAAAGAAGGCTGGCTATGAGGTGACTCTTTTAGCGCCAAAGCCTGATAAACGAATTGAAGATGATGGAATTGACTTGATTCCAATTGAAAAGCCGAAAAAAGAGTGGAAGAGGTTTTTACATGCATTTTCTGTCTTTAAGCTAGCAAAAGAAACAAAGGCAGACTTGTATCATTTTCATGATCCAGAATTACTGCCAGTAGGTGTACTGCTTCGGATTTTCACTAGAAAACCAGTGATATTTGATGTCCACGAGCATTATCCAAATGCCATCATGAGTAAAAAGTATTTAAAAAGGTGGCTGAAGAATCCGATCAGGATTGCGTATGAACTCATCGAAAAAATGTCATTACCGATTCTTTCTGGTGTCATATACACGACAGAAGAAGTGGGTGAGCGATATCAATCATACAAGAACTGTAAAATAGAGAACTACCCTTTACCTGATATGTTTACTCCTACTAAAAAAACAAGTAAGAACGAAGATTATCTTTTATATCTCGGTGGGATAACACCGATTAGGGGCATTGAGGAGCTAATCGACGGATTTGCACATACATCTAAATTACGACCTCAGGCTAAGCTTATTTTTGTTGGTAGTTTTGAATCGGAGGCATTTGAAAAAAAGATTCGTGAAAAAATTAAAGCGAATCAATTGAATGACAAAGTTGAATTTAAAGGCAAGGTACCGTATGAACAAATTGAAGAGCATTTATCAAAGGCCTCGATAGGTATCATTCCCTATTTGCCTGTGCCTAACCATCTTGTCTGTTTACCTAATAAGTTATTCGAATACATGGCGGCAGGTGTAGCAGTTATTGCATCGGATTTTCCTCACTATCGGAAGGTGGTTGATTCTTCTCAAAGTGGTTTGTTAGTAAACCCTGAACGTCCACAATCTATATCGAAAGCTATGCTTGAATTGTTAGAAAACCCTGTTTTAACGAAGGAGATGGGGGAAAATGGTATGGAGGCCTTTAACTTGGCATATAATTGGAATTCTGAAGAGGAAAAACTTTTCGCTTTTTACAAACAACTTCTTGAGAAATAGTAATTATTTCATTTTCATTGGTCATGCGATAGGTTTTGACACATATGTCAATGCTAATATTGTATGAAAAAGTTGATTTTTGTCATCTAACTTTAAGAAAATTACCATTGAAACTTAATAAATTTTTGCTATGATGGAATAGGTATTAATTTCTCACACAAGTGGGTGTAAACTATGCATTCTTATATTGACTATATTGTAGCCTTTATTCTTTCTTTTACTGTCGCTGTTTTAATCACACCATTGGTTAAGAAGTTGGCAATAAAAATTGGTGCTACAGATCAACCAAACAAACGTAAAATTCATAAGGACATTATGCCTCGACTAGGTGGACTCGCAATTTTTATCGGAGTTACTGCTGGTTTTATCTATTTAAATCCACAATCAATCTATATGACAGAAGTGATTATTGGAGCTTTTATCATCGTGATCATTGGTATACTCGATGACAGGTTTACGTTACCAGCACGGTATAAGTTCTTAGGACAGCTAGTAGCAGCTATCGTTGTTGTTTCATCAGGTCTTTTAGTTGAAAAATTTACAGTTCCTTTTTTCGGAGTTGTTTATCTAGATTTTTTTAGCTACCCAGTTACAGTTTTATGGATTGTTGCAATTACAAACGCGATTAATTTAATTGATGGACTTGATGGTCTAGCAGCAGGTGTATCATCGATTGCGATGACAAGCATTCTTATCATGGCGTTTGCTGATTCACAATTTTTAGTTGTCGCATTATGTTTCATCTTAATTGGAAGTACATTAGGCTTTCTTGTTCACAATTTTTACCCAGCGAAAATCTTCATGGGTGATACTGGGGCATTGTTTTTAGGCTACTCTATTTCGATTATTTCCATGTTAGGATTGTTTAAAAACATAACATTATTCAGCTTTATTATTCCGATTATTGTATTAGCTGTTCCAATATTTGATACAGTATTTGCGATTATCAGAAGATTATTGAATAAACGTAGCATTGCTGCACCAGATAAGCTTCATTTACACTATTGTTTAGTGGAACTCGGATTTAGCCACCGTGCGGCAGTATTAGTTATTTATTTCTTTAGTGCGTGCTTTGGATTTTCGGCGATCATTTTCTCAAACGCAACATTGTGGATGTCATTTTTTATTCTGATTATTCTCCTCATAGCTTTACAATTTATTGCAGAATTTGTTGGCTTGATCGGGAAAAATCGAACGCCATTAATTAATATGTTTAGAAGGTTATTCTCTGTAAAAAAGCCTCAAAAGGATAATTGATATTTTTAGGAAAGGATCAGTCTTTGGACTGGTTCTTTTTTTATCCCACCTTAACGGGCAGTAAAACTCCGACTTCGAGATTCGAGAGAAGCAAAGAAGATAAGTGGGAGATAACTGCCCGTAAAGATCCGACGAAGGACAGGACGTCCAAGTCAGGCGAAGCCACAGGATGTGGCGTTCCTGAGCATGATAAGTCTCACTAACCATCAGTGGGGGATGAAGAAAACCCCCACTGATGGAAGTCTCGCTTTATATCAGGATTTACAAGTTTTGGCTTCGAGAACTGTCCAGCTCCAGCGCCTAGCCCCTCGAGGTCACAAGCCAAGCCTCCCAGAAAGGTAAAGAACACCTTTCCGTGAGGCTCGTCTTGTGCTATGCCTGAGGCTGAACAAGGCGCTTGCGCTTTTCTTATGACGAGAAAAAAGCAGGTAAACCATTGGGTGGTTCAACCTGCTTAGATTAAATTGGCATTATTATTTAGTAGCGGCGTTTTTTTCTACTACATCTGTCGATTCAGTTTTGTCTGTCGCACTATTTACTGGAATCTCTAGATGGGATTGCAATTCCTTTTGTACTTTCTTGACACTTTCTTCTTCTGGAATCCAATAAGCTGTTCCGCTGATGTATTCCCCTACACCGTCGAGTTTTATTGTCTCGATGCTTTTTGTGCTAAAGCCAGAATATTTTTGGTAGAAGCCTAGTAGCTCAGAAACCCTCATGTTTGTTTCAACATTTTTACCAACCTCGTTCGTCAGTTTATCAACCTTCAAAAGGGTTCCAGCAGAAGCGATTTCATCAATGATCGCCTTTACAACCTCTTGTTGACGCTCATTACGGCCTATGTCGTTATTAGGATCCTGCAGACGCATTCTTGCATATGCAAGCGCGTATCTACCATCTAATTTCATTGGGCCTTCAAAAAATTCAAGTTTTTCCGCTTTAGGATCATCACTGTTTTGTGTGAAGTCAAATGGAACATCAACAGTAACCCCGCCAACAATGTCCACGATGTTTTTTAAACCATCAAAATTTACAGTAGCATAGTAATCAATTGGGATTTCTAAAAAGTCTTCAACTGTTTCAATCGTTAGCTCTTTGCCACCTTTAGAAAAGGAATGATTAATTTTATTCTTGCCCTTCCCGGGTATTTCAACACGAGTATCACGTGGGATGCTTAAAAGCTTCATGGTTTGATCAGTAGGGTTAAATGTAGCTACCATCAATGTGTCAGATCGTCCTCCCTTTCCGCCGCTTGAATAATTCTCGACACCTAAAAGGAGGATAGATACAGGGTCATTTGAAATACTAACTGCGTAATCACGAAGCCTTGATTTTTCTCGGCCTAAATCATCGTAGGACTCATTTGCTGCTGCAAATGTTTGGTAGAACACGTATCCAATATAGCCCCCAACACATAAAAACAATAGGAGAGCAAGAAATAACAACCTTCTTAAAATTGGGCGTTTCTTTTTCTTCTTTGCTCTCTTCATTTCTTTTCGATTCATATGGTTCTCCTCTAACGATTAAATTTGAACTTGCTGTTCCAAATAAGTGACATCGCCTTCGAATATTTCACATTTCCCATTCGTCAGCTCTGTTATCCACTCAACAAAGGATTCCTTTTTCTCTTCTTCTACATAGGTTTCCACTTCTACGTCATTTAAATAGTGAATTTCCTTTAATAAAAATTTGGAAGATCGTAATTCATTTTCCACTTTTCCCAACCATGTATAATCAATTTTTGTATGCATTACGCGCATTAATTTTCGTTCTACGATTCCAATTTCGTTTAGCCCTTCGGAAACGGATTTTCCATAAGCACGAATTAATCCACCTGCACCTAGTTTAATCCCGCCGAAATAACGAGTTACAACGACAACTGTGTCTTTTAAGTTTTTCTTTTTTAGCACTTCTAGCATAGGAACTCCTGCTGTTCCGCTAGGCTCGCCATCATCATTTGCTTTTTGAACGTGGTCATGTTCGCCAATGAGGTATGCTGAGCAATTATGGGTTGCATTATAATGTTTCTTTTTTATTTGTTGGATAAAAGCTTGAGCGTCCTCTTCTGTTGTGACTCGCTCTGTATAACAAATAAAACGTGATTTCTGAATAATTAGTTCATGCTCTCCATACCCTTTTACGGTATAATAATATGAAAGCATGCTTGTACACCTCCTGACAAGCAAGCAAAATTTGAATAGTCGTTCTTATATTATAAAACGACATTTTTTTTACTTCAATCGTAAATAATGTGACAAATAAAAAAGAGTTATGTTGTTTTTTGTGAAAATAAGAAGATAATGAAATGTAAAGGATATAACTAGCTATATTTTGTAAGTGAAATTTGCTGGAGTTTAGCTACATCCTTATTGCAGATAAGAGTGAATCTGCGCATTTCTTAGTATACATACAAAACGGAGGAAAGAACGTGAACTCCAATAAAATAGATAACAAGGTGCTTGATGAAGTTTTAGAACGAATGATTCAAACGGTGGACGGAAGCAAAGATGAAATCTTCCGGATTGGTGAACAGTCTCGAAAGCAATATGAATCATTAGTGGAAGAGCTAAAGGATATAAAAATTCAAGTAAGTAAGGTGATCGATGAGGGTGACAAGCTCGGGATGCAGGCAAGAATTGCACGTAATCGACTTTCACAGGTAAGTAAGCAATTTAAAGAGTTTACGGAGGAGGACATTCGTGAGGCGTATGAAAAGGCACATAAGCTTCAGGTTGAGTTAACGATGATTCAGCAGCATGAAAAGCAGCTACGTCATCGCCGTGATGATTTAGAACGTAGTTTACTAAACCTACAAGAAACTATCGAACGTTCGCAGTCACTTGTTAGTCAGATAACAGTCGTATTAAATTATTTAAATCGCGATATTCGTCAAGTTGGTGTATTGTTAGAGGATGCACAGCAAAAGCAGGATTTTGGTCTCCGGATTATTGAAGCTCAAGAGGAAGAACGGAAGCGAGTTTCAAGGGAGATTCACGATGGTCCAGCACAAATGCTAGCCAATGTGATGATGCGTTCTGAACTTATCGAGCGAATTTATCGTGAGCGCGGTGCTGAAGAAGGTTTTAAGGAAATCCGTAATCTCAGGCAAAATGTCCGTAATGCGTTATATGAAGTTAGGCGAATTATCTATGACTTAAGACCAATGGCGTTAGATGACTTAGGTCTTATTCCAACCCTCAAAAAATATATCAATACAATCGAAGAATATAATGGTAAAACAAAAATTACCTTTCAAAGTATTGGTTGTCTAGAAGATCAGCGTCTTTCATCGCGGTTCGAGGTTGCGCTTTTTAGGCTTGCACAAGAGGCAATTACAAATGCGTTGAAGCATGCGAAAGCAAGTGAAATCACCGTAAAGGTTGAAGCGGCGGAAACGATTTGTACAATGGTCATTAAAGATAATGGTGAGGGGTTTGACCTAAAGGAATATAATAGGAATAAAGACAAGAAATCATTTGGTCTCATTGGTATGAAAGAGCGGATTGAACTTCTTGAAGGTAAAATAACGATTGATTCTAAAATTGGCCTAGGGACATTTATCATGATTCAAGTCCCATATCAAGTTGGCTGATGATTTCATAGGCCAGAAAATACGATCAAAAGGCTTATTGACGGTATAGTTGGCAAATAGAATAGAATAAACAGTGGGGAGGCGTAAGCATGAAGACGAAGATAGTTATTATTGATGATCATCAGTTATTTCGTGAAGGTGTAAAACGCATTTTGGATTTCGAACCAAGCTTTGAGGTTGTAGCAGAAGGTGATGACGGTGAAGACGCATTAGCAATCGTTGATGCTCATAAGCCTGATGTTGTAATCATGGATATTAATATGCCAAAAGTAAATGGTGTCGAAGCAACAAAGCAACTAATTGAAGCTGATGCGGAAACAAAGATCATTATTTTATCAATACATGATGATGAAAACTATGTAACACATGCACTCAAGACAGGTGCAAGAGGTTATCTATTAAAAGAGATGGATGCAGATACACTGATTGAAGCAGTCAAAGTTGTCGCAGAAGGTGGCTCTTATTTACATCCGAAGGTAACACATAATTTAGTCAATGAGTTCAGACGACTTGCCACATCAAATGGACAAGATGTTCTAAACCAGAGATTGCAACCAGAGATTCGCCGACCATTACATATTCTTACTAGACGTGAGTGTGAAGTGCTCCAAATGCTAGCAGATGGTAAAAGTAACCGTGGAATCGGAGAAGCGCTGTTTATTAGTGAAAAAACAGTTAAAAACCATGTAAGTAATATTTTGCAAAAAATGAGTGTCAACGACCGTACGCAAGCGGTAGTTGTCGCGATTAAAAATGGCTGGGTAGAAGTGAAATAAGTGAAAACGGGTTAGGCTCTCAGGGGTCTAACCCGTTTTTTGTCATAGGGCAGGGGCCTCTAAAAATGAAGGCTGTTTCTAAATGAGTGTTGTTTTTTGATGGGTTAGAAGCCCGAATCAAGGAAAAAGAGCCAAAGCGGTCACCTTTCCAGGAGTTACGTGTCCGATTCTTGAAAAAAGGAGCCAAAGCGGTCACCTTTATAGTGTTTACGTGCCCGATTCTTGAAAAAAGAAACCGAAGCGGTGACTGTTGATGGCACTCTATATGACAATAGCAACAAAGTTTGCGAAAACAGCCAAAATGAATGTAGTTTACTTGCGCTTTTGTTCGTGAAATCCCATCCAATTTCCTTTAAAATATATAGTAAAAAAGTTGATCTTTTTACAAGAAAGGAATTTTAAACATGAAAACGGCGATTTTAACGGATAGTACCGCATATATCCCTAAGGAATTACGTGATAGGCACAGTATTCATATGATTCCATTGAGTGTAAATTTTGGGACAGAAAGCTATCAGGAAGAAGTCGACATGACAGCAGAACAATTTTATACAAAGATGAATGAGAGGAAGGATCTTCCAACAACGTCACAGCCACCAACTGGGATGTTTGTCGAGTTATTTGAGAAGCTGGCAGAGGAATATGATGCCGTCCTCTCAATTCATCTTTCAAGTGGCATTAGTGGTACATACAGCGGTGCGGTGACAGCGGCGACGATGGTTGATCATATAAAGGTTTTTCCATTTGATTCAGAAATAAGCTGCATGGTTCAAGGCTTCTATGCGCTTGAAGCATCCCAGATGGCGAATGCAGGAAAAAGGCCTGAAGAGATACTAGCTCGATTAGAAAAAATGAAGCAATCCATGCGGGCCTACTTTATGGTTGATGATTTAACAAATCTTCAGCGGGGAGGGCGACTGAGCGGAGCACAGGCATTCATCGGGAGTTTACTACAAGTCAAACCGATTCTTCACGTTGATGATAAAATGATCGTTCCATTTGAAAAAATTCGCACACGAAAAAAAGCGATAAATCGCGTAAATGAGCTTTTTAAAGAAGATGCCGAAAAGAATAAACCGATGCGCGCAGTTGTGATCCATGCAAACCGATCTGATGAGGCGGAAAAAATGAAGCGAGAGATTGAGGATAAATATCCACACGTTGAATGCTTGATCAGCTATTTTGGTGCAGTAATTGGCACTCATCTTGGAGAGGGTGCGATTGGTTTAGGGTGGTATATGAAATAGGGTTTGTTTCTCTTTCCGTTAAAGCAAGGGACGTACTGCCTGTTCATCTGAAAAGATAGGAGGAGAAAGTACAATTGGTCTAGTACTTTTCTCTCAAATTCAAGATAAATCATGGACAGGTTATTTTTCATCCCGCATAATACTCTTGAACAATGACGTTTAGGAGGATTAATAAAGATTGAACAATACTTCCAATCACACTACACAATCTAACAAGGAAGTTAAGAAAAGAACATATCGACATTGGACAACTCTCGAAGATCGAAAGCTTTTGGAATTACGTCATAGTGGGTTGAAATTTAAACAAATCGCAACAGAGCTATCACGGACAGCCATTAGTGTAGAAAAGCGTTATCGAAAAATCCAAAAAGGAGATCTGTGGTGACGAATGAGATTTTCACTGCAACATAATACCCTTACGCAAGTTTTGTCTCACGCAGAAGGGTTGCCTATTTCAAACCATCGTCCGATTCCTCAAAACCCCTTCAATGACACATTCATGTACTCCACACAGCTACAGCGTTACCTCTCAGGTAGAGAACTGTTATCGTCTGAGGGCCCATTCTCAAATGAAACGCTGCACGCTCATTATCAGAATGGCTTTATCAAATTGAATCATGGTGTTTGGCGTGAAAATGACCGCCTTACATGCAATCGTTGTGGGAATACCAATTCATCGCTTTTTGCCTATTTTTGCTGTGCTCGTTGTGGAGAACAGCAATGCCACTATTGTCGGAACTGCATCATGATGGGGCGGATTAGTGAATGCACACCGCTGTATAGTTGGAATGGACCTGTACCTGACACGAATTCAACTGCCTCATTGGATTGGAACGGCGTGTTGTCGAAAGGACAGGCTCATGCATCAGAGGAAGTTATCAATGCCATGAAAGCGAACCAAGAACTGTTAATCTGGGCGGTATGTGGCGCTGGAAAAACTGAAGTCTTATTTAAAGGACTTGAATACGGCCTCATGGATGGAAAAAGAATGTGCATCGCCACCCCTCGTACAGACGTTGTTTTAGAATTAGCACCGCGACTGAGAAAGGTATTTCCAAAAACTACAATTTCAGCCCTCTACGGTGGTAGCGAAGAAATTCATCAACCTGCCTCATTGTATGTAGCAACAACACACCAGCTTCTACGCTTTAAAGAAGCATTTGATACCGTCATCGTTGACGAAGTCGATGCTTTTCCTTACTCTGCTGACAAATCATTGCAATATGCGGTGAAAAAATCGAGAAAGCAAAAAAGTTCGCTCATCTACTTAACAGCAACTCCTTCTAAGCAATGGAAAAAAGATGTGGAGCTAAAGAAGCGGTCAGCTATTAAAATTCCTGCAAGGTATCATGGACACCCTTTACCTGTCCCGCAATTTGCTTGGTGTGGAAATTGGAAGGGGAAGCTGAAACAGCACACACTTCCACCCATTATTTTAAAATGGCTCACTACACAGTTACAAAGTAAGAAGCAGGCGTTTTTATTTGTTCCATCGGTCGCGCTCATTGATCAAGTCGTTGAATTATGTCAGCAGTTTGACGAACGAATCGAAGGTGTACATGCAGAGGACGCCCGGCGTAAGGAAAAGGTAAGCCGCTTTCGTAACGGTGAAATCCCACTCATTGTCACGTCGACAATCCTCGAACGTGGCGTAACAATTCCGAATAGTGATGTAGCTGTACTTGGCAGTGAGGATGATATTTTCACTGAAAGTGCCCTCGTGCAAATATCAGGTCGCGTCGGAAGGAACGCCGCATTTCCAACTGGTGAGATTACTTTTTTTCATTACGGTAAAACGCAAGCGATGCTTGATGCGAAACGACATATTGAGCAAATGAATGAAGAAGCGAAGAATAGTGAATATTTAATCGGGAAGTAGCAAATTTCTTTCAGTATAATCCTTTTTATGGCATAATGTAGTAACATTTGCTTAGTTGGGAGTCTGATTACATGGTCATTAATGCTATGGAACGAATTATGAAAGATTTACTGGATGAATATAAAAATCACTTGCAGCTAAACTGTACATGTAATGATTGTTTAGATGACATTCTAGCGCTTACATTAAATAAAACAAAACCTCGCTATATAGCGAAAGTAGAAAAAATCACGTACGTAAAAGCAGAATTCATTGACAAACAAGAACTAACATCACTTTTAGTTAAATTAGCAGAATGCGCAAAAATTGTTTCAGACAAACCTCAATGTCAAAGTGATAAAAAGGAGGTTGATTCTAATCATATGTCTTATTTGTAATGAGGAAATTTCCAGGAAGGCTTCATGGACCAGTTTGCTTTTAGGATCTGAAAATGTTACATGCGATGATTGTTTTAAAAACTTAAAAAAGGTTACTGGTCCAGCCTGTCCGATCTGTTGTCGACCTCAAGATGTCGAAACGCTTTGTAGTGATTGTGGGAGGTGGGAGGATGATCCTGCATGGCAAAACATCCTTACTAAAAATATTTCTGTCTTTGAATACAATGACGCAATGAAAGAAATTCTCTCAACATTCAAATTTCGCGGTGATGCAGCGTTAGTCAATGTTTTTCAACAAGCATTTGTTGAAAGCTTTAAAAATCAACTAGCTTCACTGTCCTTCGATGCAGCCATCCCAATTCCATTAAGCGCCGAACGATTATATGAACGCGGCTTTAATCAAGCAAAGCTACTCACTGATTTTCTCCCATTACCCCAACTAGACGTTCTAAAGCGAACCCATCATGAAAAACAATCAAAAAAATCACGCACAGAACGACTAGCAGCTGCCAATGTGTTTTCGCTCACCAGCCCAAGTAAAATAGCAAACAAACGAATAGTAATAGTAGACGATATCTATACAACAGGAAGCACGCTCCGTCACGCGGCAAAGCTACTTCTTCAAAATGGGGCAACGAGTGTTTCTTCGCTAACATTAATTAGAAGTTAAATATTTTTCTCCACCTGCCGATATAATCAGTAGATAATAACGGATAGGAGAATGAATATGGGAGAATTGGCAAACTGCCCAAAATGTAATAATTTATTTGTACAAACACAATTCCGCTCGATTTGTGACGCATGCTTTAAGGAAGAAGAAAAGGCATACGAAACCGTTTATCAATTTTTACGCAAACGTGAAAATCGGCAAGCGCATTTACACGAAGTAGTCGAAGGGACAGGCGTGTCAGAAGGCTTAATTTTAAAATTTATTCGCAATGGACGGATTCAGCTTGCAAACTTCCCGAACCTTGGATACCCGTGTGAAAAGTGTGGAAATCCGATTAGAGAGGATCGGTTATGTGAAAGCTGTAAAAAGAATATTCACAAACAACTGAATCAAATCGAACAGGAAGAAAAGATTAGTGAACGGAATAAAGAAAAACCTCAGCAATCAACTTATTACTCATAAAGTACCAAATTAGAGTAAATGACTAAAAAAAGCTCAAAACACACCGATATATATCGTATAAACTTGCACGTTAACGATTGAAAGTGAGGGATACGCGTGAAAATAAACAATCTAGGTTCAATGGGGGTAAATCCATATAAACGCAGCTTAGAAAAAAGTGCTCAAGCAGCACAAAAACCGCAAACAAAAGAAGACAAAGTAGAGATTTCCGCAAAAGCAATAGATCTTCAACAATCGAACGAGATAACAAAAGCAAGACAGAAAAAGGTCCAAGCACTAAAAAACCAAGTAGAGAACGGAACCTACACAATTGATCCGAAAGCAATTGCCAAAGGATTGCTCGATTTCTACAAAAAATAAAGCTGGAATGGAGGGTTATAAATGGCAGTCGGAAACTTAATTGAAACATTGCAAAAGCTTTTACAACTTCATCAAAACCTTTACAAAGTAACCCTTCAAAAAACGGAAAGCTTAAAAAGCGAGAAGGTCGAAGAATTAAAAGAGTTGCTAAAGAAAGAGCAGATGTTTGTTCAAGCGATTAAGCAAATAGAAGCTGAGCGAATTGAAATTACTTCTAAATTTCTTGATCGTAGCGAGGAGCTAACCCTTTCAGCCTGTATCGAAAAAGCAGAAGCTGAAGAAAAAGAAACGTTGCAGCGAATCGCAAATGACTTCAATGAAACGATGGACAAGCTGAAGGCGACAATCCAGATCAATCGCGAATTAACACAGCAGGCACTCCAATTTGTCTCGCTTTCACTTGATATGCTCATGCCCCAAGAAAGCTTTACAAACTATCAGCGTCTGGATGGAAACAAAGCACAAACAGAAAAAGTACGGCGTTCACTATTTGATTCACAAGCATAACGAAAGGAGGAAACGACTATGACATCAACATTTTTCGGATTAGAAACTGCGAGACGCGGAATGTTTACGCAACAAAGTGCGTTAAGTACAACGGCACATAATATTGCCAATGCCAATACACCTGGCTATTCACGCCAACGTGTTAACTTTGTACAGACAACGCCGTATCCGACTGTTTCAAAAAATAGCCCAACAATACCGGGCCAAATAGGTACTGGTGTAGAAGGTGGAACCGTTCAACGTGTACGCGAGGATTTCTTAGATGTTCAATATCGAAATGAAAATAACAAACTAGGCTATTGGGAATCTCGTGCAGATGCGTTAGAGAAAATGGAGGAAATTATGAATGAGCCGTCTGAGACAGGCTTATCAAGTACTCTTGACCGTTTTTGGCAATCATTACAAGACTTAGCGGTGAACCCAACAAATGCAGGCGCGCGTTCGGTTGTCCGTGAACGTGGGATTGCTGTGGCTGAAACGTTCAACTATTTATCAACATCATTGAAATCAATCCAAGGTGATTTAAAAAATGAGCTTGATGTCACGGTGAAGGAAATTAATTCACTAGCGTTACAAATTAACAATATTAATAAGCAAATCTCTGAAATCGAACCACATGGCTACTTACCTAATGATTTATATGACGAACGGGATCGCTTAATCGACCAACTCTCATCACTAGCAAACATTAAAGTAACGGGAAATCCTTCTGGTGGGAATGCCCTTGCCATCGCAGAAGGTGCGCTAACAGTTGCCATTGTTGATGACAATGGCAACACGTTAGGTACGCTTGTTGATGCAAAACAGAAAAAGGCGAACACACTGCAGGTAGGCTACAAAGCAGATAGCGGCTTAGTTGAATCGGTAACAATCGGTCAAAAAAAACTCGGTGCATTAGAGTTTAATAGCACAGGGAAAATTAGTAGCTTAATTGATTCCTATGGATATACGTATGAAAGTGGATCTAGTACGTTTGAAAAAGGCGCATTTCCTGACATGCTTGCGAACATTGATACAATGGCATTCGAATTTGCGAGTAAATTTAATGAGGCACATCAAGCAGGACGAAGTATGACGGATTACAATGCAGGTACACATACACCACTTGATTTCTTTTCATTCGGTGATGTTTCATTAACAACGTCAAAAGGTGCAGCAGCGCTAATCCAAGTGTCACAAGATATTCTGAACTCGACAGATAACATCGCTGCAGCATTAGCTAACTCAGATGGTAGCGTAGCGATTGGTGATAGTCAGAACGCTATTATTTTAGCAAATGTAAAAAACAAAACATTTAGTATTGATGGAAACACTACATCCTTTCAAAACTATTACGAAAGCATTATCGGTGGAATGGCCGTCGATTCACAGGAGGCAACACGCCTAACCTCGAACAGTGAGGTGTTACGAGATGCCGTTGAAGTCAGAAGACAGTCTGTCAGTGCCGTTTCACTTGATGAAGAAATGACAAACATGATCCAATTCCAGCATGCATACAATGCATCAGCACGAATGATTACAATGCAGGATGAGATATTAGATCGCATCATTAACGGAATGGGATTATCAGGAAGGTAGGTAAATAGAACATGCGTGTAACTCAAGGAATGATCGCGACGAATTCGCTCCGTCATTTAAGCCAAAGCTATTCAAATATGGGAAAATACCAGGATCAGCTTGCAACAGGCAAAAAGATTAACCGCCCTTCTGATGATCCTGTTGTCGCGATTAAAGGGATGTATTATCGTTCAAACTTAACAGAAGTTGAACAGTATAAACGGAACTTAAATGAAGCGTATCAGTGGATGGAGAGCTCAGAAGCAGGAATTGACCATGCGACCCAAGTGATGCAACGTGTTCGTGAATTAGTCGTTCAAGGGCAAACTGGTACAAACAGCCCTTCAGATTTAAAAGCGATCGCGGTTGAAATTGGGCAGCTAAAAGAAGACATTGCGAATGTCGCAAACACACAAGTAGCTGGCCGTTACATTTTTAACGGAACTAAAACAGACAGTGCCCCTGTCACAATTACGGACGGTACGATTTCCGTTGATATGAACACAGACGCATTTAATGTTGAGGTATCAAACGGTGTGAATCTAAAAGTGAATATCAACGCGACAAATGTGTTTGGTAGTGAGCTTTTTGATACACTGCAATTGCTTGAAGATGCATTAAACAGTGGAACGCTGGAATCCGGTGATGACTTCCTAAGCAAATTAGACGACCATTTTGATGTCATGTCGGCAGAACGCTCTGAAATCGGGGCCCGCTATAATCGCTTAGAAATGATCGATGCACGAATTCAAGACCAAGAAATCATCGCAAGCCGAATTTTGTCTGAAAACGAAGACGCAGACATCGAACGAGTGATTACAGATTTAACAATCCAAGAAAGTATTCACCGTGCATCGCTCGCGGTCAGTTCAAGAATTATTCAGCCGTCATTGATTGACTTTTTAAGATAAGAAACAGTAAATACGATTGATCGGTCTGACACATAAACGATGGGTCAGACCTTTTTACAAGATAAGAAAGTATAAAATTTTGGACTTAGTTTTCGTGTCCAGCTCCAGCGCCTAGCCCCTCGAGGTCAAAAGCGTCTTATTTGCCCGAGGCTGAACAAGGCGCTTGCGCTTTTCTTACAAGGGAGTGAAACCAGTGAATGTACCGCAAATTCGCCTGCAAAGTATATCGGCGCAGCTAGGGATTCATACTACTAAAGGTCAACAAACAATCGAACAACCAAAAGCAGAGCTGTCAATGGAGCAGCCTAAAGCAGAATTAACAATCGAAACCACTCCATCCACCTTATCAATTGATCAAACAGAAGCATGGGCAGACATGGATTTGAAGCATATCTCACGCCGAGTAAGCGAAGCTGCACAACAGGGCTATCAGGATGCACTTGCTGGGATCGCCCGCAGAGCTGAAGAAGGCGAGCAGTTAAAGCGGATTGAAGATGGCGGAAACCCGCTTGCTGATCTAGCGAAAAAGCATAGTGAAAAGCCAATGTATCCCTTCAATATCGGTTTTATTCCATCAGCCGGAAGCGTGAAAATTCACTATGAGCCAGCAAAAGTAAATATTGAGGCGAAGATGAACAAGTCGCTAATAAATGCTACCGTACATAAACCAATCATTGATTATCAGCCAGGAAATGTAGAAGTGGAGCTAGAAAGACGAAATGAACTCTCGATCGATTTTGAGTCAGTAAATAAAGGAGAATAAATGAATGGGCACAACAACAAAGTACCACGGAGTAATCGAAACAGATGAAAAGGACATTCTCCAATTTCAAAATGGAATCCCAGGCTTTTTAGAAGAAAAATCATTTGTCCTACTACCATTAGACACCGATTCACCATTTTGGATTTTACAATCAATGGCAACACCTGAATTAGGCTTTGTGGTTGTGAATCCATTTCAATACTTCACAACTTATGAATTTGATCTTTCTGAAGGTGATAAGCAACTCTTGAATCTTACTTCTGAAAAAGATGTAGTTGTGTGGATGATCTTAAATGTTAAAGATCCTTTTGAAGATTCAACAGCTAACTTACAAGCACCGATCGTCCTCAACGCGAAAAACAACCAAGCGAAACAAATTATCTTGAATACCCCTCAATATAAAACAAAACAACATTTGTTTCCTGAAAAAGTAGGCAAATAGGAGGTGGAAGTATGCTGGTTTTGACGAGAAAACTAAATGAATCGATTCAAATTGGCGATAACATTGAGATTACGATTCTATCTGTTCAAGGCGATCAAATAAAGCTAGGGATAAACGCCCCGAAAGAAGTTGAAGTGCATCGGAAGGAAATTTATGTGTCGATACAGGAATCAAATAGTGAAGCGGCTTCCACTCTTCCGAATGTATTGGATATTTTAAAAAGCACATCCAAAAACCTTAAGTGAAAAACACTTGAGGTTTTTTTATTTTTTTCTTTAAAAGCTATTAAACTATTCCACCCAGAGACGATATATAAAGTAAGAGGTTGAACCCATGGCGGCCGACATGAGGGATACCTTATTTAGAAGATTCACATGGATGTGGATCATTCATATATTCAAGGAGGAAATTTATAATGAGAATTAATCATAATATTGCGGCGTTGAATACTTATCGTCAGTTGGGTGCAGCAAACAATGCGCAACAATCATCAATGGAGAAATTATCTTCAGGACTTCGTATTAACAGTGCTAAGGACGATGCAGCAGGTCTTGCAATTTCTGAAAAAATGCGTGGACAAATTCGTGGATTAGATATGGCATCTAAAAATGCTCAAGACGGTAGACTAGAAATGCCGCTCTAAACAGTAATGTTTAGATGAACACTCCGTGAATTCGGTGGAACCCCAAACCAATCTTCAAGGTGGATGGTGGGCAATACCGAGCCAAGCCTAATGAATCGGTAGAATAGTAGTTAGGAAGGTGTGACGGTCAGGTGGTGAGGAACCGTACCAATAACCCACCCACGAGCGCGGGGCATCCTATTAGGATGAAGATATGACCTGAACTTTATGGAAACATAAAGAAGCAGAGGATAAAAAGCCACTGCGATAACAAATTTGATTTCTATGATTCAAACTGCCGAAGGTGCATTGAATGAAACTCATGACATTCTACAACGTATGCGTGAATTAGCTGTTCAATCTTCTTCTGATACGAATACAGCCGAAGATAGAGCACAGATTCAAAAGGAGAATGCAGATCTTATCGCAGAAATAGATCGTATTGCAACAACTACTGAGTTTAATACTCAAAAATTATTAAACGGTTCAGGCGGTGCTGGTTCCGATGGAACATTCACATTCCAAATTGGTGCAAATGAAGACCAAACCCTAGATGTTACTTTTGCGGATATGCAATCAACAGCACTTTTTGCTGGTGGTGTTCCTGCATTAGGTACTGATGCAGCAACGTCAACTGCTGCCATTACTGACATTGACGCTGCCATCAAATTAGTTTCTGATGAACGTTCTCAAATGGGTGCTAAGCAAAACAGACTTGATCATACAATTAATAATTTGAACACATCTTCTGAAAACCTAACTGCTGCGGAATCTCGTATCCGTGACGTTGATTATGCTTTAGCTGCTTAAAGCAGTAACAAGCACAGTCGTCCTAGCTGGTAACGGCTAGAGATTATCATCGGGTGAATTGCTGGAAAACCCTTAGAGCTTTTCTTACCACAACGTAGTTGGAAACGACAAGCGTGATGGTTTGAAAAAAGAAAGGATATGGGCAATCAGCAGCCAAGCTCCTGTCTCGAAAGAGTGGAGAAGGTTCAACGACTAGGATAGACCATCTAAGGTAAAAGCTATGATGATGAAATCCGTAGGTGAAACAATGGTCATCAGCATTGTGAATCCGAAGTGCCCGACCCTTATTAGTAGATTACTAGAGGGTGAAGATATAGTCTGGTCATTTGTGAAAGCAAATGTTCGCGCGATGGCGAAAGAAATGATGGAACAAACTAAGAATTCAATTCTTGGTCAAGCAGCACAAGCAATGTTGGCTCAATCTAACCAGATGCCTCAAGGAGTATTACAACTCTTGAGATAATGATTAGAAGGGCGTCTAGCTTGGTAACGAGCTAGAGGATAACTGGGTGAATTGCTGGAACTTCCTAAAGCTTCATCAACCACAACGTAACTGGAAACGGTCAGCGTGAAGGTTTGAAAATGATGAAGATGATACAATGGATAATCAGCAGCCAAGCTCCTGTGGGGAAACTCTGGAGAAGGTTCAACGACTAGAGAATACGGTCTAAGGCGCAAGCAATGGCTATGAATCTCGTAGGGTAGTAAAAGCTGTTCGAAGTGCCCAGCTCCATGAAAACATGGATGAAGATATAGTCTATTCTGTGACCGAAAGGCATAGCGGCAAAGCAAGCCAACCAACAACCACAAGGAGTTTTACAACTTCTTCGTTAATTTTAGATATGAAAGAGACTCTAGTTCAAATACTAGGGTCTCTTTTCGGATTTCCAGTCACAGTGTGAGAGCGTCCGAGCAAGGTTGTAACATATAGTGGGTGTGATTCCCGCCGAGTAAGAACTAGACATTCGCTCGTAGCGAGTCTTTCGAGGATCCCTTTTACTGCGGAAAAGGTTTTACGAAGAATACCAAACAAAAAAGGAAAATCTTATTTTATGGGCAATCATACAATAAAGACTTTAAAAAAGGTGATGTGTTATAAGTTGGTTAAAGAAATATCAAAGCGGTTTAAAATGAAGATGTATATATAGAAGAAACTCGTAAAAAAGTCCTCGCTCAAAGGGGTTCATCAAGTCTTTCCTGTTCTTCTCTGATGAACGTTGAGTAGTATTCAGTAGTAATGGATTTAAAGCTCTAAGGTAATTCGATTTAATTGTTGACATTTAAATGAATCTATTATATTATTAAATTCTTGTCGGATTGACAGGTGATGTTTTGAAACACATTTTAAAAAACTTTAAAAAAAGTGTTGACCTAACATTTTGAAAGTGATATATTAATAAAGTCGCTTCTGAGAGAAACGACAACACGATGATCTTTGAAAACTAAACAAAACCAAGCGTGCCAACGTTAATTTCGATTAACAAAAACGTACTATATAGTACAAAACTTATGAGCAAGT